>NZ_JAATEK010000009.1:0-256301 GCF_012034195.1 Microbispora sp. CL1-1
ACGACGTCCCGTCCAAAGACGGCTCGCAAAACCTTCCGGCTGTCGTCGCGGCGTGCAGTCCAGGTGTACGGGCCGGGTGTGCAGGCCAGAAGGGTCGCCGGCAACGCGGGCTCCGTGAAGGCTGGAAAGGTCACGCCCGGCACGAGGGCACCGCGACGGCCAGAAGCGTTGTGCCCGGAGATGATTCGCAGAGGCTTCCGGGCTGTCGCCAGGGGCGTACGGTCCAGGTGCGCGATCCGGAGGTGCAGGCCGGAAGGGCTCGCCGGCAACGCAGGCTCCGTGAAGGCTAGAGAGGCCGCTCCCCGGTATAAGGGCCACCACCCGGCTCACCGCGTACGCCGCAGCCCGGCTCAAGCGGGACGACCTGGCCGCCCGGGTGTGGCAGGAGTTCTACACGGGCGACGGCTACGGGCCGGACCTGCCGTGGCGGGCAGAGAAGGTCGCCTCCACGCTTCAACCCGACGGAGCAGGCCCCGTGGGTGTCCACCAACGCCACCGCCCAGTACGGCCTGGCCGCCGTCAAGAACCTCGCCCTGATCGGCGGCCTGATCCCCGATCCGTGACCCGGGTGGTCCCAGGCGGACCACCCGGGTCACGGGGGCTTTACGGCGTCCAGCGAACGTTGGGGTTGAGGCGGCCGTTCCTGTCGAAGATCGCCTGGTTGTCCCAGCCGTCGCCGGAGCCGTTGATGTCGGCCGGGTCCCAGCCGTTGCCGGGCACGGCGTACCAGGTCGGCTCCCAGTAGAAGACGCCGATCGCGCCCGCGTCGCGGGCGGTTGTCTGCACCGCCGTGAAGTTGGCCGCCTGCCCCGCGGGCGTCGCCTGATATCCGGAGCACGGCTCGGAGGAGGAGATCACGTTGGGGGTGCCGTCGCCGTTGGCCGTGGTGTAGGGATAGGCCGTCTCGGCGAGGATCACGTCCTTGCCGTAGCGGGACTTCATGTCGGCGACCACGCCCGCCATGTTGGGCATCGTGCCGTGCCAGTAGCAGTAGTACGACAGGCCGGTGATGTCCCACGACACGCCCTTGGCCCTGATGCCGTCGTAGAACCAGCGGGCGTTCGCGTCGCTGTCCGCGTCGGCGGTGTGGATGATCACCTGGGTGCCGGAGTTGCACGCCTTCGTCGCGTTATAGCCGGCCTTGAGCAGCAGGCTCAGGTTGGTGAAGTCGTTGTTGACGACCTTGCCGTCATTCCACAGCATGCCCACGTTGATTTCGTTGCCGATCTGCACGCTGTCAGGGGTGGTGCCCTGCGCCTTGAGGCTGGAGCACACGTCGTAGGTGTAGTTGTAGACGTCGGTCTGCAACTGGCCGATCCCGTGGCTCGCCCACGCCGCCGGCTTGTACTGCTTGCCGGGATCCGCCCAGGTGTCGGAGTAGTGGAAGTCGACCAGCAGCTTCAGGCCCTTGGCCTTCACGGTCTTGGCGTACTGCAGCACCTTGGCCTTGTTGTTGTAGCCGCTGGCCGGGTTGTTCCAGATCCGCAGCCGGACGTAGTTCACCCCGATGTCCTTGAGGATGTCGAGCGGGTCCCGCTGCGCGCCGGACGCGTCGTAGTACCTCGCGCCCAGGTCGCCGGCACGCTGCAGGGTGGACACGTCCGCCCCCAGCATGGTCAGCCTCTTCCCGCCCGGAGACGGGCTCGGGGACGGGCTCGGGGACGGGCTCGGGGACGGGCTCGGTGACGGGCTTGGCGACGCGCTCGGTGACGGGCTCGGGGACGGGCTTGGCGACGCGCTCGGAGGCGGGCTCGGAGACGGGCTCGGAGACGGGCTCGCGGTTGGGCTGGGTGAACCGGTCACGCCGCCCGTGCACGGCGTGCCGTTGAGGGTGAAGCCCGTCGGCGCCGGGTTGCTCCCGGACCACGAGCCGTTGAAGCCGAAGGAGACGCTGCCGCCGGTGCCCACCGACCCGTTGTAGGCGGCGTTGGTCGCGGTGACCTGCGATCCGCTCTGGGTGACGGTCGCGTTCCACGCCTGCGTCACCTGCTGCCCCGCCGGATAGGACCACACGAGCGTCCACGAGGAGATCGGGTCGCCCAGGTTGCTGATCGTGATGTTCGTCCCGAAACCACCCGGCCACTCGCTGCTGACCGCGTAGGTGACACTGCACCCGCTCGCCGCCGAGGCCGGTGACGCCGCGACGACACCGGCCCCCGCCATCATCGCCGCCGCGCACAGCGGCACAGCGAGACCACGTCTCTTCATGTCTCTCCCAGCCTCCACAGGACACGGATCGTCCCCGCCGTACGCGGGGCACTCCGGTAGGGCGGGACATCGGGACACGTCTCCGCCTCACGAGGTTCTGTGAACGTGCACAGTAGCCCACCAGCGGCCTGCCGAGAAGCGTCGGCGCATAAGCACAAAAAGGGGCCCCAGAGGCGACCGTTTAACGGTCGTTGACGTCGCACGGGACAACTCTCATCCTGTGAACGTTCCCAGACCTGATGTCCCCCGTCCTCGCGTCCGTCCGTCCGGAGGCCCACGTGGGAAGACCCCAGCGTCACGACCGTTCGCGGGCGAGCATGACCTGCGGCGCGACCCGCGTTCCGGGCCGGTGGGACCCGCCTCCGGAGCGACCGGAAGTACGCCGCGCGCGGCGCCGGCCCGGAAGCGAATCGCCTCGTCCACATGAATGTTTCACGTCCCGCGCCCCGGCGGTCCGGCGAACGAGCCGATGAACGACCATCGCCCCGGCAGACCGGCCTCCCTCGCCCACGCGTACGCCCGCCCAGGGGTACTGACGCGTTCGACCCCCTCGGCGAACCCACCCCAGGAGAAACGGAGCGCCATGAAACCCATGCGCCTCGCCGTCGTGGCCGCCGCTCTCGCGACCGCGCTCGTCACCGTACTGACCGCCGCGCTCGCGATCATGGTCGCGGCGCCGCCCGGAGCCCAGGCCGCCGCAGGTGACGGGACGCCTGCCGACCCGAACATCCGCTTCGTCGGCCGCTGGGACGTCCGCGACGGCTCCGCCTACGTCCCGGGGTGGGCCGGTGCCTACCTGACCACCGGTTTCACCGGCACCACCGTCAAGCTGAAGCAGCGCAACGCCATCGACCTCTACTACAGCATCGACGGCCGCCCCGACGTCTACCTGCAGAACGTGCGGGGCACGGTCGACCTCACCCCCACCCCGCTCCCGGCCGGCGACCACACCCTGCGCGTGTCCTACCGCGTGGTGGCGGGCTCCTACCACGGCGACGCGGTGTTCCAGGGCCTGGTCCTCGACCCGGGCGCGCGCACCCTGCCCGCGCGTCCGGCCGGCGGCATGGTCGAGTTCGTCGGCGACTCCATCACCGTCGGCACCACCACCTCGAAGAACGCCCTCACCGCGTACGGCTGGCTGGTCGGCGAGCAGCTCGGGCTCGACCACATGCAGGTCGCGGAGGGCGGCGCCTGCCTGGTCACCACCGCCGACGGATGCGTCGGCCTGGACCGGCGCTTCGTGAAGGTCAGCGCCGTCGACGGGGCCCCCGACCACGACTTCTCGCGCTACCAGGCGGACGTCGTCGTGATCAACCTCGGCACCAACGACGTGGGGCACGGCGTGTCCACGGCCCAGTTCCAGGACTCCTACACCGGCCTGCTGCGCACGATCCGCGGCAAGTACCCGAGGGCCGCGATCCTGGCCCTGCAGACCTTCCGCGGGCGGTTCGTCCCGCAGACCCAGGCCGCGGTGCGGACCGTCAACGACGCCGGTGACCGCAACGTCTTCTTCGTTCCCACGGACGGGTGGGTGCCGCCCGACGGCCTGTCCGACAACGTCCACCCCAACGACGCCGGGCACCGCGCCATCGCGGCCAGGCTGGCGCCGATCGTGGCCGACCACCTCCCGCCGCGCACGACCCCTACTCCGACCCTCACCCCCACCCCGACTTCCACACCCATCCCCACGCCCACCCCCACGCCAAGCCCGAGCCCGACGCGGACACCGACCGCCTCCCCGTCCCCCAGCACCACACCGGGCGGCCCGGCCGCGGCGTGCGAGGTGCGCTACACCGTGACCAACCAGTGGCCCGGCGGATTCCAGGCCGACGTACAGGTCACCAACACCGGGTCCGGCACGGTGAGCCCGTGGGCGCTGCGCTGGACCTTCCCCGACGGCCAGCAGATCGGCCAGGGATGGAACGGCACGTTCACCCAGACCGGGCCGACCGTCACCGTCACCGGGCCGTCGTGGAGCCCGGCGCTCGCCCCCGGTGCGTCCGCGACCGTGGGCTTCACCGCGACCTGGAACGGCGCCAACCACGCGCCGGGCTCCTTCACCCTCAACGACGCCGGATGCCGGGCCGTATAAGCCCGGGACGCCGGGCCGTACAAGCCCGGCAGCGCCGGATGCCGGGCCATATGAGCCCGGCGACGCCGGCCGCCGCACCCGCCCGGGGGCGCGGCGGCCGGTGCGACCGGACGGACCGCCGTCACACGGTCCGGCAGACCCCGACCCGGAGAAAGCGAGAATGCCGATGAGCACGTTGAGGCGACGAGCCGCCGCCCTGGTCACCTCGGCCGCGGCCGTGCTGACGGGAGCGCTCACATGGGTGGCGGGCGCGGCGCCCGCCGACGCCGCCACCGGATGCGCCGTCACCTACCGGATCACCAACCAGTGGCCCGGCGGATTCGGCGCGGACGTCACGGTGACCAACCTTGGCGACACGATCAACGGCTGGACCCTCGGCTGGTCGTTCACCGCGGGCCAGCGGATCACCCAGGCGTGGAACGCGGCGGTCACCCAGACCGGGTCCGCCGTCACCGCCGTGAACGTGGACTACAACCCCACCATCGCGAGCAACGCGTCGGTGAGCTTCGGGTTCAACGGCTCGTGGAGCTCCGCCAACCCCGCACCGGCGAGCTTCACGCTCAACGGGGTCACCTGCACGGGCGGCGTCACCGGCTCCCCCAGCCCCAGCCCCAGCGCCTCGCCGACCCGCTCCCCCAGCCCCAGCCCGACACCGAGCCCCACTCCGGCCCAGGGGCGGATCACCGTATGGCTGGCCGGCGACTCCACCGTCGCCAACAGCTCCGGCGCCCCCATCGTCGGCTGGGGCCGGGAGCTCGGTCAGTACCTGACCACGAACGCCACCGTCGTCAACAACGCCGTCGGCGGCCGCAGCGTCCAGACCTGGCTGTACGAGTCGGCCGTCACCAACAGCATGAACTCCAGCGGCGAGTGCGCGCTCAGCTCGACCGCCTACGCCTCCCGGTGGCAGTCGATGCTCGACGCCTCGACCGGGATGAAGGCGGGCGACTATCTGTTCATCCAGTTCGGCATCAACGACGGCGACCCGTCCTGTCCCCGCCACGTCGGCGCCGCCCGCTATCGCGAGCTGCTCACCACCATGGTCCGCGCCGCACAGCAGCGCGGCGCGAACCCGGTGCTCGTGACCCCGGTGGCCGCCCTGACCTGCAGCGGGAGCACCGCCACTCCCAACCGCGGCTTCGTCACCGACACCTTCACCGTCGGCTCCGCCACCGGCGCCCCGGTGATCGACCTCCATAAGTTGAGCTACACGCTCTACAACAGCCTCCACTTCTGCCCGTTCAACGGCGACTACACCTCGGGCCCGGTCGGCGCCTTCTTCGCCAACGACCACACCCACTTCGAGGCCGCGGGCGCCCGTCAGATCGCCGGCCTCGTCGCCGGTGCCGTACGGGACCAGGGGCTCGGCCTGGCGGCCTACCTCCAGTAGGCCGCCCGCGGGTCACGACTCGGTGCGGGTCCACTGCTGGTCGGTGCCGCTGCCGCAGGTGTACTGGATGACGGTCGCCCCGTCGGCGGTGGAGCCACTGGCGACGTCGAGGCGCTCGCCGCTGTTCTGGCTCACCAGCCGAGCAGCAGTGGCGGCGGGTGCCGGCCGCCGCAGACGTCTTCAGCCGGTGACCCACGGCCGCGGATCGCCATCTCGACCACCGTGTGGCGGGCGGTCATGGGCACGCTGGCATCGACCGGCAGGAGGATCGGCACGGCACTCGGGTTCGTCCCCGGCGACGACCCCGGTATGCCGGCCGGTGAGGCCGCCACGCTGCGTCGCTACGTCAGGGCCGCTATGTGAGGCATGCCGTTACGTGACCGAGCCAGGGTGGTCACATTTCGTCACCGATGTACGCTTTGACGACCTCTCAGGGCGACAGAATGTGATCACCTCGGGTGACGGAGGAGGCGGGAGCCCTATGTCCCACCAGGCCGAGGCGGACAGGGTGCTGCGCTCGCTGGGCAGATCCTGCCTGGAGCACGACCCGGACGTCCTGCGATCCGTGCTGGACCGGATCGGCGACAAGTGGAGCCTGATCCTCATCGGGCTGCTCGGCAACGGGCCGATGCGCTTCACCGAGCTGCTGCGTACGGCCCCCGGCATCTCCCGCCGCATGCTGACGCTGACGTTGCGCGGCCTGGAGCGTGACGGCCTGGTCAAGCGCGTGATCTACGCGGAGGTCCCGCCCCGGGTCGAGTATGAGGTCACCCCGTTCGGACGCACCCTGTCCGAGCCCGTCCTGGCGCTCACCCGGTGGGCGGCCGACAACCAGGACACGATCCGCGCCAACCGCCACGCCTTCGACACGGCGGCCGGCGCCGACCCCGACGATCTCGGCTGAGCCCCCGGCCGGTTCCCTTCATGTGACCAGGGTTCGATTGAAGTTACCGATCATCGGCGTGTAACCAGGTATCCGCACGTCATCGAGGCCGGCGGGGAGCGCTGCTCCATGCCGCCGGCACACGTACGGGGAGATGATCGATATGTCTGGCATGCCGGGACGGGGAGACACCATGACCGCCGGCGAAATCGGCCACCCACGCTTCGAGCTGGGACTCAACTCGTTCGGGGAGGTGGCGACGGACGGCGGGCGCGTGCTCGACGACGCCGAGACCGTACGCCTGCTCGTGGAGGAGGCCCGGCTCGCCGAGTCGGTGGGGCTCGACGTCTTCAGCGTCGGGGAACACTACCGGGACGGGCACAACGACTCCGCGACCCCGGTGCTCCTCGCCGCGATGGCCACCGCCACCCGGCGCATCGGGCTCGGCACGTCCGTGACGGTGCTGAGCACGAACGACCCGGTGCGGCTCTACCAGGAGTTCTCCACCCTCGACGCGGTGTCGGACGGCCGGGCCCGGATCGTGCTGGGCCGCGCCTCCGTGACCGAGTCGTTCTCGCTGTTCGGCTACGACCTGGCCGACTACGAGCGGCTCTTCGAGGAGAAGCTCGATCTCTTCCTGCGGCTCGAACGCGAGGAGCGGGTGACCTGGTCGGGCACGGTGCGGGCGCCGCTCACCGGGCGGCTCCTGCATCCCCGGATGCGGCCGGGAGGCATCCCCACCTGGATCGGCGTGGGGGGCAGCCCCGACTCCGTGGTGCGCGCCGCCCGGCACGGCCTGCCGCTCATGATGGCCATCATCGGCGGACGGCCGCAGCGGTTCGCGAGGAACGTCGAGCTCTACCTCACGGCGCTCGGCCGCTTCGGACACCCCGAGCTGCCGATCGGCCAGCACTCGCTCGGCCTCGTCGCGGACACCGACGAGGAGGCCGTCGAGACCTGGTGGCGCTACTGGCGGCCGGTGGTCGAGGACTTCGCGGCCGAGCGCGGCTTCTACGCGCCCGACCGGGAGCGGTACGAGGCCGAGATCGAGCACGGCGCGCTCTTCGTCGGATCGCCCGAGACGGTCGCCCGCAAGATCGTCAGGATGGCCCGCGACCTGCGCCTGAGCCGTTTCGACCTCAAATACGACATCATGCACCTTCCTCGCGACGCCCGCGCCCGCACGATCGAGCTGCTCGGCCGCGAGGTCGCCCCGCGCGTACGCGAACTGCTCGCCGCGGACGCGGTGCACGCGTGAGCCGCCGGCGATCCGGAGCGACCATGAAACCCGGCGACGTCCGCACCATCGGCATCCTCGGCGCCGGCAAGGTCGGCACCGTGCTGGCCCGCCTCGCCGTCGCGGCAGGCTACCGCGTCCTGATCGCGGGCTCCGGGGAGGCCGCACGGATCTCCCTCGTCGTCGAGGTCGTCACGCCCGGGGCGGTCGCGGTGACCGCGGCGGAGGCGGCGTCAGAGGCGGACGTCGTGGTGCTGGCCCTGCCGCTCGGCAAGCACCGCGACGTCCCCGCCGAGGCGCTGCGGGGCAGGCTCGTGCTCGACGCGATGAACCACTGGCCGGAGGTGGACGGGGTGCGGGACGACCTCACCGACCCCCGCACGTCCTCCAGCGAGATCGTTCAGGCGTTCCTGTCGCGTTCCCGGGTCGTCAAGGCCTTCAACCACATGGGCTACCACGACCTGGAGGAAGGCGCCCGTCCCACCGGCGCTCCCGGCCGCCGCGCGATCGCCATCGCGGGCGACGACCCGGACGACGTCGAGGTGGCCGCCTCGATCGTGGACGCGCTCGGTTTCGACCCGGTGGCCGCCGGCCCGCTCGCCGAGGGCGTACGGATGGAGCCGGGAACGGAGCCGTTCGGCGCGAACGTGGGCGCGGCCGAGCTGCGCGCGATGCTCGGCCGTTTCCCCGATTCGCAACGCGGCCGCGAGGTGCTACGCGCACGCGGCGGGCTGATGTCGTCGCCCCGCCCCTCACGCTGATCGGTCGCTGACCAGCGTGATCCCGCGTCCACGACGCCGGCCGTACAGGAAACGGGAACGACCTCGAGCGCAGGCTTGATCTGCTCGACAGGTAGCGAGCATCCGCACGAGCCGGGCCCGGCCGACCGCGCCTGTAAGTGCCGCCTCCGGCAGCCCTTCCGGAGGCGGCACGGGCGGAGGGGCACGGTCGGAGGCGGCACGGGCGGAGGCGGCATGGCCGCGTCAGGCGACGGCGGTCCCCTCAAGCTCGACCATCAGGCCGGGGATCGCCGGCCGGGTCACCCCCGCCGGCAGACGCGGTTCCGTACGGCACGGGCGGTTCCGTCCGCCGGGGTGGTTTCCGCCAGAGGCCGGACGTGCGGACGGGAGCGGGGCCCGAGGGCGCCCGCTCCCGCCACGCTGTGTGGTGCTGGTCAGCCGGTGGTGCAGGCCGAGCCGTTGAGGCTGAAGGCCGAGGGGTTCGGGTTGTTGCCCGAGTGGGTGCCCTGGAACCCGAACGACGTGCTGGCGCCGGGGGCCAGCGAGCCGTTGTAGGACATGTTGCGCGCGGTCACCGACGAGCCGCTCTGGCTCACGGTGGCGTTCCAGGAGTTGGTGATCTGCTGGCCGCCGGAGAACGACCAGGCCAGCGTCCAGCCGTTGATCGTGCCGCTGCCGGTGTTGGTGATGTTCACTTCGGCGGTGAAGCCGTTGTTCCACTCGTTCTTGGTGTAGGACACACGGCACGGGCCGGTGTTGCCTCCCGGCGAGGACGGCGAGACCGTGGGCGAGGGGCGGGGCGAGGGCGAGGGCGAGGGCGAGGGCGACGGATCGGTCGTGCCGCCGATGGTGATGTTGGAGTTGCCGCTGCTCTGGTAGCCCTCGGTGGCGAGGATCTGGTAGTCGTGGCTGCCGAGCGACATGCCGGCGCGGGCCCAGGCGTCGAAGTGGTTGCCGATGGTGATGGTGCCGCCGGTCCGCTTCTGCTGCCGGACGCTCCAGTACTGGTTGAACGTCCGGGTGCCCTCGATGGACGGCGCGTTGTAACGCGTCGTCTGGTAGATGTCGTACGTGCCGCCGTCGGAGGTGACGGTGCCCTTGTACGTCCCGGTGGGCCGGTAGGTGCCCCAGTTGTCGACGATGTAGTACTCCACCAGCGGGTTCCTCGTCCACCCGTACAGCGCCAGGTAGGCGTTGCCCGACGGGTTGAAGCTGCCCGAGTAGGTCACCGTACGGCGCCCGCCGGGGTTCCAGCCCTTGCCGGCGACGAAGTTGCCGGTGTTGCGCCAGGAGGTGCTGTAGTTTCCGCCGGAGCCCAGCTCCATGGAGACCGTGCCCTGGCTGTCGGTCCAGAACGAATAGAAGTATCCGTTGTTGGTGCCGGTCTGGTTCGTCGTCACGGCCGCGTTGGCGACACCGGGCAGCAACGCCACGGCAGCGGCCAGCGCCACGGCGCAGACACGGCCGATGAACAGCCGTACGCCGCCGGACCCGCGGCTTCTCATCCGGACGGGAAGGTGATTCATGTACGCGCCTCCTCCTCAACGGGCCGACGGCGGCCGGAGCGACGTGGTGCCGACGGCCGGGGTGGCGGCCCCCGCAGCGCCGCGGCGGAGGTTGGCCGGTCGTCACACGGCCGCCGATCTGAGGACCCTGTCGCGGTCCGCGATCCGGATCGACAGCGGTCGAGACCCTTCGTAGCGGGCGAAATTATCGGACAGACGGCGAAAGTGTCGGCTCGAACCTGCGGGGCTGTCAACGACGCGGGTAAAGCCGCTTTCACCCCGCAGGTCGTCTCGACAGATCGGCCCTGGTTACCGGCGACATACGACGGAACGGACGCCGGCGAAGGCGATGAAAGTTACGTGAAATCCTCCGGGCGAATCAGGGTCACCCCAGGCGGGACGGCGGCGATCTCACGTCCTGAGCTCCGAGATCTTACGGCAGGATGCCCAGAAAGCTATCGCGATATGAGCGAAATTTTCACGCTCACTCATCCCGAGCGTCGCCGGTGAAGCCTCCCGGCATGCGCCCGCTCGGCCGACGAGGAGCCTCCGGCGGCGGGCGGCCGGGGAAATCCCCTGGCCAGGCCGGTTTTCGCGGAGGCTCGCCGACGCGATCGTACGGCTCGATTCCGGCGTACGCAATCCTTTGCCTCCACCTCTGCGGTGGTCCCGATGCCCCTGCTGTCCACGTCGGGAAATCGTGTGCAGAAAGAAAGCCGCATGGCGGACAGTCTTGACGGCCGGACAAGTTCATCGTACGTTTCCGGCTCGGAAAACCTTTGCGCACAGTTGCTCAGCCCGGGTTGTGCGCCCCGCGTCATCCTCGTCGCCCGCCGACGCCCCCGCGGTCCACTCCGCGGACACCCCCACACTCCCCAGGAGAGACGCATGAAGACGACCAGATCCAGAGCCGGGCAGGCCGCCGCCCTGCTCACCTCGCTCGCCCTCAGCGCGGCCGGCGCGACCCTCGCCGCCGCCCCCGCCGGCGCCGCCGCGAGTCCCTCGACCACGCTGGTGGTCAACGCCGACCAGCCCTTCCGTCCGGTGACGCACGTGGCGAGCGGCTCGCTGTACGGCCTGGCGGACGCGTCGACGCCGGCGGACAACCTCGCCCAGGCCATCAAGCCGAACACCTTCGTGCAGAAGCCGCAGGGCGGCAGGCAGCAGCCGACGGGCGACATCCTGACCGTCGCCCCGAAGGCGGCCAGGGCCGGCGCGAAGGTCGTGAACCGGCTGTCCGACGTGTACGCGGGCTGGCCATACCAGTTCAGCTGGAGCAACTGGTTCAGCCTGGTCGACCAGCAGATCGCGCAGACCAAGGCGTCCGGCATCACCAACCTCGCCGCGTACGAGCTGTGGAACGAGTCGGACAACACCTGGAACTCGGCGAACGGCACCTTCGAGGACTTCTGGACCAGGACCTACCGTGAGGTGCGGGCCAAGGACCCGACGACCCCGATCCAGGGGCCGAGCTTCTCGGACAACATCAGCGACATGGACAACTTCCTGAGGAACGCGGTCGCGACCAACACCGTGCCGGACATCATCGCCTGGCATGAGCTGATCAGGTCCTCGAAGATCGCCGGCGACATCGCCACGGTCGTCAACCTCGAGAAGAAGTACGGCATCAGCCCGCGTCCGATCGCCATCGAGGAGTACGCCGCCCCATCGGAGGTCGGCATCCCCGGCGCCCTCGTCGGGTACATCGCCAAGTTCGAGCGGCTGGGCGTCCACGACGCCGAGCTGGCGTTCTGGAACCAGTCCGGCACGCTCGGCGACCTGCTCACCGGCCGCGGCGGCTCGCCCAACGGCGCCTACTGGCTCTACAAGTGGTACGCCGACATGAGCGGCAACATGGTGACGACCACGCCGCCCGCGCAGACCGGCATCGACGGTGCCGCGGCGATGAACAGCGCGGGCGACCAGCTCAGCGTCATCGTCGGAGGCGGCTCCGGTGACAGCGCCGTGGCGATCAACGGGCTCGGCTCCTTCGGCGGGACCGCCCATGTGAAGGTCGAGTACACCCCCTCCCCCGGCCGTACGGTGGCCGTCTCCGGACCCAGCACGCTGGCCGAGTCGAACTACACCGTGAACAACGGCTCGATCACCGTGCCCATCCCGGCGATGAACGCCACCTACGGATATCACCTGGTCGTCACTCCGGGCAGCGGCGGCGGCAACCCCGGCACCTCGCTGGCCGGGTCGTACCAGATCAGGAACGTGAACAGCGGCCTCGCCCTGGACACGCTGAACTCCGGCACCGGCCAGGGCACCCTGGTCGACCAGGCCACTCCCTCGTCCAGCGCCACCCAGACGTGGACCCTCGTCGACAGCGGCTCCGGCCTCTACAAGATCGTCAACAGGGCGAGCGGGCTGCTCCTCGGCATCACCAACATGAGCACCGGCAACGGCGGTACGGCCCTGATCTGGGGTGACAACGGCACCGCCGACCATCTGTGGTCGTTCCTACCGGACGGGAACGGCCGCTACAAGATCCGCAACTACAACAGCGGTCTGCTGCTCGGCGTCAACGGCATGAGCAAGTCGCCCGGCGCCCAGGTCCTCCAGTGGGAGGACAACGGCACCGCCGACCACCTCTGGACCCTCACGGCCCGCTAGCGGCGGCTCGTCCCCGCCGGCCGGACCCGGCCGGCGGGGATCGTGCGCGTTCGGCCCGCGGGGTCAGATGATCGGGGGGCGGCCCGCCAGGGTGAGCCGCACCACGGTGGCCCACGACATGGGGCGGCGCTGCCCGTGCCCTCCCTCGGGCCGGTCGTTCATGGTGAGCACCACCACGTCGACGGTGGCCCTGTGGCTGGACATCGTGTCGCGTCTCCCGGGTGGGCGTGGCGTACGGACACGAGCAGGGAACGCGTCATGCGCCGTTCCCGTCGCGTCGACCCGCCCACCCTAGTGGCCGTCGCCTGCGTCTCCGGGCCGAACACGAAGGAAAAGCGGCCGCTCGGTCTCGTGATGGCTCCCGCAGCACCGGACCTCATGCAGGGTGGTGACGATCCGCCGGGTCTTCGCGGGGTGTGGTGGCCGCGCGGATCGATCGGGTGCCGAGGGCTACCCCGGTGGCGGCGATTTCGGCGATCGCGCAGGCGCCGAACGCCGCGTGGAGGCTGAAGCGCTCGACCATGACGGCGAAGACGGTGTAGGAGACGGGCACCAGCCCGAGGGCGGAGAAGCTGACCAGTGCCATGACGCGCCCCAGGTAGGCATGGCCGGTGTTGGCCTGGACGACTCCGAGGAGCAGTGCGCCCGCGGGTCCCGAGGTGAACCCGAGCCCGGCGGCCGCGACGGCCGCGAGCGGGAGGCCGGGCACGAACGGCAGCAGCGCGACGAAGGCGGCGCCCGCGGCGACCCAGCGCAATCCCGTGACGGCCGGTTTGCGCGCGGGCGGGAGAGCCACGAGAAGCAGCGCACCGGCGACGGCTCCGATGCCGAATCCGCTGATGACGAGGCTGAAGCCGGTCGCGTTCCACCCACGGTTTTCGGCCAGCAGCGCCACGCCGACGTTGAGGGGGGCGGAGAGCGCGAGATTCAAGGTGGTGACGACCAGCAACACGGGGCCGAGGACGGGTGTGGTGGCGGCGTAGCGCAGTCCGGTCCACAGGGACGCGAACAGGTTCTCCTTTTCACGAGGGTTCTCCGGCTCGTCCGGCTGCGGTCGTACGCGGAGCCGCAGGGAGCGCAACAGCAGCAGCGCGGCGGTGAACAGCGCGGCGTTGGCGGCGGCGGCCAGACCGGGGCCGCCGGCGGCGACGAGAATCCCCCCGAGCGGAGCCCCGAGCACCGTGGCCGTTCGTTCCAGAGTCTGGACGAGTCCCTGACCTGCGGGCAGCTGCCGCGGCTGCAGCAACGCGGGCGGCAGCGCCGCTGCGGCGGGCATGTGGGCGGCGTCCAGTGCGCCGAACAGCAGCGCCACCCCGATCAGCAACCAGAGGTGCGGCGCGGATGCCGTCACCACCGCGACGGCGAAGGCGAGCATGAGGGCGGCGCGCAGCGTCTGGCTCGCCAGGGTCACCCGCAAGGGACCGTAGCGGTCGGCGACCGTCCCCCCGAGCAGGATCAGCACCGCCCGGGGAACGGACGCGGCCGTCATGACGAGTGCCGCCTGCCGGGGGTCTCCCGTGCGGGCCGCCGCCCAGCCCAAGGCGATGAACCAGATCTGGTCGCCCACCAACGACATGCCGAACCCGGTGAGATAACGGCCGAAGCCCGGCGCGCGCAGTACTCCCGCCGGCCGCTCAGTCCGCTGCCGTCCGGTAGGGCTCAGGGGCCGTGGCAATCGTCGTTGCGACCTGCTGTCGTGCGGCATGGCGGTGTTCCTGGGGAGAAGGGGGATGAGGTCTGGGCCTACCGGGGCTCGGTGCCCGTGTCGCTCGCGGGTGCGGACCCTGCGATGGGAAAGGCGTGCAGGAACAGGAACACGTGGTCTCGACCCGGGCCGTCGGGGCGTCCGGCCCATCGTTCGATGACGGCGTCGAGTTCCCTGCCGAGCTCGCGCAGCTCGTCGGGTGTGAGGCGGAGCACGCTGTCGGTGCTCTTCGCCGCCGACGCCCAGGCGGTTCCCCAGCGCTGCGGACCGTCGGCCAGCCATTCCTGCAGCCGATCGATGTGGCGCCCGATGAGCACCCGCTGCGCGGTCGCCGCCACCTCCTGCGCCCCCGGGCTGTCCGCGAAGTCCTCCGGGGACCAGCGGACGCCGCCCGGTATCGCCCGCCACCAGCGCTCCCGCCCGTCCTCGCACAGGTCGGGCGCCTCCTCGATGAAGCCGTGGGCGGCGAGCCTGCGCAGGTGGTAGCTCAGCGAGCCGGGCGCCCCGGGGACATGTCTGGCCAGTTGGGCGGCGGTCGCCGGCCCGTCCGCCACCAGGACCTCGTACAGCCGTAGCCGTGCGGGGTGGGCGATGACCTTGAGGACCGTTGGGTCGGTGATCCGGCCCGTCTTCTTGCTCACGCCCGACAGCGTAGCAAATCCACGAGATAATTTGCGCAAATAAATTTGTGCTTCCGCCGCCCGCAGTCGTCAAGAGGTGCGGTTGCCGCACCTGCGGCGCCCACCTGAAACGCCGGTGCGGTGCGGGCGGTGGCGGCACGGCCCCCAGCCGCCGCACGAGCGCGACCCGGCCGTGCCTCACATCGCGGGGCCGACCAGTCCTGTCTGATAGGCGATGACGACCAGTTGCGCGCGGTCGCGCGCGCCCAGCTTCGCCATCGCGCGGCTGACGTGGGTGCGCGCGGTGGCCGGGCTGAGGAACAACTCGGCGCCGATCTCGTGGTTGCTCAGCCCCCGTCCCACCAGGGCCAGCACCTCGCGCTCGCGCTCGGTCAGCACCGCGAGGCGGTCCTCCCCCGCCCGGGCGGCCGTTCGCAGCGCGGCGAACCGGCCGATGAGGCGCCGGGTGATCCGCGGCGCGAGCAGCGCGTCCCCGGCGGCGATCACCCGGATGGCGTGCAGGAGCTCGGCAGGCCCGGCGTCCTTGAGCAGGAAGCCGCTCGCCCCGGCCTGCAGTGCGTCGAACACATACTCGTCGGTGTCGTAGGTGGTGAGGATGAGCACCCGCACCTGCTCCAGCCCGCGCGTCTCGGAAATCCGGGCGGTCGCCTGGATCCCGTCCAGCCTGGGCATGCGGATGTCCATGAGGACGACGTCGGGGCGGGTGGCACGGGCCCGTTCGACGGCTTCGGCGCCGTCGGTGGCCTCCCCCACCACCGTGATGTCGTCCTCGATGTCGAGCAGGACCTTGAACCCGGAACGCACCAGACGCTCGTCATCGGCGATCAGCACCTTGATCGGTGCGGCCTCGGCCGCGTTCATGCGCGCGGCCCGGTCGGCGCGAGGGGCAGGCGTGCCCTGACCTCGAACCCGCCGCCCGGAAGCGGCCCGGCGTCGAGCTCTCCGCCCAGCAGCCGGCAGCGCTCGCGCATGCCGGCGATGCCGCGGCCGGGCCCGGCCGAGCCTGCGACGCCGCTCGGATGCCGGGCGGGCAGGCGCGGATCAGCATGACCTGCGGCGGCGCGGCGGCCCTCATCGGTGACGCGGATCTCCAAGGCCTCGATCCCGGGGTTCAGCTCCACCGTCACCTGGGTCGGGCCGACGTGACGGACCACGTTGGTGATCGATTCCTGGACGATCCGGTAGGCGGCGCTGCCCACCGCGCTCGGCAACGACGTCGCGGGCGGAGCCTCCTCGACCGTGATGTCGAGTCCGGCCTCGCGCGCCTTGGCGGCCAGCTCGCCGATCTGTCCCAGCCCGGGGTACGGCTCCCGCCCCTCGTTGTGGTCGCCGTCGTCGTCACGGAGCACTCCCAGGATGGCCCGCATCTCCCGCAGCGCCCGGGAACTGTGCTCCTCGATGGCGCGCAGCGCCTCGCGCGCCACTTCCGGCCGCTTGTCGAGCACGTGCGCGGTGACACCGGACTGGACGTTGATGACCGCGATCGCGTGCGCGACGGTGTCGTGGACCTCGCGCGCGATCCGGAGCCGTTCGGCGTTCACGCGCGCCCGCGCCTCCTCCTCGCGGGTCCGCTCGGCCAGCTCGGCGCGCTCCCGGGCCTCGGCCGCGATGACCTGCCGGGACCGGACGGACTCGCCGAGGGCCGCGCTCATGACCGACGCGCCGATGCGGAAGTACACCCAGCCGATGGCGGCGCGTGGCTCGATGCCGGACGCGGCGACCAGCCAGACGGCGGTGAGCACCGCGATACCCGCCCCGGCGATCACCAGCGACCGGCGCCCGTCCCCGTACGCGGCAAGCGTGTAGAGGGCGGCGAAGAGCCCGAGCCAGCCCGGCCCGTCCGGGAAGCCGAGGCCGTAGTACACCAGGCTGGCGAGCGCGGCGGTGACGAACACCGGCACCGGCCACCGGCGGCGTACGGCGACGACGCCGCCGCTCACGACCAGCAGGACATATCCGAGGTTTCCCAGGTCGGTGAGGGGACGCTGCACCACCTCGCCGGCGTTGCGGACGATCGTGCCCTGCACCTGCGCCACCGTGACGAACAGCGCGAGCAACACGTCCTGCGCCGGTGCCGGCAGGCGCAACGACGCCACGCGGTGTTCCATGCCGCGATCCTACGGTTCCGCGTGTGCGGGGCCACTCCGCCCGGACGCGCGGCCGCCCTACCGCCAGGGGCGTACCTGGGTCCGGCCCGGCTACGCGGAACCGCGTAGCCGGTGCCGACCGCTGCCGGAAGCCCCGGCCGCCCCGGCGGCGCGACGATCGGTTTCCGTGAGGCCCCTCCCGGGCGCTCCGCACCGGCGCCTCGGCACGCGCATGCCGCGGGCCCGTTCAGCCGACCGAAAGGATCCCCATGTCCCTTCTGCACCTGCCCGCCGCCGCCACCGCCGCCCTGCTCACGATCGCGGGGCGCACCACACCGGCGGCCGCGCGCTTTCTGGTCCAGCCGGTCGGTGCCTACACCCTGACCACCGGGCGTCTCTGGGCCCTGGCGGCGGCGCTGCTGGGGCTGGCCGGCGTCGTCGTCGGCGGGCTGGCCCTGGCCCGCGCCGCGGGCCGAATCGGTGCAGGCACCGGGAGAAGGGGGGCCGTCGTGGCCCTGGCGGCGGGGCTGACCTGCACGATCATCGGCGTGCTGGTCGTGGCCGCCGCCAAGGGTGGTCCCGGCACCGGCTACGGCATCGTCGGGGGCTGGGTGGACCTGGTGGCCGGGCCGATCGCCATGCTTCTCGGCGGGCTCGCTCTGACCCGCTCCCGCCGCACCGCCTGACCTGGTCCCGTGCCGGCGCCCATGGTGTTCTCCAGGCACCGCCTCGGCGGAGACGACCACCCTTGAGTCATCGTCGGTTCCGGGCGGCGCGAGCGCGCGCGTCGGCCGGGGCCGGTCGCGGGGTCACCTCCGTACGCAGGGGGCGCCGTTGAGCGTGAACGTGCCCGGGGCGGCGTTGGATCCGCTGTAGCTCGCCTGGAAACCGAAGCTCGCCGTGCCGCCGTTGGCCGGGATCGCGCCGTTCCAGCTCGCGTTCTGCACCGTCACCCGGGTGCCGGACTGGGTGGCGGTGCCGTTCCAGGCGTTGGTGATCTTCTGGTTTCCGGCGAAGTCGAACACCAGGGTCCAGCCGTTGAGCGCGCTGCTCGTGCCGTTGGCGATCGTCACGTCAGCGGTGAAGCCGCTCCCCCAGTCGTTGGTCTTGTACGTCACCGTGCAGGGCACCGACGTCGGCGTAACCGAAGGAGAGGGAGACGGGGCCGAAGGAGAGGGAGACGGGGAGACGGACGGGCCGGCGGAAGGAGACGGTGACGGCGACGGTGGCGACGGGGACCGGCTGGGCGAGGCGGACGGAGACGCGCTGGGAGACGCGCTGGGAGACACGCTGGGAGACGGAGAGGGCGAGGCGGTGGGTGACGGGGAGGGCGAGGCGGCGCCTCCGCTCTTGGCCGCCATCCGGGCCGAGTGCGCCCGGAACACGGCGAGCGCCGGGTGATCCCGCTGTAGTGGTTCGTGCGGTTGAGTGCGTAGTCGACATAGTTCTTGTACTGGGTGAAGCAGCTCGGGCACTTGGTCTTGTCGAAGAAGACGGCGCGCCCGGGGTGCCCGCCGCTCAGGCCCTCCCACCTCAGCCGGGTGTCGATGCCGCCGTACGCCTCCCAGTAGTTCTCGAACACCGGGATGAGCCGGATGTCGTGCGCCTTGGCGGACTCGATGACGTAGTCGAACAGCGCGAACTGCTGGTCGTTGTACACGCCCTTGCCGGGCTCGAACCCGTGCCGGCTCTCATGGCTGAACATCCACAGCCGCAGCACGCTCACCTTGTCGGCCTGCAGCTCGGCCATGTGCGCGTCGATGCGCGCCTTGTCCATGTACTGCGTCTCGGTGTCGCCGTAGCTGCCGCCGTAGGTGAACACGTCGTAGGTGTTCGCGCCCGCGAAGTAGTACATCTTGCCGTCCAGGCAGAAATGGATGCCACACCGCTGCACGAAGCCGGAGCTCGCCGCGCCGGCGGCCGTGTGGGAGAACGCCACCATGCCCGCCGCCATGCCCGCCGCCATGCCCGCCGTCAGGGCGAGAGCCGGCGACACGAGCAGGTGGAGTGGGCGTAACCCTCGTCTCATGGGGACTTCCTCATCGGGCGTACGTACGGGAGCGTTCGCACCGAATACGCCCGGAGGCCCTCTCCGCAATCACGCCGCCCGGCCCGATCTCCCCACATGCCTTCTCACCTGTGGTGAACCGGTTAGTGCCAGGACCCGGCCGATGAAAGTTACACCTGCCTGCACCGGTTAAGCGGGCGCCCCGTCCACCGGCTCCAGACGCCGGACGTTCGCCACCGGGCGGTCGTGGGTCCTGCCGGCCCCGGGTGCCGCGCCGCGGTGGACGCGCGGCCGCCCGAGCGCCCTTCAGCTCATCTCTTCAGCCTGTCGAGATCCAGGTTGAGCTCCAGCACGTTCACGCCGGGCTCTCCCATGAACCCGAGCGCCCGGCCGGTCGTGTGCCGCCTGATGAGAGCTCGTACGGTGTCCAGGCCGACGCCGCGCTCCCTGGCCACCCGTGGGGCCTGCAGTTCGGCGTACGCGATGGAGATGTCCGGGTCGAGGCCGCTGCCGCTCGCGGTGACGGCGTCCGGCGGGACGACCGCGCGGGCGTCGCCGCGCACCGGCACAGTGCGCCCGGCCGAGTAGTCCTCGCCCGGCCTGCCGCACTCGACCTTCACCCCTTCGTAGACCGGGACGAACGGCGTGGCGGGACAGGCCTGGTTGACGCTGACGACCTTCGTGGGTGTGCCGGCGGCGGGGAAGACCTTGAGCACCGCGCCGACGCCGTCCGCCGTGCAGTACGGCCTGGCCCCGCTGACGCCCTCCAGTTCGCCGATCGCCTTGGACCGGGCGCACACCTGGGTGAGCAGGCTCTGCCTGCCGGTGTCGGGGTTCCCCTCGTCGTCCTTGGCGCCCGGCACGGGGAGGGTGTCGAGGACGTCCTCCGGGCCGAGGTTGCTCGCGCCCGAGGCCGACGGATCGTAACCGCTCGCGGATGGGCGGCTCTGGAAGTACGTTTTGATCGGGTTGCCGTCCGCGTCGGTGAAGCTCTGGCCGATGAGGGCGCTGCCCACATCCTTGCCGCCCTCCTTGAGGAGGGAGCCGTCGGCGTTGCCGTTGAACACGGCCTGCGCGACGCCCGTGACCAGCAGCGGGTATATCGCGCCGGTCACCAGGGTGAGCACGAGAAGCGCGCGCAGCGCCGCGATGTGCCGGCGGATCCAGCTTGGCAGGCGTTCCATTTATGACATCCCCGGAAGGAACATGATGAGCAGGTCGATGAGCTTGATGCCGATGAACGGGACGACGATCCCGCCGAGGCCGTAGATGTAGAGGTTGCGGCTGAGCAGTTTCGACGCGCTGGAGGGGCGGTAGCGCACGCCGCGCAGGGCGAGCGGGATCAGCGCGACGATGACCAGGGCGTTGAAGATGACCGCGGACAGGATGGCCGACTGCGGGCTGTGCAGCCGCATGACGTTCAGCGTGTCCAGGCCCGGATAGACGGCGGCGAACATGGCCGGGATGATCGCGAAATACTTCGCGATGTCGTTGGCGATGGAGAAGGTGGTCAGCGCACCCCGGGTGATCAGCAGTTGCTTGCCGATCTCGACGATCTCGATGAGCTTGGTCGGGTTGGAGTCGAGATCGACCATGTTCCCGGCCTCCTTGGCGGCCGAGGTGCCGGTGTTCATCGCCACCCCCACGTCGGCCTGGGCCAGCGCCGGGGCGTCGTTGGTGCCGTCGCCGGTCATCGCGACCAGCCGCCCGCCCTCCTGCTCCTTGCGGATCAGGGCGAGCTTGTCCTCCGGGGTCGCCTCGGCCAGGAAGTCGTCCACGCCCGCCTCGTCGGCGATGGCCTTGGCGGTGAGCGGGTTGTCCCCGGTGATCATGACGGTGCGGATGCCCATCCGGCGCATCTCGTCGAACCGCTCGCGCATGCCCGTCTTGACGACGTCCTTGAGGTGGATGACGCCGAGCACCCGGGCCGTGCAGCCATCGATCTCGCCCACCACGAGCGGCGTGCCGCCGGAGGCGGAGATCCCGTCGACCAGCTGCCCGACGTACGCGGAGGGCCGGCCGCCGTTGTCGCGCACCCACCTGATCACGGCGGCCGCGGCGCCCTTGCGGACCCGGCGCCCGTCGACGTCGACGCCGGACATGCGGGTCTGCGCGGTGAACGGAATCCAGCCGGCGTGGGCCAGCTCGCCCGGCCGCCGTTCGCGCAGGCCGAAGGTGTTCTTGGCGTAGACCACGATCGAACGGCCCTCGGGGGTCTCGTCCGCCAGGCTGGACAGCTGCGCCGCCCGCGCGAGCTCCATGACGGGCACACCGGGCACCGGAAGGAACTCGGCCGCCTGCCGGTTGCCCAGGGTGATCGTGCCGGTCTTGTCGAGCAGCAGCGTGCTGACGTCACCGGCTGCCTCGACCGCGCGGCCGGACATGGCCAGCACGTTGCGCTGCACCAGGCGGTCCATGCCGGCGATGCCGATGGCCGACAGCAGCGCCCCGATCGTGGTCGGGATGAGGCAGACCAGCAGCGAGATCAGCACGATGCCGGTGACGCCGTTCCCGTTCAGTGCCAGGGAGTCGGGGATACCGGGGTTCTGCGCCTTGGAGTAGATCGCCAGCGGCTGCATGGTCACCGTGGCGATCAAGAAGATGATCGTGAGTGCGGCCAGCAGGATGTTGAGGGCGATCTCGTTGGGGGTCTTCTGCCGGTTCGCACCCTCGACCAGGGCGATCATCCGGTCGATGAAGCTCTCCCCCGGCTTCTGGGTGATCCGTACGATGATCCGGTCCGACAGAACCTTGGTGCCGCCCGTGACGGCCGAGCGGTCGCCGCCGGACTCGCGGATCACCGGTGCGGACTCCCCGGTGATGGCCGACTCGTCCACGCTGGCGATGCCCTCGACCACGTCGCCGTCGCCCGGGATGATCTCGCCGGCCTCGACGATGACATGGTCGCCCTGCCGGAGTTCGGGGGCGCCCACCGTCTCCCGGCGCCCGGGGTCGGCCGGGTCCGGCAGCCGCCGGGCCATCGTGTCGCGCTTGGCCGCCCGCAACGTGGCGGCCTGGGCCTTGCCCCGGCCCTCGGCCACGGCCTCGGCCAGGTTGGCGAACACGACGGTCAGCCACAGCCAGACCGCGATCGCCCAGGCGAAGAACGAGGGATCGGTGAGCGCGAGCACGGTGGTGAACGCCGCGCCGACCTCGACGATGAGCATCACCGGGTTGCGCCACAGCGTGGCGGGGTTCAGCTTGCGCAGGGCCTCGGGCAGCGACCGCACGAGCTGCCTGGGGTCGAGCAGACCACCGCCCACCTTGCCGCCCATCTCCGGAGCGGGTGCGGGAGCCGAGGTTTCCGGCGCCTGGAGCACTGTCATCACTGGATTCCTTCTGCGAGCGGGCCGAGCGCCAGAGCGGGGAGGAAGGTCAGCGCCACGACGATGATCGTCACGCCGACGACCATGCCGACGAACTGCGGGCGGTGGGTTGGGAGCGTGCCCGCCGAGGCCGGTGCGGGGGCCTGCCTGGCCAGCGAACCGGCGAGGCCGAGCACGAAGACGATCGGCAGGAACCGGCCGAAGGCCATGCACAGCCCGAGCGCGGTGTCGTACCACGGGGTGTTCACGGTGATGCCGCCGAACGCCGACCCGTTGTTGTTGGAGGCGCTGGTGAACGCGTAGAGCACTTCGGACAGGCCGTGCGGCCCGGAGTTGAGCATGCTCGCCCGCTGCCCGGGCGAGGCCATGGCCAGGGCGGTGCCCACGAGCACGAGCACCGGCGTGGTCAGGAAGTAGAGCGAGGCCAGCTTGATCTCGCGCGAGCCGATCTTCTTGCCCAGATACTCCGGCGTACGGCCCACCATGAGACCGGCGACGAACACGGTGATCACCGCGAGCACGAGCATGCCGTACAGGCCCGCGCCCACCCCGCCGGGCGCCACCTCGCCCAGCATCATGTCGACCATCGTCATCATGCCGCCGAGCGCGGTGTAGGAGTCGTGGAAGGAGTCGACCGCGCCGGTCGAGGTCAGCGTCGTGGCCGCGGCGAAGGTGCCCGAGTCGGGCACGCCGAACCTGACCTCCTTGCCTTCCATCGCGGCGCCGACCGCCTGCGGAACGGTGCCGTGATGCGCGATCTCCAGCCCCGTGAGCAGCGCGACGCTCGCGAAGGCCAGCACGCCCATGATCGCGACGATCGCGTAGCCCTGCCGCCGGTCGCCCACCATGCGCCCGAACGTGCGCGGCAGCGCGAACGGCAGCACGAGGATCAGGAAGATCTCCAGCCAGTTCGTCCAGGAGGTCGCGTTCTCGAAGGGGTGGGCGGAGTTGGCGTTGTAGAAGCCGCCGCCGTTGTTGCCGAGCTCCTTGATGACCTCCTGGCCGGCCACCGGCCCGCCGGTGATGCCCTGCGTGCCCCCGGTCAGCGTGGCGACCTCGTGGACGCCCGCGAAGTTCTGGATCACGCCGCCGGCCACCAGGAGGAGCGCCCCGGCGAACGCGATCGGCAGCAGGACGCGGACCGTGCCGCGCACCAGGTCAGCCCAGAAATTGCCGAGCTCGTCCGTCCGCTTGCGGGCGAAGCCGCGCACCAGGGCGATCGCCACGGCCATGCCGACGGCGGCCGACACGAAGTTCTGCACCGCCAGGCCGGCCATCTGCACCAGGTGGCCCATCGTGGACTCACCCGAGTACGCCTGCCAGTTGGTGTTGGTGACGAAGCTGACCGCGGTGTTCCACGCCACGTGGTCCGCCACCCCGGGAAAGCCGAGGCTCAGCAGCAGCTTGTCCTGCAGGCGCTGGAAGGCGTAGAGGAACAGGATCGAGACGGCGGAGAAGGCGAGCACGCTGCGGGCGTAGACGCTCCACCGCTGCTCGGCGTCCGGCCGTACCCCGATGAGCCGGTACATCACTCGTTCGACGGCCAGGTGCCGCGTGCCGCTGTAGACGCGGTGCATGTAGTCGCCGAGCGGCCGGTGCGTCAGCACCAGGACGACGACGAGGGATCCGATGAACAGGATCCCGGCCGTGGTGGGCGACATCAGAAACGCTCCGGGAACAGCAGGGCCGCGACCATGAAGACCACCAGGCCGGCGGCCACGACCAGACCCACGGCGTTGACAGCGCTCACAGGCGCTCCACCGCCTTCACCACGAGCCCGCAGATCGCGAATATCGCGACCGTCAGGGCGACGAAGATGACGTCGGCCATCTCACTTCCTCAAATCCGGATGCTTGCCCGGCCGCCGGACCGGCGGCCCTTTAACCAGCAAAGCGCCTGCTCTGAGGGGTCTTGAGGTTCTTGACGCGTTCGCTACGCCGAGCGCCGGAACATCTACGCCACTCCTACACCGCTTCCACGCCGCTTCCACGCGACCGGGCATGCCCTCGTAGTCGCGCGTTCGAAGGCGGCGGACGCCGCCGTTGCCGGTCGACGGGCGACGGGCGACGGGCGACGGGCGACGGGCGACGGGCGACGGGCGACGGGCGACGACCAGCACGGTGAGACGTGCTCGACGCCGCGACCCGGGCCGCTGAAGACGTGCTCGACGCCGCGACCCGGGCCGCTGAAGACGTGCTCGTCACCGCGACCCGGGCCGCGGCGACGCATCAACGTCGCGTCAGCTTTCGGCGGCAGGGCGTCGGGATTCCGTAGTGACGGCGTTCCCGCTGGTCGCGTGGCGCCTAACGTCGCCTTCGTTGCTCCCTCCGGAAGGCATGACAATGCTCGAAGATCCCTTATATGTGCCGGTCCGCCGCAGCTCGTTCTCCCTGGCGCTACGCCTGTTCCGGACGGCCGCGGGCACACGGACGGCCGTGGCCTTCACCTCGCCGCTGCGGCTGACGAAGGTGCTGGGCAGCGACCATGGCTGGGTCCGTCTGAGCGAGCCCGCGCTGCGGAGCATGCTCAAGGATCTCGGCGTGATCGGCATCGTGATCGACCCCGCCGGCCTGATGAGCCGGCCGAACTCCAGGACCGCGTGATGTGCATCCTCCACCAGACCCTCGATGACCAGTCCACAGAGCCGCCGACGGCCGGGAGCCCGCTGTCGCGCCGGGAGGAGAACCGCATCGGTCTCCCGCGCGACCTCGACCGGCAGGACCCGCCGTACGGCGAGGGCGGGATGGACGTCGAGGACGGCGAAACGACGCCGCCACGCCGCGACCCGGTCGTCGCCACTCCCTGAGGCGCTCCCCGGCGTAGCAGGCGTTGAACGCCTGGGACTCCGCCGGAATCGGGGTGCACGCCTTCTTCGACCCCGACTACCCGAGCCGACTGCGCAGCATCCACCAGACGCCGCCGGTGCTTTTCTCACGCGGCACGCTCCGGGCGGACCACCGTGCGATCGCAGTGGCCGGCACCCGGCAGGCCAGCGAGCGAGGACTCGGCATAGCCTCTGCGGTGGCCACTGACCTGGCTCGAAATGGCGTGACAGTGGTGAGTGGTCTCGCGAAGGGGATCGACACCGCCGCCCATCGAGCCGCGCTGGACGCGGACGGACGGACGGTCGCCGTTATCGGAACGGGAATCAACCAGTTCTATCCCGCCCAGAACCGCGCACTGCAGGAACGAATCTCCTGCGATGGCCTGGTCATCAGCCAGTTCTGGCCGGACACTCCGCCGCACCAGCGCAACTTCCCGATGAGAAACGCCGTGATGAGCGGCTACGCGGCGGCTACCGTCGTGGTCGAGGCTCCGTGGAAGAGCGGTGCACGCATCCAGGCCAGGCTCGCATTGGAGCACGGGCGGCCCGTGATCATGCCGGACCAACTGCTTGAACACGACTGGGCCCGCGACTACGCGAAAAAGCCCGGCGTCCATGTTGTCGCAAGCCTGGGTGAGCTTCTCGATGTCGTGGAAGGATTGATCTCGGAACTGAACACCGGCCCCGATTCTCTTCCGGAGATCCCCACGGATCACCACCCTTGCGCCGCGAAAGCGGCCCACGTCGACCGGTGGAGCCACGTGGCGGTGGTGCCGAGCACGAGAGGACGGTCCGGCGAACATCCGCTGCGCCTGCTGATCGGGAACAGGCTCCGGCTCCCCTGGGTGCGGCTGACCGCGAATTCGGCGCTCCCCCCTGACCTGCGATCTTTTCACAGAGAGCGCTTCTCGGTACCCGATCCGCCTGACGGCTTTCCGGGTGCCGTGTGCTGCTCGTCGACGACACCTGGACGACGGGAGCCCGCGTCCAGCCCGCCTCGCACGCTCTCAAGCAGGCAGGAGCGGAACGCGTAGCTGCGATCGTGCTCGGGCGGCACGCCAACCCGGAGTTCGGCCCCTGGGAGCCGATCCTTGGGAAGATCAAGAACCGGCCCTACCGTCAGGAGGTCTGTGCGGTGCATGCTGATTAGCCGACGTGGACGTGGGGCCGGCGTTCGAGGTCCGGCTCCGCCTTGCGCAGCACCTCGCGGGTGAGCGGGGGCACGTCGCCGCCGCCGAACACCAGGTAGCGCAGCATGGCGAGCACGGGATTGCCCTCGGCCCAGTGGAAGTAGATGTGCGGCACCGCACCGGTGCGGTCGCGGACGTGGAGCAGGAGGGCGGCCAGCGAGTTCGGCACGGCCGAGCTCTCGATCCGCAGGATCCTGTGCCCGTAGCGCTCCTCGCCCCGGACGTGCAGCTCGGTCTCGAACTCCGACGCGTCCGGCACGGTGACCTCGACGAACATCACGGGCTCGTCGCTACGCAGCCGGTGGTTGATCCACTGCTCGCGCAGCTTGTCGTGGTATTCGTGCTGGTCACGTTGATTGGGCTCGTTCGCGATCAGGTGGATCAGGCCGCCGGCCTCGTTGACCCACTGCTGGGCCAGCGGGTCCAGGCCGACCTCGGTCACCCGTAGCTCCGTGGAACGGGTGGCCCGGGAGATCACCGAGGTGATGATGATCGCGGCGATGAAGAAGGATGCGATCTTCACGCCGTCGGGCCGTTCGACCACGTTGTCGACCAGCGTGTAGGCGAGGACCGCCGCGATCAGCCCGAAGCCGATCGCGGCGGCCGTCTGGCCCTTCCTGAACGCCGACAGCGTCACCGCGACCGCCGCCGACAGCATCAGCACCAGCACACCCGTGGCGTATGCGCCGCCCTGGGCGTCCACGTCGGCGTCGAAGATGATCGTGATGGCGAACGCGATCGCCGCGAAGACGAGAACCAGGGGCCGCACCGCGCCGGTCCATTCCGGCGCCATGCCATATCGGGGGAGATAGCGCGGCACCAGGTTGATCAGGCCCGCCATGGCCGAGGCGCCCGCGAACCACAGGATCGCGATCGTGGAGACGTCGTACACGCTGCCGAACCACTCGCCGAGGAACGTGTGCGCCAGGTAGGCCAATGCACGGCCGCTCGCCTTGCCGCCCTCCTCGAACTCCTCGTGCGGGATCAGCGTGGTCGTGACGAAGCTGGAGAAGATCAGGAAAACGCTCATGACGAGCGCGGCCACGGTGAGCAGCCGCTTGGCGCCCTTGATGCGCTGCCGTACGTCGCCCCTGACGACGGGCATCACGGCGACGCCGGTCTCGAAGCCCGACATGCCCAGCGCGAGTTTCGGCATGACCAGCAACGACAGGCCGATCATGGCCAGCGGGCCGCTGTAGCCGGCGTTCAGCGCGTGGGTCCAGTCGACGACCACCTGGGGCGCCTGGAGCACGTGGACGAGCGAGGTGACCACGACGACGGCGTTGAGCCCGAGGTAGACGAGGACGAGGATCACCGCGACGCCGATCGCCTCGGTGAAGCCCATCAGGAACACCCCGCCGAGCATGGCCAGCAGGAACAGGGTGACGGGCACGCGCTGTCCTTGGATCCAGTGCGGCGCGAACGGGTTCTCCAGGATGTGCGCGGTCGCGTCGGCGGCCGACAGCGTCATGGTGATGACGAAATCGGTGGCCGCGAACCCGAGCAGGGCCAGGACGAACAGCTTGCCCCACCACTGTGGCGCCAGCTTCTCCAGCATCGCGATCGAGCCCTGGCCGTACGGGCTCTCGGCGGCCACCCGGCGATAGACGGGCAGCGCGCCCAGCAGCGTGAGCGCGACCAGGAAGACCGTGGCGAGCGGCGACAGGAACCCGGCCGCGAGCACCGCGATGCCCGGCTGGTAGCCGAGCGTGGAGAAATAGTCCACGCCCGTCAGGCACATCACGCGCCACCACGGGTGCTTCGCGTGCGGCCCGTGCTCGATCTCCTTGCGATCGGTCTGGAGACCTTCGAGCAGCCAGGTGCGCATCGGACCCGCGGGCGTGGCGACAGAACGCCCCAACCTGGCCACCTCCGGCATCAACATCGCGTCAATGAACGCATGCACACTACTGGCGCAATCACCGCAAACGACGGGGTATGGGCGTCAAGAACGCGTCAAGAGCGGAAGTCGTCCGATCACGCTGCGCGACGACGGGACGACCGCGTCGAACGTCAATCGGGCGTCGGATTCGACGGGCCCGCCGTAGGAATCGCGTCAGGATCACCCACCCATGGCATGTCCCGTACTTAGCGTGTCGTGTGTCCAATTTTCGGGGTGTTTGCCCGTTCAGCATGGCAGGACCGTTCAGGAGGCGGTGTGCGGTGAAATCGCTCGACGACGTAGACCGGTCGCTGCTCCAGGCACTCGCCCGGGACGGCCGCGCTCCGGTGCGGGCCCTCGCCCGCGACCTCGCGCTCGGCGACAGCACGGTGTCCGTCCGGTTGCGCAGGCTGCGCGAGAGCGGCGCGCTGGCCGCCATCCGCGTCGAGGTGGACCCGGCGGCGCTGGGACGGCCGATCCAGGCCCTCGTACGCGTCCGGCTGCGCCACGGCGTGACCTGCGGAACCTACGAGCGGCGGCTGCGCGAGATGCCCGCGGTGCTGAGCGCGCTGGTCCTGCTCGGCGACGCCGACATCGAGGTGCGGGTGGCCTGCCGGAACATGGACGACCTCGAACTGGCGGTGGCGACGCTCCGCGAGGCGGGCGCCGCCACCACCAGCACCCAGATCGTGACCCGTACGGTCACCGGACTCGGCCAGGCGCTCCTGGCGGAGAAGAGAACGAAATGAGCCTGCTGATCACACCTCCGCGTACGACGGAGACGGCCCACGGCCCCTGGCCGGCCACCGCGCGCTTCGGCCCCGGCGGGCACGCCGAGGTCGGCGGCGTCGACCTGCTGGAGGTGGCCGGGCGCTTCGGCACCCCGGCGTACGTCATGGACGAGGCGGACGTGCGCCTGCGCTGCCGCGCCTACCGCGCCGCGCTGCCCCGGGCCGAAGTCGCGTACGCCGCGAAGGCCTTCTGGTGCCGCGCCATGGCCTCTTGGATCCGATACGAGGGGCTCGCACTCGACGTGTGCTCGGCCGGTGAGCTGGCCGTGGCGCGGGCCGCAGGCTTCCCCCCGGACCGGATCATCTTCCACGGCAACGCCAAGACCCCCGCGGACCTGCGCGCGGCCGTGGAGCAGCGGGTCGGCCGCATCGTCATCGACGATCTCGCCGAGATCAACCGTCTCACCGCGCTCGTCCCCGTGGGGATGCGGCAGAAGGTGCTGGTGCGGGTGATTCCCGACATCGAAGCCGGGGCGCACGCCGCCATCCGCACCGGCGGCGAGGACCACAAGTTCGGGCTGTCGATCGCGGCCGGTGGGGCGCGGGAGGCGGTGAACCGGATCCTCCACCAGGCACGCCTTGAGCTGGTCGGCCTGCACTGCCATCTGGGATCCCAGATCACCGCGATCGGGCCGTACGAGCAGTGCGCGCGTGTCCTGGTGGACCAGCTCGCGCGGATCCGCGACGCGCACGGGGTGACGCTGCCCCAGCTCGACCTCGGCGGCGGTCACGCCATCGCCTACACGAACGGGCAGGCCGGCCTGGCTCCCTCCCGGCTCGGCGCGCTGGCCGCGACCGTCGAGAGGCACTGCGCGGGCATCGGCCTGCCGGCGCCGCGGCTGACCGTCGAACCCGGACGGGCCGTCGCCGGGCCCGCCGGCGTGACGCTCTACCGTGTGATCACGGTCAAGAAGGGGCTGCGCCGCACGTACGTCGCCGTCGACGGAGGCATGAGCGACAATCCCCGGCCCGCGATGTACGGCTCGCGATACGAGATGCGCATGATCGGCCGCGCGACGCACGAGGGCACACGCGACTTCACCGTGGTCGGCCACCACTGCGAGAGCGGGGACACGCTGGCCGAGGCCGCCGCGCTCCCCGCCGACATCCGCCCCGGCGACGTGCTCGCCGTCGCCGCCACCGGCGCCTACAACCACTCGATGGCCTCGACGTACAACATGACCGGGCGCCCGCCGGTCGTCGCCGTGAGCCGGGGCAAGGCCCGCCTCGTCGTCCGCCGCGAGGGCCTCGACGACCTGATGCGCCGCGATGTCGGCCTCTGACACGAGCGTGGGAGACGTCGTGCGCACCTCCTCGGCCGGACGCGTCCTCGCCGCCGCGCTCCTGATGGTCGCCTGCGCGACCAGCGCAAGCGTCGGCGCGCTACTGACCCGCAACACGGACACCTACGCCGACGGCCACCGGCGGATGACCGCCCACGTCGTACGGGTGCTGCGGACCCCCGTCGCCGCCGGAGGTCGCCGAGCACGCCCTCTCCCGGCACACCCGGCCGGACGCACGTGGCCGTCGGCAGGGTCCGGGTGCCCGCCTCGGCGCGAGTCCGTGTGCGGCGTGGTCAGTCGTCCTCGGGGATCGGGCGAGCGAGATGCCGGGTCGCGAGTTCGATCAGGGCGGCCGAGGTCGCCGGCCAGATGCGCGCCGTGCTGTCCCGGCTGGCCGTGGCGAGATATCGGCCGTCCGGGCTGAAGGACAGGCCCCATACGGCTTCTTCGTGCCTCACTCGTGCCACCTCGGACGGCTCCTGGGCGCCACGCACGGACCATATTCGTACGTCACCGTCCTGGCACCCTGCCGCGAGGTGGCTGCCGTCAGGGCTGAAGGCCACCGACTCAACGGCGGCGTCGTGCCGGATGTCCAGTGGTGCGTCCTCCCCGTGAACCGGCCAGATGCGCGCGTATTCGGCGCTGGCCGTGGCGAGCCTCCTCCCCCCTCGCGCGAAGCTGACACCCCAGACGATGTCGGTGTGCCGCAGCACTCTGCGGACCTCGCCGTCGGCGATCGACCAGAGGCGTGCGCATCTGTCCGCGCAGGCCGTGGCCAGCAGCTTCCCGTCCGGGCTGAACTCGACACCCCACACCGTTTCGTCGTGGGGGAACTGCGCGATGAGGTTCCCGGTCTCGATCTCCCAGATGCGGGCGATCCGATCGGCCCCACCTGTCGCGAGCAGGCGCGAGTCGAGGCTCAGCGCGATGCTTCTTATCCAGTCGGGATGCGGCAACTCCGCGATCTCACGGCCCGTGCCGATTTCCCGCACGCGAGCGTGGCCGTCGGCACCCGCGCTGGCGAGCAGCCTTCCGTCAACGGAGAACGCCACGGACTGCGCGGGTCCGGTGTGCGAGTAGCCGGACATACTGGTTCCCGACGCGACGTCCCAGACCTGCACTTCGCCGCAGTAGCATGCCGTGGCCACCCGAGTGCCCTGGTGGTCGAAGGCGACCGCCTCGACCCAGGAGTCATGCGTCAGGCGTGCGATCTCATCCGAGGCATGGACATTCCACACACAGGCCGTCGCATCGGCGCCGGCGGTGGCCAGCTTGGCCCCGTCCGGGCTGAAGACCACCCAGTTGACCGGTCCGTCATGCGCGACCCGTGCGGCTTCGTTTCCCGTACGCGCGTCCCAGACGTGCGCGGTCTTGCTGTCCCCCGCGACGGCGAGCCGGGTGCCGTCCGGGCTGAAGGCGATGCTCTCCACTGAGCCTTCATGGTGCAGGTGCTGGATCGGTGTTCCGCTCTGCGCGTCCCAGATGCGTGCGCTTCCGTCACGGCCGGCGGTGGCGAGAAGGCTGCCGTCCGGGCTGAAGGCCACGGTGCGGACCCAGCCGCTGTGCTTGAGCCGGTTCTCTTCCTGGATGCGGGTCCGCCCTCCGGTCGCGACGATGTTGTTGATCCTTTCCGCCGTCCAGATCCGCGCCCGCTCGTCGCGGCTGGCCGAGGCGAGCGCGCCGTCGGCGCTGAAGACCACGGCACGGACCCATCCGTCATGGGGCAGCCGCGCGATCTCCACGCCGGTGGGGACGGCCCAGAGGCCCACGGTCGCGTCGGCGCTCGCGGTCGCGAGCACGCTGCCCCCGGGGTGGAACGCCAGATTGCGCACGACGTCGTCGTGCGCCATCGTCGCGAGCAGATGCCCGCCACGCGGGTCCCACAGGCGTGCTCTCCCGTCGCCGCACGCGGTGGCGAGGAACCGGCCGTCCGGGCTGAAGTCCACGGCCCATACGGTGTCGCCGTGCGGCAGCGAGCCGACCGGCGTTCCCGTCCGGACGTCGTAGATCTTCGCCTGATCCTCGTGACCGCCTGTGGCGAGGAGCTCCCCGTCCGGGCTGAAGGCGATCGACCAGACGGCCATCGCGTTCCGGATGGTCACTCGCGCCCGCCCGGTGGCCGCCTCCCACACGCATACGGTGCCGTCGAAGCCCGCCGTCGCGAGATGGAATCCGTCGGGGCTGTACGCCACACAGCGCACGGCGTCGTCGTGCTCAAGGCGAAGTTCGGGCTTGGTCGTGCTGGCGAGCGCCTCGCGCAGTGCCCGATCCCCCTTGAACAGGGGCATGCGCTCCAGGGAACGGATGGCGAGGTCCAGCGCCGTGGTCGGGGTCTCCGCCGGGGAGAGCCGGGCGAACTCGGATTGCTCGGCCAGGCGCGTCGCCTCGTTGTACGCGAGAAGGCGCTCCTGGTTGCGCTGTTCCTCACGGTGCACCTCCATGCTGTGGACGACGTAGGGCATGACGCCCATCGCATGGTGCGGATGCTCCTCCACCACCTTGAAGGCGCGCTCGAGCAGCGGCGCGGGCAACACGAATTTGGGATCCTGGTCGTGGTTCTCCCATTGGGACTTGTAGCCCTGGATCACCCCCACCATGGCGAGGACCTCGCTGTCCCGTGCCAGCAGGTCCCGCAGGCGATCCCAGCCGCGGAGCAACGCCTCGTGGACGACTTCGACCGTCTCGCCGTTGAAGGTCACCAGCCGCTTGTCGTGCAGGATCCCGGCCACCTCCAGGTCGTCCGGGGAGAGCCGGTCCCGGCGCACCGGTTGCGCATAGTCGCTCGTGCCCGGAGTGACCAGCATGGTGAAGATCCGCTCTGCCGCGTCTCGCTGTCGTTGCGGAAGGCCCTCGATGACCTTGTCGGCGTACTTCGAAAGGGCGCTGGCCCCGCCCATGTCCTCGTACGTCTTCCGCGTCAGCCGCCACGGCGGGTCCTGGAGGGGCCACATGCTGTGCAGCACGAACTGGAGGAGCGGCAGCCGTCCCGGCTGCCGGCCGAAATCCGCGCAGAGCGCTTCGATCAGGTCCTCGTCGCACACGACCGGGTGTTCGGGATCGGCCAGGCGCGCGGGTTCGGTGATGGCGGTTCGGAGGTCCACGTCCGACAGCGCGCGCAGCACCCGGGAACGCATCTGAAGATATTCGCCAAGGCGTTGGTGCTGGAGCAGACCGCCGAAGTGCTCCTCCCGGATGGTCAGGACGACGGTGATGTCGGCCTGTTCCGACGGCCTCAGCTCTGTGGCGGTCTCCGCCAGCAGGTCGAGGAAGGTGGAACGTTCCCCGGCATCGGTGCAGCGCGTGAGGATCTCCTCGGCCTGGTCGACCACCACGACCAGCCGATCCACATTCAGCCCGATCGCCAGCCGGCGCCCCGCGTCCCGCAGGCCCAGCTCCAGCAGGCGAGAACGCCACCGCTCGATCTGGGACTGCTGGACCTGGGCGTCACGGCCTTCGGCGGCGGCGAACTCACGGGCCAGCGCGAACATCGGCAGCTCCCCCGGCCGGAGGCGCACAGCGTGCATCGACGATCCACTCCGGAGCGATTCACGGCGGAGCCGTGGGATGAGCCCTGCATTCACCACGGACGACTTCCCGCAGCCCGAAGGGCCCGTCACGGCGAGCAGCCTGCGGGACCTGGTGTCATCGACGAGTTGCTCGACGAAGCCGGCGCGGCCGAAGAACAGCTCGGCGTCCGACTCTTCGAAGGGCAACAGCCCACGGTAGGGATTGCGGGGCGGCCGGTGAAGGACCGCGGGCCAGGCCGCGGCGAGCGCGTGCAGCCCGATCATGTAGATCTGCTCGTCACCGGCGATCGCCTGGAGCATGCCCACGACCTCACCGCTGTCCCGGTGCCAGACCGGCCCGCCGCTGAAGCCGGGCGCGGCCGTCATGCGTGATGTGATTCGCCGATCGACCTGGCTGCGGACCGGGTCTGCCGCCCCGAGAAGCTCGCCGGTGACGTGCCCCATCACTCGCCGGTTATGCAGGAATCCCCATACCTGGACGTAGGTCCCGGCCGGGCTGCCGGTCACGCGGAGCCTGGCCGGGGCGGTCGACTGAGGCGGCGGCTCCAGCAGTTCCAGGCCGGCGATGTCGCTCCACTCGAAGGGGTGGACGCCGCCCGGTCGCCACCTGACGATCTTGGCCGGACGGACGTGGCTGTGGCGGCCGTCGCCCCCGAGCGGAAAGTCGACGAAGATCAGAGTGTCATCCGGGGGTCCGGCTGGTTCACGCTGTTCCCGGCCGAGCGCCGAGTTGACGACATGCGCGCATGTCACGATCTGTTGCTGACCGACCAGGAAGCCGAGGCCCACAGGCCGATTGCCGTTTGCGAGGATGCGGACCGTCGCGCGTTCCGGCCGGGATCCGCTTCCGGTCATGACGGCGGATTCTCCGGAGCCCAGGTCATGGTGACGTTGAACGACGCTTCGGCGGTTCCCTTCGTGAAGATCAACCCCAACTCGCCGCCGAACTTCAGGCCGAACTCCACCTGGATCTCCTTGGGCGGGCGAGCGGCCGTCTGGAGTTTCGTCATTATCGTCTCGATGACGGGTCTGATGTCGTCCAGTGCCGCCGACAGCGACCGCGAAGCCTCTTCCAGCCTTCCGTCGATACCCGAAGAGGCCAGCTCCAGCGCGTCATTTGCATCTATTTCGGCTATGAGATAGTTACTAGTGCCGGATTGTCCGTCTCCGATCGGAATGCGAACTTGGGTCGAGCTCACGTTGCCTCCGACTGTCCCACAGCTCCCGATATCAACGGTAATCGGTAAACGCTTCGGACGAGAGTGGGGTTGCGGTAATACGTACAATGTGGTCCACGCGATATGGGTGATCTGACCCCGCACCGGCCGTCCTCGGAGGCCCCCATGCGTTCTCCGGCGTTCGCCGTCACGTTGCTGGTGGTCCACGCCGCCTCCCTCGGAAGCTCGGTGGTCATCCTTGCCGGTTCCCCCCTCGGGGTGGCCGGGTGGACGGCGGTCGGGCTGCTCGCGGTGTCGGGCCTGACACTCGTGTTCGCGCTTCTGCACATCGTCCGGCAACTGCCCGTGAGCGTGACGCACCTGCAGGATGCCGTGCACTCCCTCACCAACGGCGAGTCCCGGCTGAAGGCGACCTATTACAAGGCCGACCGCGCCGAGGACATCGAAAGGCTGCACCGTGATGCGGGCGAAGTCATCCGCAGAGCCCCGCGCGGCGCCCAGATCTATGCGGTCAATTCCTACGTGGAGGTATTCAAGGCGTCCAACGATCCGCGGTGGACGCATATCCAACGTGCCTATCTCAGCGAGTTCGAAAGGCGGTTCGGCGAGGTCACCTATCACCGGATCATCCAGTCCGACGGCAACGGCGATCGCAGCCCCGGGCACCTCGCCGAACAACTCACGCCCGCTTACCTGCACCACTACCGGAGCATCGCCAGGCACAGCGCCAAATGGGGAGCGCAGCGTCTGCGCGTCGCCGAGGTCCGAGCAACTCTCCCCACGTCTTTCGTCCTGGTCAAACACGAGGACGGCGGCTCGATCATCTGGCAGATTCACAAACACGCCCCGAACCTGCGTGATCAGGACGCCGTACAGATCATGGGGATCTTCATCATCACCGACCCGGAGGGGCTTTTCGTCCGGCACTTCATGTCGTGGTTCCGCGACATGGACCACCGGCAGCTGAGAACGCTGACGGAAACGGACCTGCAACCCCCCGACGGTGTCCCCGCGTCCGATTGAGGTGCCTCGGAAGGAGGCGCGATGGACCCCCACGAAAAGCTCATCAGAACACTCTTCTCGACGATCGACGCGAGTGACTGGGCCACGCTCAGAACGCTGGTCACGAGCGACGTCACCTACGACCGTCCGGGCTTCCCCGAGATCAACGGCGTGGACGATCTCTGCGACTTCTACCAGGCGAAGCGTCCGATCGGCGCGGGAGTCCACGAGTTGCGCTCCGTGGTGAGCGGCGCGCTCCAGGGCTTCTGCTGGGGTCACTTCAACGGTGTGTCCAGGGAGGGCGCGCCGCTGAACGAACTCTTCGCCGACTGGTTCGAGTTCCATGACGGCCGGATCCACCGCCGCCGGACCTTCTTCTACCGGCCTGCCATCTGAGCAGGCCCGGGTGACCGGGGGCGCACGGCGGGCGCGCCGTGCCGGCGGCCGGCGCGCCTCCGTACGGGCACGCCGGCCGCTTTCGCTCACGCGGGCGCTGCCTCCTATGCCGTGCGGCCCTGCCCGGACGCCGTGTCGGCGTCGGCGAGGCCGGGGTCGAGGTTCGCGGCCCGCTCGCGCACCTGCGGGATGATCTCCCGGGCGAAGAACTCCTGCTCGCGCATGGTCGGCAGGGCGAGCAGCAGAGAGGTGAAGCCCGCCGCGACGGTGCCGGTGAGCTGGTCCACCACCGCGTCGACGCCACCGGTGACGAGCTCCGGGGTCGGCGACCTGGAGGGATCGACGAGGACCCGGACGTTGCAGGCGCACGTGATCGAGCCGGGGTCGCGCCCGGCGTCCCGCGCCGCCCGCCGTACGGCACGGCGCATCGCGGCGGCCTGCGCCAGGGAGATGCGCCCGAGCGAGGGCAGCCATCCGTCGGCCAGTTCCCCGGTGAGCGCCAGCGAGCGCGGGCCGTAGGAGCCGAGCCAGATCGGGATGGGCCGCCGGGCGGCCGGGGTGATGACCGCGTCGCGGACCGTGTAGTGGTCGCCGCGGAACGAGACCGGCTCCCCCGCCCACAGCCCGCGGATGATCCCGATCGCCTCCCGCAGCGCCGCGACCTTCTGGCCCGGGCTGCGCCCGGCGAGCCCGAACGCGGCGAACTCGTGGTCGAAACCGCCGCCTCCGAGGCCGAGGACGAGCCGCCCGCCCGACAGCCGGTCGACCGTCTCGGCGGTCTTGGCCACGACGGGGGGCTCGCGGTAGGGCAGCCCGAGCACGTTGGTGCCGACCTCGATGGTCCTGGTGCGGGCGGCGATCCAGGACAGCGCGGTCAGCGGCTCCAGGCTGGGACGGCCGCCGTGCAGATGGTCGCTCAAGGTGAACAGGTCGTAGCCCAGCTCGTCCGCGCTCTGCGCGAGGTCGAGCGTCTCGCCGGCCGACAGGCCGCCGACGGCCCCTCCCGCGCCGAAGCGCAGCCGGTCGCGCGCGCTCATGCCCGTGCCTCCTCCTGGTCGTGCGGCCACGGCCGCTCCCCTCGTACGGCCGGCCGCCGCGGGTCCGCCGACCAGGCGGACCAGGAACCCGGGTAGAGCGCCGCCGAGCCGACGCCGGCGAGTTCGAGCGCCAGCAGGTCATGGCAGGCGGTCACGCCGCTGCCGCAGTAAACGGCCACCTCGGTGCCGTCGTCCACGCCGAGCTCCCGGTAGCGCAGCCGGAGGCGCTCCGGCGGCAGGAAGAAGCCGTCCTCGGTCAGGTTGCCCGCCCAGGGAGCGCTGTCCGGCTCCTGGCCGAAGACCGCGTACGGCTCGGGGAAGAACGAGCCACCGGCGATGAGCTCTAGCCGGCCGTCGGAGAGGAGGGCGTAGTCCTCGGCGACGAGCACCGGGTCCCGGTTGGCCACCAGGGTGGTCCCGGTCGCGAGCCGGATGGAGGAGGTGCGTTCGGCGATCGCCGCCAGGATGACGACGGGCGACGGGATCACGTCCCGCTCGCCGAAGTGGTGCTCCCCCACCGTGTACCAGGCGAAGCCGAGCTCCTCGGCGGTGACCGCGGCACGGACGACGTCGCGCAGCCGTTCCCGCTGGGACAGCCGTTCGCCCGTGTGCGGGTCCGGCAGCAGGCTGCCGAAGGTGATGAGACCTGACTCCATTGGGGTTCCTCCGTCTGTGTCCGGAAACCGGGGATCGCGGCGAGCAGCTCCCGCGTGCAGGGGTGCCTCGGGCTGGTGAAGACGTCTTCCGCGTCGCCCTGCTCGACGATCCGGCCGCCGCGCATGACCGCGATCGTGTGGCTGACCTGGCGTACGACGGCCAGGTCGTGGGAGATGAACAGATAGGTCAGGCCGCGTTCGCGCTGCAGCCTGGCCAGCAGCTCCAGGATCTGGGCCTGCACGGTCACGTCGAGGGCGGAGACCGGCTCGTCGCACACCAGCAGGTCGGGGTTCAGCGCCAGGGCGCGGGCGATGGCGACGCGCTGCCGCTGGCCGCCGGACAGCTCCCCCGCGCGGCGGCGGGCGAGGCGGGCAGGGCGACGTCGTCCAGCAGCGCGCGTACGGCCGCCGCCCTGCCTGCCGCGTCGTCCACGCCGTGGTTGCGCATCGGCTCGGTCAGCAGGTCCTCGAACGTGAAGCGGGGGTGCAGCGAGGTGTAGGGGTTCTGGTAGACGAGCTGGACCCGGCGCCGCAGCCGCCGCAGGGCCTCGCCCCGGGCGAAGGTGACGTCCTCGCCCGCGAAGCGCACGCTGCCCGCCGTCGGCCGTTCCAGACCGAGGATCATCCTGGCCGTCGTCGTCTTGCCCGACCCGGATTCGCCGACCAGGCCCAGCGTGGTCCCCGCGGGGATGTCGAAGTCCACGCCGTCCACCGCGTTCCTGGTGCCTCTGCGCCGCAGCGGGCCGGTGCGCACCGGGAAGGTCTTGGCGAGGCCGCGGACGCTGAGCAGCGCGGACGTCTCCCAGCAGGCCCAGGGCGGGGACCACCACCGTCTGCATGAGGGCGTAGCCGAAGACCGCGAGGCCGAGGGCGGCCAGCACACCGGCGCCTCTCGCGGCGGGGCTCGTCGTGTCATCCGCGTTCACGAAGCCTCATTAGTTCGTAGTACGAACAGTTCGTAGTACGCACAAATTAGTTGGCTGTACGAACCGATGTCAATTACGCTCGGACCAGGAGGATGCAGATGACCACGACGACGGCCACGGGGACGGCCACGGGGACGGCCACGGGGACCGGCACGGACGCGGCGTTCGCCACCGCGCTGGTGCGCATGTCCCACGTCGTGCAGTACGTCTTCGCCGACGTGAGCCGGGAGCACGGCGTCACTCCGCAGCAGGCGCAGTTGCTGTGCATGCTGAACGACGGCCCCATCGGCATGACCGAGCTCAGCCGCCTCCTGCATCTGGAGAAGTCCAGCCTCACCGGGCTCGTGGACCGGGTGGAACGGCGCGGGCTCGTGACCCGGGTCAGCCATCCGCGCGACCGCCGCGCCTGCCGGATCTCGCTCACGCCCGAGGGCGCGGGGCTCGGCGAGCAGGTGCACGCGGAGATCTGCGCGCGTCTGGACGTCCTGGGCGAGGAGATGCCGGAGGCCGACAGGCTCCGGATCGCCACGGCCCTCATGGGCGTGGTCGCGCGCTACACCACCTGAGACGCACTGACCTGAGCCGGACCAGCCACCCGGCCGCGACTGCCCGAAGAAGGCGGAGCAGGCAGGTAATTACGCACACCGAAATGCCCGCCGTACGCACTTCCGCTGATGTCAGGGGCGTGGGCTCTCGCAAGAATCGTCGTGATCGCGGTGATATGCGCCGATTCCAGGAGCACCTCAGGCAGCGTGCGCGGGGAGACCAATGAGATACGAATTGCTCGGGCCATTACGCCTGGTGGACGAGGAGACGCACACGATCAGCGCGCCCAAGGTCGAGACGCTGCTGGCCGCGCTGCTGATCCGGGCGAACCAGCCGGTGTCGACCGACGAACTGCTCGACGAGCTGTGGGGGAACGATCCTCCGAAGCGCGCTCGCGCCGCCCTGCACGTCTACATCTCGCATCTGCGCAAGACCTACGTTCAGCCCGCGGTGGACGGGGCGGCCATCCGGACGCACGCCCAGGGCTACCTGCTGGAGGCGGACCGCGCGTCCGTGGACGTGTTCCGTCTGCAGAGCCTGCACGCCGCGGGCCGGGACGGGGCGGACCGTGACCCGGAGCGGGCGCTGGAGTCGTTCGCCGCCGCGGCGGCCCTGTTCCGCGGGCCCGTGCTCGCCGGGATCGACAACGGGCTCATCGTCGGCACGTTCGCCCGCTGGGCCGAGGAGGTCCGGCTGGAGTGTCTTGAGGCGATCGCGATGTGCTCGCTGCGGCTCGGGCGGCACCGCGAGGTGATCGGCGACCTGTCCCGGTGGGTCGAGGAGTATCCGCTCAACGAGAACCTGCGCGAGCAGCTCATGCTGGCCCTCTACCGTTCCGGGCGGCGGGCCGAGGCGCTGGAGGTCTTCCAGTCGGCCCGGCAGGTGCTGCGGGAGGAGCTCGGGCTCGACCCCCGCGTGACCATGCGCCGGCTTCAGTTCGCGATCCTCTCCGCCGACGCCGACCTCGCCATCGCGGGGTGAGCCCCGGAGACGACACGAGGGGCGAGCCGGCTGCGGACGGCTCGCCCCTCGTTTCGGGGCGCGGGGAACGGCCCCGTCAACCCCGGGCGGCGGGTGCGGCCCCCCGCGCGCCGGGGCGGTACCAGAAGACGAGCGCGACGAGCAGGGCGATCACCAGGGCGCCGCAGGCCCAGACGAACACCGACGAGATGCTCCCGGCGAGACCACCCGTGCCCTGCGTGAGCGGGATCAGCATCGCGGCCAGGCCGAGCGAGCCGCCGATCGTGAGCGCCGTCTGCAGCACCCCCGCGGCGACCCCGGCGTACTCCTGCGGCGCGGTGGTCAGGACGATCATGTTGAACGGGATGATCGCCACGCCGACGCCGAGCCCCATGACGACGAGGGCGGGGAGCACGCCGCCGGCGTAGGTGCTGCCGCCGTCGAGGCGGGTCAGCCAGGCCACTCCGGCCAGCACCACGACCAGACCGGCGACGGCACGCGTCTTGAGACCGATCGCGGCGATGTGCTTGGTGAGGATCTGGGTGCTGACGAGCAGCGCCAGGCCGAACGGCAGGATCGCCAGGCCGCTCTGCAGCGCGTTGAGGTGCAGCACGCCCTGGAGATACTGCACCAGGTAGATGAGGAAGCTCGTGAGCACCGCCGCGAGCAGCAGCAGGGCGAGGAAGGCGCCGGCCCGATCGCGGCCGGAGAAGAGGGCCAGGGGCAGCAGCGGCTCGTCGGCCCGCCGGTCCACCAGCAGGAGAACGACGGCCAGCACGACCGCGGCGCCGAGGGCGGTCAGCGTCCAGCGGTCGCCCCACCCGTTCTCGGCGGCGTGGACGAGGCCGTACACGGCGGCGGCGAGGGTGGCGGTGCTGAGCAGCGCGCTCGGCAGGCCGAGCGGGCGGCGCCGGGTCGCCTCGTCCCGCAGGCCGAGGGCACGGACGGCGACCGCGATGATGACCAGGCCGATGGGCACGTTCACCAGCAGGCTCCATCGCCAGTCCCCCGCCCACGTGAGCACGCCGCCGAGCACCATGCCGGCGGAGGCGCCGAGCCCGGTCACCGTGGAGTAGAGGCCGAAGGCCCGCTGCTGCCGCTCCCCCTCGAAGACGATCGCCAGAAGCGCCAGCCCGGTGGGACCGGCGATCGCCGCGCCGGCGCCCTGCAGGATCCGGCCCGCGAGCAGCACCTCCACGTTCGGCGCGAGCCCGGCGACCAGCGACGCCACCACGACCAGCCCGACCCCGGAGAGGAAGACCCTGCGATGCCCGAGCACGTCGCCGAGACGACCGGCGAACAGCAGGAGGCCGCCGAAGGCGAGGAAGAAGCCGTTCGGCACCCACGATCCCCCGGCCACCGACAGATGGAGGTCGGACTGGAGGGTCGGGAGCGCGACGTTCACGATCGTGCCGTCGAGCTGGAGCATGAACTCCGCCCCGACGATCGCCGCGAGCACGAGTGCCCAGGCGCGGCCGGCTCGCGGCGGCGCGCCGGCCGAGACGTCGCCGGGGGCGCTTTCGGTGGTCATGGAACCTCCACGGTCTGCTGACTGGGGGCATCAGACTGAGGCAACCTCAGGTTAGCGGGCGTATCTATACTGAGGTCGTCTCAGGTTAAGTGACAGGATTCAAGCTGAGGCATCCTCAGGATGTCAAGCGGGAGGTATCGGAGTGGACGGCAAGCCCTACATCGCCCAGCGCCCCAAGCGGGCCGACGGCCGGCGCAACTACGACGCGATCCTGGCCGCGGCCCGCAAGGCGTTCGAGAGCGCCGGGGCCGACGCCTCCCTGGAGGACATCGCGAGCCAGGCAGGAGTGGCGATCGGCACGCTATACCGGCACTTCCCCACGCGGGCCTCGCTGGTGGAGGCCGCGACCCGCGACGGCCTGGAGAACCTCGTCGCCCACGCGGAGCGGCTGGCCTCCGGGCCGGACCCGCTCGACGCGCTGGTCGCCTGGATGCGCGAGGCGGTGGTCCACTTCAGCACCTTCCGCGGGCTGGTGGGCATCCTCGCGCAGAGCATGTACGACGAGGGCACGCCCTCCCACACGATGTGCAGCGCGATGCACCACAGCGGCGCCGACCTGCTGCGCGCCGCCCAGGCGGCCGGCAGGGTGCGGCACGACCTGACCCCCGACGAGCTGTTCGACCTCCTCAGCGGCGCCGCCTGGGTGCGCGAGCAGGCGACCCCCGACCGGGACGGCAGCTCCCGCTTCCTCGAACTGGTGCTGGAGGGCATCACCACACGGGACTGACTCTCCGCACCACCCCATCTCCGTGACGCACGTCATAAAACCAACAAAGCAGCTAGGTAATATAGAATAAGCGGGCATCCCGTCCAGCACACGTCGCCCGAACCTCCGCCCTCCGCTACCAGTGGAAGTCTCGGCCCGGATGCGAGAAAGGAGCGCGATCAGGGTCGAAAAGCTCTTTTCGGTCACTCAATGCCTGGGGTCGTCACAAAGATGAGCGTGTACGAAGACAGACTGACCGACACCGCGTCGACCAGGGTGGTGCGCACGGCCGAGCTCGACCTGCTGCTGTCCCTGACCCAGGAGCCCGGCTCCGAAGGGCGTCTCATCGCCGTCCTCGGCGAGCCCGGGTCCGGGAAAACCCACCTGTTGTCGGCGCTCGTCCGGGAGCGCCAGTGGACCGCCCTTCCCGCGACCGTCTATCGATGCTCCTCCGGCGATCGGGAGCGGGCGATGAACGCCGTGAGAAAGCTGCTGTGGCGGGCGCGCCGGGCCGGCGAACGCGAGGGGGGCGACCGCCCCGTGATCGGCCTCGCGCGCCGGCGCCACCGGCCCGACCGCGAGCTCGTGGTCATCGAGGACGCCCACCTCGCCGACGACCAGACGATCGGCGAACTGGTGGGCATCGCCGCGGGCGACCCCGCGCCGCTGGTCGACGTGATCGTCTCACTGCGCCCCCGCCAGACCCCCGACCGCCTGGCCGAGGCGGTGTCCGTCACCACGGCCTTCGGGCGCACCGTGCGGATCGAGCTGGGACCGCTCGACGACGAGCAGATGCTCGCCATGTCGCCCGTCCCCGCGCCGTACGAGCTCCGCCACCGCAGCGGCGGCAACCCGTTCAACCTCCGGGCGCTGCAGGCGATGGAGCACGGCGCCCGCTCGGGCGGCGACGGTGCGCTCGCGCCGTACGAGTTCGCCGTGATGAGCGAGGTGCGCGACCTGGCGCCCGCCGAGCGCTACGCGCTGCACGCGGCCGCGATCCTGCGCTCGCGGTTCGACACGGACCTGCTCGCCGAGGTCGCGGAACTCGACCCGCTGGTGGCCTCCGCCGCGCTGCGCCGCCTCGTCCGCCGGGACCTGGTGCGGGTCGAGCCCGTCGGGACGCTCTTCGCCATCAGGGACGAGGTCTTCGGCATGCTGCTGCGCCAGATGATCGACCCCTGCTGGGCCGCACTGGCCCACCAGCGGGCGCTGCACCGGTTGTCCGCCCGCGGGCAGGCCGGCACCCAGATCGGCTTCCATCTGGTCAGCTCCCTGTCTCGGTCGAGCGAACTGGCGCGGATCGTGGACGCGTCCCAGGAGATCATGGAGACGGACGTCAGCGAATGCGTCTCCTGGCTCACGCCGGTGCTCGCCGAGGCGCCCGCCTCGACCGAGATCGGAGCGCGCGCCCGGCTGGCGCTCAGCACGGCCTTCGGCCGCCTGGGACGGATGGCCGAGAGCCGCGACCTGCTGTTCGTGGTGCACGAGTCGGGCGCCGCCGTGGATCCGGCGGCGCTGGCGGAGCAGGTCGCGTTCGTCTCGGTGGTCGAGGGCGTGCTCAGCCAGGACGTGCAGACGCTCGACCTGCTCGGCGACCTCCTCAGGCGGCCCGACCTGCGCGACTCCCCCGTCTGGCCGCGCCTGGTCCTGGCACGCGGCTTCCGCGTGTCGATGCTGGGCCGTACGGCCGGGCGGGCCGAGACGGAGTCCGCGCTGCGCGCGGCGCGGGCCGCGGGCGACGACCCGGTCGCCGCGGGGCTGCTCGGGCTCGCCGCGCTGGCGTCGATCGCCGCCGGGAACGTGGATCGAGCCCTGGCAGAGGCCGACGCCGCCGCCGAGGCGCTGGACCGCACTCCCGAACACCTGATGGCGCGCCACATCGAGTGCCTGCTGCTGGCCGGGCTCGCCTACATCTACCTCGGCCGGAGCGCCGACGCCCAGCGGCAGGTCGGCCGCGGCGTGGAGATCGCCCGGCGACGCCGGCGGCCGTTCCTGCTGCCGACGCTCCTGGTGCTGCTCAGCGAGGCCGAGCGACACCTCGGCCGGCTCCGGCAGGCCAGGGACGCGGCGGACGCGGCCATCGTCGAGTCGGATGCGGGCAACCCGCTGCGGCACGCCCAGGCGGTCGCGCTGAAGTCCGCCGCCGAGGTGTGGATGCAGCCCCCGGGCAGCGGGCGGGCCAAGTCGCTGGCCCAGCAGGCGCTGGCGCAACAGGCGCTGACCGGCGCGCACGTGAACGGCAGCGCCTCGATCGCGGCGCTGACGCTCGCCAGGTGCGCGTGGCTGGACGGCGACCCGGCGCACTGCGTCACGCTCCTGCTCAACGAGGGCCGGGGCGCCGACATGCGGGTGATTCCGTCGGGCAGCCGCCTCACGATCTGGGAGACGCTCTGCGCCGCCGGGATGGACGCGGGCATGCCTCTGGACGACTGGGCGCGCCGGGCCCAGGAGCACGCCCGCGCCGTGCCCGTGCCCCCCAACCTGGCGTACGCCGCCATGACCCGCGGCCACCTGCTGCGCGTGCAGGGGTCGCCGGGCGAGGCGGTGCGGTGCTACCGCGAGGCGGCCGACCTGTTCGCCTCGGTGGGCATGCCGGTGGAGCAGAGCTACGCCCTGGGGCAGGCGGCGCGGGCGCTCGGCGAGCAGGGCCGCGCCGAGCAGGCGGCCCACACGGTGCGGCTCGCCGCGGAGATCGCGCGACGGTCGGAGGCGGTGACCCTGCTCGACTGGCTGGGCCGGCAGACCGGCGGACCGCCCGCGGCCCCCGCCCCCCAGCCCGGGGCGCGGCAGGAGATGCTCGGGCGTCTGGAGGTGTTCGGCCGCCTGACCCACCGGGAACGCGAGATCGCGTTGCTCATCTGCTCGGGGATGAAACGGCGGGACATCGCCGACCGGCTCACGATAAGCATGCGGACGGTCGACGTCCATCTGACCCGCATCTACCGCAAGGCGGGGGTCAGCTCGCGCATGGAGCTCGCGCTGGCGATTCAGCGGAAGACGGCCGGGCAGGAGTACGCGACCCGCTTTTAGGGCCGCTTGAGCGCCTCCTTCTAATGTCGGACCACCTTGTTTCCGCCTCGGGAGGCGAATATGGATCTGCGCGCGCTGTCCGGCCGGATCGCGCCGGTGCACGACGCGGTGAGCTCCTTCCTGGTGCCGTTCCTGGCCGCACCGCCGGAGACCACCTCGGACCGGGTGGGCGCCCTCGCCCGGCCCGGACGGTCGCTCATCCTGCGCGACCTCACCGAGAAGGTCGTGGAGTATCGCTCCAACAACGCCGACCCCACCGGGACGACCCCGACCGAGAAGGACTTCGCCACGGTCAGGCTGGAGATCTTCGGCCCGGACGGCGAACCGCTCGGCGAGACGACCGGCGCCGGCCGCATGCTCTACAAGCAGGAGCACGACGGCCACTTCATCGCGTACTTCGGCGAGGAGATCCGGCTGCGGGACGGCAACGTCATCCGCTCCGGCGGCCTGGTGGACGACGCGCGGCTCACGGCGGGCGAGGCCGCGCACTTCCCCGCCGTCGTCGTCGCGGGGCCGCTGCGCGGGGCCGTCGGCGTCCGCTGGTTCCGCCCGCTGGTCAAGGAGGCCCACGACACGTACGAGTCCGCGATCGTGGTCTACCGGTAGCGGGGGGACGCCATGACTCTGACCCGGCTGCCCGCCCGCAGGATCGGCTCCCTCACGGTCGGCGCCCAGGGACTCGGCTGTCTCGGCATGTCCGAGTTCTACGGCCCGGTCTCGGAATCCGAGGCGATCGCGACCATCCGGCGCGCCCTCGACATCGGCGCCACCCTGCTCGACACCGCCGACGTGTACGGCCACGGCGCCAACGAGGAGCTGGTCGGCCGCGCCGTCGCCGGCCGCCGGGAGTCGGCGGTGGTGGCGACCAAGTTCGGCGTCGTGCGCCCCGGCCCCGGCGTCGGTTCGGGTGTGCGGGGCGACGCGGCGTACGTGCGGCGGGCGTGCGACGACTCCCTGCGGCGGCTCGGCCTCGATCACGTCGACCTGTTCTACCTGACCCGGGTCGACACCGAGGTAGGCGTCGAGGAGACGGTCGGTGCGATGGCGGAGCTCGTGGCCGCCGGGAAGGTGCGCGAGATCGGGCTGTGCGAGGCGGCCCCGGAGACGATCAGGCGCGCCCACGCCGTGGCCCCGATCGCCGCGCTGCAGACGGAGTGGTCGCTGTGGTCGAGGGACATCGAGCGGCGCGTCCTCCCGGTGTGCCGGGAGCTCGGGATCGCCGTGGTGCCGTACGCGCCGCTCGGCCGGGGCTTCCTCGCCGGCGCGGTCCGCTCCCGCGACCAGCTGGACGACGGCGACTTCCGGAGCTTCGGCCTGCCCCGGTTCTCGGCGGAGAACCTCGCCCGCAACCTGCCCCTCGCGGACCGGCTCGGCAAGCTCGCCGAGGAGTTGCGGATCACCCCGGCCCAGCTCGCGCTCGCCTGGCTGCACCACCAGGGCACGGACGTCGTCCCGATCCCCGGCGCGAAACGGCGAGCCCATCTGGAGGAGAACGTCGACGCGGTGTTCCTCAGCCTGACCCGGGCCGAGCTGGCCGCGGTCGAGGCCGCCGTGCCGGCGGACGAGGTGCACGGCACCCGCTGGAACGAGCAGAGCATGCGCTTCGTCGATCTCTGACGCGTTCCGCCGCCACCGCGCCACGCCGGAAGCGGAAGCGCGCACGCCGCGGGCATCACCGCGCGCTCGCCGCGCACCGCAGGCCCACCACGCCCGGCGAGCCGGAAAGGCCGTAAGCCGGAAAGGCCGCGAACCGGAAAGGCCGTAACCGAAAGGGCCGTAAGCCGCAGGGTGGCGCCGCGGGAGACCGTCCCGCGGCGCCGCGCCTCGTCCGTGCCGGTCAGCCGGCGGAGTCCGGCGCGCCCGCCTCCTGCGGCGCCGTCACCGCGGCGGTGCGGAGGATGGCGATGGCGCGGGACGGGCACAGGTCCTCCGCCACCTCCACCTCCCGGCGCCGCTGCTCCCCCGGCTCCGCGTCCAGCACCACCACCAGCCCGTCCTCGCCGTGGTCGAAGACGTCCGGCGCGCTGATCGCGCAGTGCCCGGCGGCCATGCAGCGGCTCCGGTCGGCGGTCACCTTCATCGCTTCTCCTCTCTCGCCCCTGCCGGGGCTCACCACTCGATCGGCAGGGTGTGGACGCCCTGCATCGTGCCGCCGCTGCGCGTGGGCAGCGCCTCCAGCGGGACCCCGAGCCGCAGGTCCGGGATCCCCTCGAACAGGACGGAGAAGGCGACCTCCAGCTCCATGCGGGCGAGGTTCTGTCCCAGGCACTGGTGGATGCCGAACCCGAACGTCAGATGCTGGCGCCCCGACGCCGCGTTTCCGCCGCGGGTGCGGTGGACGTCGAACTCGTACGGCCGGGGGAAGACCTCGGGGTCGCGATTGGTCATCGACGACGACACGAGGACACCATCCCCGGCCCTGATCACCTCTCCGTCGATCTCGATGTCCTCGGTCGCCACCCGGACGCCGGAGACGTCGGTGATGGAGACCATGCGCAGCAGTTCGTCGACGGCGGCGGTCAGGACGCCCGGGTCCGCGCGGAGCGCGGCGAGCTGGCCGGGGTGCTCCAGCAGCGTGACGACGCCCAGCGCGATCATCTGGGAGGTCGTGTCGTGCCCCCCGATGAGCAACGCGAGCGCGATGCGCAGCAGGTCCTCGCGGGTGAGGTCGCCGTCCTCGTCGACCTCGCTCGCGAGGCGGCTCAGCACGCCGGGGCCGCCGGGCTCGCGCTCCTTGCGTGTGATGAGTCCGTCGAGGTAGTCCCACAGCTCCCGGCCCGCCCTCTCGGCGTCCTCGGCCGACTTGGCCTGAAGCAGCCCCACCGTCTTCGCCTCGAAGAACTCGTGGTCGTCGTACGGCACGCCGAGCAGTTCGGAGATCACCATCGAGGGGATGGGCAGCGCGTACGCCTCGACGAGGTCCACCGGCGGCCCCGCCCGGAGCATGTCCGCCACCAGCCGCCGGGCGAGCTCCTCCACGTGCGGGCGCATGGCGCGCACCTGCTTGAGGCTGAAGTCCGGGGCGAGCAGCCGGCGGTGCACGTCGTGGACGGGCGGATCGAAACCGATGATCGCGATGGGCTTGAAGATGGGCGCGTCCAGCCGGGGCAGGACGGCGGGGAAGTCGTCGCGGGACCGGTCGGCCGACATGCGCGGGTCGGCGAGCAGGCGGCGGGCCTGGCTGTGGCCGGTGACCATCCAGATCCACCTGCCGTCCCAGAGCCTGACCCGGTGGAGCGGCCCCTGCCGCCCCAGGTCCTGGTAGCCCGGAGACGGTTGCCAGGGGCAGGTCCGATCCTGCGGATAGGCGAACAGGTCGTCGTTCGCGGTGGTCGTGGGAGCGTTCACGTGGGTACCTCGGTTCCTTCCGTCTCGAAGCCGATCTGTCTCGAAGCCGATCTGTAGCCGGTCTGGTTCGAAGCCGGTCTGGTTCGAAGGGGTGTGCGCAGGGATCAGGCGGTGGGTTCGGGTGAGCGGGCCCCCGGCAGCGGCGCGGCTCCGTGCCCGCCGGCGGGCCGCGCGCCCGCCCAGGCCCGCATCGCCGGTTCCTCGACGAACCGTGTCAGCCCCCAGGCCAGCACCGTGGTGACCCCGAACAGGGCCGTGACGAGGAACAGGGCGGACGGCGCGTCCCACGTCCGGCCGGCCCCGAGAGCGACGTGGGAGTACGTCAGGACCAGGTAGTGGACCAGATAGGAGGCGTACGAGATGCCGCCGAGCCACACCAGGGGGCGGGAGCGGAACGGGCTGAAGCGGCCCCGGTGGTCGGCGACGGCGACCGCGGCGATCAGCAGGGCGATCGGCAGGGCGACGGGCGCGGTGAGCCCGTAGACGGTCGGCCACAGGAACATCTGCAGGCCGAAGGCGGCGGCGACGATCGCCAGCGCGGGCGCCCAGCCCAGCCGGATCCAGCGGCCGGTGACCACGATCCTGGCCATCAGGATCCCGAGGACGAAGTCCAGCGCCCGGGTCGGCGGGAACGACACGAGGAACCAGTTCTGGGTGAGCGACATCTCCTGGCCGGCCAGCCTCGGCGTCCCGGGCAGGACGGCGAGTGCGACCGCGGGCAGCACGGCGATCACCACGACGACCGCCACGGCCGCCGGCCACAGCCGCGCGGCCGGGATCCGCCGGACCAGCCGGTACAGGAACGGGAACGCCAGATAGAACAGCACGTCGCAGGCGAGCGACCAGGTGACCACGTTGATCGAGAGGATGAAGTCGGCCCGGGGCAGCCAGGTGTGCACGAGCAGCAGGCTCGGCAGGGCCGTGAGCAGGTCGACGGACTGGCCCGCCCAGACGGCGAGCCCGAGGGCGGCGAACCAGGTGACGACGTGGCTGGGGTAGACCTTGACGAGCCGCCGCCGCCACAGGCGGGTGCGCGGCTCGCCCTCCCGGACCGACCAGGTCAGCACGAACCCGCTCAGCACGAAGAAGAACTCCACGCCGAGCCAGCCGGACGTGAAGGCGTAGGTCTGGAGCGAGGCCGCGACCTCCTGGTGGAAGTACCCCAGCACGCAGGCGTGGCAGACGAACACGAGGAACGCCGCGACGAATCTCATTCCGGTCAACGAGGGGAGGGGAGAGGATTCCTGTGCCGCTTGTGTCATTTCCGTCCGCCTGTTCCGTTGTGCGTGAGCCATGGGCCCCGGCGGGGCCCGGCGGATGGGGATCAGCCCTCCAAGGGGCCGTCGCCGATCCGGATCGCCCGCGACGGGCAGAGGTAGGCCGCCTTGCGAACCCGGTCCTCCAGCTCCGGCGCGACCTGCGGGGTGAGGACCACGACCAGGCCGTCCTCGTCCTGGTCGAAGACCTCGGAGGTGGCGGCCATGCAGCGGCCGCCGCTGATGCAGCGCTCCTGGTCGGCCGACACCCACACGGCCGTCACCACGCGACCGGGAGCCGGAGCACCCGCTGCACGGTGCCCGCGCCGAGGATGGGCAGCTCGCCGACCGGTGCCGCCAGCCGGATGCCGGGGATCCGGGTGAACAGCTCCTTGAACGCGACCTCCAGCTCCATCCGGGCGAGGTTCTGGCCGAGGCACTGGTGGATGCCGAAGCCGAACGTGAGGTGGTGGCTGTCCTCGCGCAGGACGTCGAGCTCGTCGGCGCGCCGGTGCACGGCCGCGTCGCGGTTGGCCAGCGTCCCGGAGACGAGCACCCCCTCCCCCTCCCGGATGAGGTGGCCGGCGATCTCGATGTCGCCCTTGGCGACCCGCGTGGCGACGAGGTCGGTGGTGGCGATGTAACGCAGCAGCTCCTCGACCGCGCCCGGGAGCCGGTCGGGGTCCTCGCGCAGCAGCGCGAGCTGCTCGGGGTGCTCGAGCAGCGTGATGACGCCCAGCGCCAGCGAGGACGAGGTGGTCTCGTGCGCGGCGATCAGCAGCACCAGCGCGATCGACACCAGCTCGTCGTGGCCGATGTCGCCGGTGACGACGCGCTCGCGGACCAGCGTGCCGAGCAGCCCGCCGGACGGGTCCTTGATCTGCTCGGCCACCAGCCGGTCGATGTAGTCGAACAGGTCCTGCGCCGCCGTCGCCGACTCCTCCTCGGTGCCGAGCATCACCTTGCCGCTGGCGTCCTGGAAGAAGTCGTGGTCCTCGTACGGCACGCCGAGATGGCGGCAGATGACCAGGGACGGCAGCGGCACCGCGAGCAGCGGCACCAGGTCGGCGGGCGGCCCGTGCTCGACGATCCGGTCGACGAATCCCGCGACGATCCGCTCGATCTCCGGCCGCATCCGGCGGACCGACTTGAGGCTGAAGTGGGGGTTGAGATATCGGCGGTACACGTCGTGGACGGGCGGGTCCATCGCGATGAGCGCCAGCGTGCGGGCGATCTGCGAGCGGAACCGGGGCGCCACGATGGGGAACCCGGGATGGGTGCGCTGCGAGGACAGGTTCGGGTGGGTGAGGATCTCCCGGGACTCCCGGTAGCCCGTCACCATCCACGCCTCGCGCCCGTCGAAGAGGGTCACCTTGAGCACCGGTCCCCGCTCGGCGATCTCGCGATAACCGGCGGGCGGCTCGTAGGGGCAGGTGCGCTTCTGCGGGTACGGCGGAGCTTCCGTCATTTCCCTTTCCCTTCGGCGAGAGGGCCGGACGTCGTTTCGTTTCCGAGCGACGCGGTGATGTCGAGCGGCCGGGCGGTCGCGGGACAACGCGTGTTCGGCGGGCTCCGGATCGGCTTATGCGCTGGTCACATCCGCCCCCCTTGGAACTCCACCGGAACGCGACGAGAAACGGGGAACCGCGTCGATGAGCGTTTTCGTGTACGGATGCTCGGGGTGGTCGAACACCTTTTCCATGTCGCCGCTCTCCACCACCCTGCCGTCTTTCATGACCACCACCCGGTGGCTGAGCCGCCGGATGACGCCGAGGTCGTGGGAGATGAACACGTACGCGACGCCGAGCCGCTCCTGGACGTCGGTGAGCACGTCGAGGACCTGGGCCTGGATGGACGCGTCGAGCGCGGAGACCGGCTCGTCGCAGACGATGACCTGCGGTCCGGGGGCGAGCGCGCGGGCGATGGCGAGGCGCTGCCGCTGTCCCCCGGACAGCTCCCGGGCGCGCCGGTCGAGCACGTCTGGGGCGAGGCCGACGTGCTCCAGCAGCAGCGCCACCCGCCGGTCGCGCTCCTCGCGCGGCGTGCGGTCCGCCCGCAGCGGCTCCTCCAGAATCTGCCGGGCCGTGTAGCGGGGGTCGAAGGACGACAGCGGATGCTGATAGATCATCTGCACCCGGCGCCGGGCCGCGCGCCGTTCCGTGCCGCGCAGGCCGTCCCAGGGCCGCCCGTCGAGCAGCACGCGCCCGGCGTCCGGTCGCAGCAGGCCCATGAGCAGCCGGCCGAGGGTGGTCTTGCCCGAGCCGGACTCGCCGACGACGCCGAGGGTCTCCCCTGCTCCTACGGTGACCGACACGTCCTCCACGGCGGTGAACTCGCCCCGCCCCGGCAGGGTGTAGCGCTTGACCAGGCCCTCGGCCCTGAGCACCTCGCGGGTCGTCCCCGTGCCCCCGGGCTCGGCGGGGCTCGCCGGGCGCGCCCTGCGCGCGTGCCCGGCGACCGCGCCCACGAGCGTCTTCGTGTACGGGTGCGACGGCGACTCCAGCACCACCGCCGCCGGGCCGTCCTCGACGAACCGTCCGTCCTTCATCACGTACACGTGGTCGGCGATTTCGGCGACCACGCCGAGGTCGTGGCTGATGAGCAGCACCGCGGTGCCGTCGATCACGCGCTCGCGCAGCAGCGCGAGCACCTGACGCTGCACGGTCGCGTCCAGGGCCGTCGTCGGCTCGTCGGCGATGAGCAGGTCGGGCCGCGCGGCGAGCGCCGAGGCGATGAGCGCGCGCTGGCGCAGGCCTCCGGACAACTGGTGGGGGTACTGCCGCGCGCGGCTTTCGGGAGCGGGGATTCCCGCCTCCCCGAGCAGCCGCACGACCTCGGCGTCCACCTGCCGTCCCGGCACGACCCGGTGGGCGCGCAGCGGTTCGGCGACCTCGGCGCCCACGCGGCGCAGCGGATCGAGCGAGCCCAGCGCGTCCTGCAGGACGAATCCCACCCGGCGCCCGCGCAACGCGCGCCAGGCCCGTCCCCGCACCTCGCGGAGATCGACGCCGTCGAACGTCAACTCGGCCGCGCCGACCCGCGCGCCGTCCCCCGCGAGGCCGACGAGGCTGCGGGCCGTGACGCTCTTGCCCGAGCCCGACTCCCCGACGATCGCGACGACCTGCCCGCGGTCGATGGCGAACGACACGCCCCGCACCGCCTCCACCACCTCGTGGCGGGTGGGGAAGCGCACCGTGAGGTCACGTACGGCGACGAGGGGGCCGGCGGCCGGCGTCACGAGAGCCTCCCCTCGACGCGGCGGTTGAGGTGCTGCCCGACGAACGTGACGGCCAGCACCGCCACCGTGATGGCCACCCCGGGGAACACGGCGGGCCACCAGGCGAGCGCGAGGAACTCGCGGCTGTCGGAGAGCATGGCCCCCCACTCGGCCGTCGGCGGCCGCGGGCCGAGGCCGACGAAGCTCAGCGAGGAGCTCGCGACGATCATCGCGCCGAGGCTCACGGTGGCGAGCGCCAGGACCGGGCCCGCGGCGTTGGGCAGCACGTGCCGGGCCACCACCTGGGCCCGCGACCAGCCGAACCCGTGGGCGGCCTCGACGTACTGGGCCGACCGCAGGCGGATCACCTCGCTGCGCACCACCCGGGCGAAGCCCGGCATGGAGACCACGGCGAGCCCGACGGCGGCGGTGCCGCTCCCGGGCCCCAGCACGGCCACGGTGAGGAACACCAGCAGCAGGCCGGGGACCGACAGGACCACGTCGAGCGACCGGCTGAGCACCTGGTCGGCGACGCGGCCGAGCTGGGCGGCGGCGACCCCGATCACGATGCCCGCGGCGAGCGCCAGCAGGACCGCGCCGGTCCCGATGAGCAGGGACGGCCGGGCGCCGTACACGATCCGGGCGTACAGGTCGCGGCCGTTCTGGTCGGTGCCGAGCCAGTGCTCGGCGCTCGGCGGGCGCAGCGGGGCGTCCAGGTCGGCCGCGTCCGGGTCGATCCCGGTGAACAGCGACGGCACCGCCGCCATGACGGCCAGCACCACCAGCACGGCCGCCCACGGCCACAGGCTCCTGGGCATCGGCTACCTCCCCGTGTCCCGCGTCCGGGGGTCGATCACCCAGGTGAGGATGTCGACCGCGATGGTCACCAGCACGAACGCGACCGCCGTCACCAGGACGACCGCGATGACCATGGGCATGTCCTTGTTCGCCACGGCCGACAGCGCCAGCCGCCCGATGCCCTGCCGGGAGAAGACGATCTCGATGATCACCGCGCCGCCGATCAGCGAACCGGCGATCCATCCGAGCAGCGTGGTGACGGGGAGCAGGGCGTGGCGCAGCACGTGGCGCAGGCGCAGAGCCGCCTCGCCGATGCCCCTGGCGCGGGCGGTCACCACGAACGGCTCGTCCATCGCGCGCAGCAGCCCCTCCCGCAGCACGCCGGCCACCACGGCCGCCGGGCCGGCGGCCAGGGCGGCCGTCGGCAGGACGAGCCCGGCCGGCGAGGAGGACCCGATGGCCGGGAACCAGTGCAGCGTGAAGGAGAAGACGGTCAGCAGCAGCAGCCCGAGCCAGAACGGGGGCAGGGCCACGACCAGCGACTCGGCCGAGGCGAACAGCGAGCGCACCCACGCCCGGCGGTTGGCGCTCACCACCCCGAGCACGACCGAGGCGACGACCGTGGCCAGCAGGGTGGTCGCCACCAGCAGCAGCGTGCCGGGGAGCTGCGCGGCGATCTCGTCCCACACCGGCCTGCGCAGCACGTACGACTCGCCGAACTCGCCGCGGGCGATCCGGCCGAGATAGGTGAGGTACTGCACCGGGAGGGGGTCGTCGAGCCCGTACTCCGCGATGATCCCGGCCCGCACCTCGGGGCTCACCGAGGAGCGCGCGAGCAGGACGTCGGCGGTGCTGCCCGGCATGACCTGCAGCAGCACGAACGTCACCGTCACCGCGCCCCAGAGCACGCCGGCGGAGGCGGCCAGGCGCACCAGCACCAGGCGCACGAGCGTCTCGCGTCCCCGGCCGGAGCGGCGGCCCGGAACGGCCGCCGCTCCGGCCGGGGACGTCTTCAGGACGCCAGCCATATGCCGGACAGATCGGGGGTGCCGTCGACGTTGAACCGCACATCGCGGACGCCCTCGCGCGCCGCCAGCGTGGACAGCGGCGAGTAGATCGGCAGGACCGCCGCGTCCTCGGTGATCCGCCGCTGCACCTCGGCGTAGACGCCGAACTGCTCGGCCTGGTCCCTGGCGCCGAGCGCCCGCTTCAACGCGGCCTCCACCTCGGGGTTGTCATACCGGGCCATGTTGTTGCTGATCCCGCGCTTGGGCGTGGGGATGTTGTCGGCGCCGAACAGCACCCGCAGCACGTCGGGCCCGGGCGAGGAGAAGCTGGTGTCGATGAGCTCGTAGTCGCCCTCCAGCAGGCGGTTGACGAAGGTGCCGCCGTCGAGGTTCTCCTCGACGAGTTCGACGCCGATCTGCTTGGCCGCGGCCTGGATCTGCACCGCGAGGTTGCCGACCGACGGGTCCGACCACATGTGGCGCAGGGTCAGCCTCGTGCCGTCCTTCGTCCGGTAGCCCTGCGCGTCCCGCTGCGTCCATCCGGCCTGGTCGAGCAGCCGGTTCGCCTCACCCGGGTCGTAGCTGTAGGCGGCGGCGACCGAGGAGTCGTAGCCCGGGGTGCTGGCCGACAGCGGCCCGGCGGCGCCGTCGTACACGCCGAGGTAGACGTTCTTCACGATCCGCCGCCAGTCGATCCCGGCCCGCAGGGCCTTGCGCACGTTGACGTCGCTCAGCGGGCCCTTGGCGGTGTTGGGCCAGTAGCTGTAGTTGGCTCCGGGGAACGGGGTCGTGTGGAGGGCGAAGCCCGGCGTGTTCTTCAGCGTGCCGATGCCGGCCGGCGCGAGGCCGGTGACCGCGTCGACCTGGCCGCTGGTGAGCGCCCCCAGGCGGGCCGAGTTGTCCGGCACGACCGTGACCTCGATGCGGTCGAGCAGCGCGGGTCCGCCGCGGTCCACCCCCTCTGGCGCCCACGCGTACGCCGGGTTCCTGACGTAGTCGATGCCCTTCTGCGGCGTGAACCCGCCGTCGCTCCTGAACGGCCCGGTGCCGACGACGACGGCGCACAGCTTCGAGGCCGGTCCCTTCAGCGTGGCCGGGGACTCCATTCCGAGGTTGGGCTGGGCCAGTGCGGACAGGAAGCCGGAGTCGGGCCGCTTCAGCCTCACCTCGACCGTCAGCGGATCGACGGCCTTCGCCGACTCGTACGCAGCGATCAGGCTGCCGGCGAGCAGCGACTTGGTCTTCGGGTCGACCACGTGGCCGAGGTTGGCCACCACCGCCGCCGCGTCGAACGTGCTGCCGTCGGCGAAGGTGACGCCCTCGCGCAGCCGGAAGGTGTAGGTGAGCCGGTCTTCGGAGACCGTCCACTCACGGGCGAGCCAGGGGTGGAGGCCGCCGTGCGGGTCCTGGTAGACCAGCGAGTCCACGAGCGGCCGGGTCAGCAGCCGGGCCGACTCGGTCGGGCTCTGGTGGGGGTCCAGGCACTCCGGTTCCTTCTCCACCGCCAGCCGCAGGGTTCCGCCGCTGCGGGGGGACGCGGCGCCCGCCCCGCCGCCCGCGGCGCCTCCGGCGGCGGGTCCCGGCCCGTCCGCGCCGGAGGAGCAGCCTGCGGCGGCGAGAGCCAGCACCAGCATGGCGGCCCCCGCCGTCAGGGCGGGGGCGGTGGTTCCGCGTCTCCCGATGGTGCCGGGCCTCCTGGTGGTTCCGCGCCTACTGGCGGTTCCGGGCCTCCTGGCAGCACCCATACTCGTCTCATTCCTCGCCACGTCGCTCACGGCCGGAAGGGATCTCCGGCCCGTACACACAGTGGTGGCCGGTTCTAAAGCGGCACTGAACCGGCGGCGGCGCGGCCGTCAGGCGGCTACAGAGACGAGACGATCTTGGCGATCAGCTCGTAGGAGCGGATCCGGGCCTGGTGGTCGGGCACCTGCGTGAGCACGAACAGCTCGTCGGCGCGGGTGCGGTGCAGGAGGTCTTCGATGCGGGGGGCGATGCGCTCGGGGCTGCCGACGAACTGGGGGTCGATCTTCTCGCGCAGGAACCGCTCCTCCGCCGGGGTGAAGACGTGCGCGGCCGTCTCCTCCTCCGTGGGCAGGACGGTGGCCGGATCGGTCGTGCGCATGAGGATCTGGCCGTACACGAAGGAGGCGGCGAGCCGGCGCGCGCGTTCGTCACTGTCGTTCGCGACGGCGATGACGGCCACGCATGCGTGCGGCTCGGCCAGGGCCGCCGACGGCCGGAACGCCCGCCGGTACGCCTCCAGCGCCTCCGGCGCCCCGCCGCCCACGATCGCGTGCGCGTACACGTACGGCAGGCCGAGCCGGCCGGCGTTCGCGGCGCTCGACGCGCTCGACCCGACCAGCCAGATCTCGGGCGGGGTGCCCGGCTCGGGGATCGCGCGCACGCCGCCGCTGCCGCCGGCGAAGTACTCGTGCAGCTCGCGCAGCGCGTCGCCGAAGTCGAGCCGGCGCGGGTCGCCGAGGCGGGCCGCGGCCTCCCCCGACCCGCCGGCCGCGCGGCCGATCCCGAGGTCCACCCGCCCCGGGTGGAGCCCGGCCAGCACGCCGAACTGCTCGGCCACCACGTACGGCGAGTGGTTGGGCAGCAGCACCGCGCCCGAGCCGACCCGGATCGTGGAGGTCGCCGCGAGGATGGAGCCCGCGAGCACGGCCGGGCTGGAGGTCGCGAGCGCGGGCGTGTTGTGGTGCTCGGCCACCCAGTAGCGCCGGTATCCCAGAGCCTCGACGGCCTGGGCCAGATCGACGGAACGGCGCAGCGCGTCGCCCGCGGCGTCGCCGCGCCAGACGGGGGCGGTGTCGTGCACGGAGACGGCGATTCCCTCGGCCAACGTCCTCTCCCTCCCAAGGGGGGTCACACAGGGGGTCAACGGGCATATCCGGAGGTTTCCTCACCTTATGCCGCGGCACAGTTAACCTGAGGTAGCCTCAGATTGTCAACGCCTCCGGAGACGCCTCCGGGACCACCCGGCCCTCCACGTGCAGCGTCAGATGGGCGGGCACGCCGACGATCTCGACGAGGTCGTGGACGAACCGCGAGCCCTCCTCCACCGGGGTGAAGCCGTAGTGCGGGTAGAGATCGCGGACCTTGCCGTTCTTGGCGGTCGGCTGGTAGCGGCCGTGAACCGCGGCGAAGCCGGCATCCCGGGCCGCGTGGAGCACCGCCGACAGCACCGCCTGCTCGATGCCGCGGGCGAAGACCCGGCAGCTCAGCAGGAAGTTGTCGACGACCAGGCCGTCCGGCCGGGCCCGCAGGAAGAGCGCGCCGACCAGGCCGTTGCTCCCGAAGCGGTCCGCCGCCGAGATCGCCAGCACCCGGCAGCCGGGCCGTTCCGCCCGCTCCCGGACCTCTTCCGGCGACAGGCGCTCCGTGGTGAGGTTGAACTGGTTGGTCCGCAGCGTGATCTGGGAGAGCCGGGCGGTCTCCCCCGGCTCCGCGGGAGCCAGCCGTACGGACACGTCCAGGCCGGCCAGGAACTCCTCGGCCGAGCCGGCGGCGGCGAGGAACTCCGACCGCGCCGCCTCCTCGTGGTAGCGACGGGTCCGCGCCCGGTCCTCCGCGGTGACCTCGGTCGTGGTGAACCACCCGTCGGCGAGCAGCGTCGTCGCGTGCAGCGCCGGATCGCCGCCCAGATGGACCACGACGGTCTCCGGGACCCCGGCCGCGACCGCGGCGCACTCGTGGACGCTGTCGTCGGCGAACACGACGCTGTCGCCGCCGAGGTTCAGGCCCTCCGCCAGCGCGCGCAGGTGCACCGGCTTCGGACTCCAGTCGGCCAGGATCCGCACGAAGTCGTCCTCGCGCAGCAGCATGCCGGGGTGGTCGCGCAGGGCGGCGAGCACCGTGTCCCGGTCGTTCTTGCTGACCACGGCGAGCAGCACGCCCTGGGAGGCGAGCTGTTTGGCCACGCCCTGGAAACGGCGGAACGCCTCGCCGCGCGGGCCGTGCCCGACCTCGATGCCCTCCACGCCGTCGTCGCCGAGGATCCCGCCCCACAGCGTGCCGTCCAGGTCGAGGGCGAGCACCTTCTTGGCCCGTCCGGTCCTCGCCCTGACGAGGTGGCCCAGCTCCCGCGCGTACGCGCCGAGCAGTGCGTCGGACAGGTGCGCCCCCGCGTAGATCTCGAAGCGGGGGTCGCTCAGCTCGGTCGCGGACGACAGCAGCGGGTCGACGTCCACGACGACCACCCGGTCGGCGGACGCGCCGAGCTCCAGCAGCTCGGCGTTGGCCCGGCGCCAGGCCGCGCCCAGCCGGGCCCGCGACCTGTGGTCGAGCAGCCGCGCCTGCCACAGGCGGGGCAGCGGCACCGTGTTGAGCACGAGCGTCCCCGAACCGCTCTCGCCGTACCGGGCGGCCAGCCCCCGCCACAGGGCGATCTTCCCGGCGAGCACGCGCTCCACGTCCTCGGCCGTGAACGGCACGCTCACCTCGTCGAACACGGTCGCATGATCGAGCACGCAGACCACGAGATCGGGCCGTTCCGCGTACAGCTCGCTGCCGGGGTCGCCCAGCTCGAAGACGTACGAGCCGAAGCCGGTGAGCCGGACGGACGGCACGTATCCGTGCCGGGCCAGCTCCCCGACGAGCGCGACGCGCAGCGCCTCCAGCGTGCCGTGCCCGGTGACGGTCACCCGCACGGCCGGCAGGCTCGGGTGGAGCTCACGGGCGGTGTCCAGGTCGGCGCGGGCGAGCAACCGCGCCGCCCGGGCGGCGTCCTCGGCGGACATCGCGGCGAGGAGCGGGCCCACCTCGTCGAAGCGCTCGGCGAGCGCCCCGTCCCGGTGCAGCCCGCGCAGCCGCGCGAGCGCGGCGGCGGTGTCGATGGTCATCGGAGCTCCATGGCGTCGTGCTCGGATCGTGAACGCGGGTCGTCGCCGGCCTGGGAGGCGAGCAGCTCGTCCAGGCGGGCCGCCAGCTCGTGGGCCGTGCGGTGGTCGAGCACCAGGCCGGGCGGGACGTTCACGCCGGTCTCGCGGGAGATCCGCCCGGCGATCTCCAGCGCGCCGAAGGACGTGATGCCCGCCTGGGTGAGGTCGTCGTGCGGGCCGACCGCCCCCGCGGCATGCCCGAGGGCGCCGTCCACGGCCGCGAGGACCATGGCCAGCAGCACGGCGTGCCGCTCCTCGGCGGGCACCCCGTCGAGCGGGGACGACGCCGCCGCCGGAATCTCGCCGGACCCCTGCCCGCTCACGCCGGACCGCCAGCGCCGCAGCGCCGCCACGACCTCCCCTACGGCGTCGGGAGGCGCGGCCACGCCGCCGACGACGGCCGCGAACCGCTCGGCGTCGAGGTCGTCCACTGCGCGCCACAGCTCCCGCTCGCGCGGCGAGCCGCTCCGGACCCCGTACGAGGGAGTGATCCAGTGCCGCTCGTGCCGGAAGGGGTAGGTCGGGACGGCGGCCGGATCGGCGCCCGGGCCCTCGCCGATCACCTTCGCCCAGGCGACCGCGACGCCCCGCGCGTACGCCTGGGCGAGCGCGCGCAGCACCGAGCGGGCCTCGTCCGACGGGTCGCGCACCAGCGGGATCGCGGCGGCCTCGCCGCTCTCCCCCGCGAGGCAGTCGGCGACCATGCCGGCCGTCGTGGCGTCGGGGCCGATCTCCACGAAGGTGTCCACGCCGAGGGCGCGCAGCGCCCGCACGCCGTCGTGGAAGCGGACCGGCTCGCGCGCCTGGGCGGCCCAGTGGTCCGGCGCGGCCAGTTCCTCGCGCGTCGCGACCCTCCCGGTGCGGGTGGAGACCAGCACGGCGGCGGGCTCCCGTACGGTCAGGGCGCGGGCGGCCTCCGCCAGGCCGCGCAGCGCCGGGTCCATGTGCGGCGAGTGGAACGCGTGGCTCACCGCGAGGAGCTTGGTCCGCACCCCCCGCGCCCGCCACGCGGCCGCCAGCTTCCGCACGGCGGCGGCGTCCCCGGAGATCACCGTCGAGCGGGGGCCGTTGACCGCGGCCACCGCGACCAGGCCGTCCACCTCCTTCAGCGAGGCGGCGACCTCCGGCTCCGGCGCGCGCAGTGACACCATCGCGCCGCCCTCGGGGGCCGCCTGCATGACCAGGGCGCGGGCGACGACCAGGGCCGCCGCGTCGTCGAGCGAGAGGGCCCCCGCGGCGTGCGCCGCCGTGAGCTCCCCGATCGAGTGGCCGAGCAGCGCGCCGCCGGTCAGGCCCAGCTCTCCGGCCAGCCGGAACATGGCGAGCTGGGTGGCGAACAACGCCGGCTGGGCGAACTCGGTGCGCCGCAGCAGCGCGGCCGCCGGCGACCCCTCGGGGGCGAACACCACGTCGGCCACGCCCGGGCCGTCCGCGCCGCGCAGCGTGCGGGCGCGGTCCAGTGCGGCGCAGGCGGCGTCGAACGCCGCGGCGTACGCGGGGAACCGCCGGTGCAGCTCCCGGCCCATGCCGGGACGCTGGGTGCCCTGCCCGGAGAACACGAAGGCCACCGAGGGGGCGGGCCCGGCGGTGCCGACCGGCGCGGCGGGCGCGGCCAGCGCGTCCAGCTCCCGGGACAGCTCGGCGGCGTCGGCGCCGATCGCCACCGCCCGATGGCGGAACGACGAGCGGGCGCGGATCAGCGTCCGCGCCACCGCCGCGATGTCGGCCCCCGCTCCGGGCCCGCCGGCGCGCATGCCCGCGACACCCGAGCGCTCCCCCGTCGCTTCGGAGCCCTTCCCCGCCCCGTCTGCGGGCTCCCCGGGCGTGCTCGCGGCGCGCAGGAGGTCGCGCAGGCGTGCGGCCTGGGCGCGCACCGCCTCGGGTGACCGGCCCGACAGCACCCAGGGGATCGCCACCGGCTTTCCGTCCGGCTCCGCCGACGGCTGCCCGCCGGGTCCGGGAGCCGGCGCCCCGATCTCCCCGCCCCGCCCCGCGCCGGCCCCTCCGTCCGGCTGGGGAGCCGGGGGCTCCTCGACGATGACATGGGCGTTGGTCCCGCTGATGCCGAAGGAGGAGACACCCGCCCGCCGGGGCCGGCCGGTCCTGGGCCAGGGCCGGGGCCGGGTCAGCGGGGCCACCCCGCCCTCGTCCCAGTCGACCAGCTCGGACGGCTCGTCCGCGTGCAGGGTCGCCGGAAGCGTCTCGTGCCGCAACGCCTGGACCATCTTGACGACCCCGGCCACCCCGGCGGCGGCCTGCGTGTGCCCCAGGTTCGACTTCACCGAGCCGACCCACAGGGGCTCCCGCCGCCCCGGGGCCCTGCCGTACGCCTCGATGAGGGCGCCCGCCTCGATGGGATCGCCGAGGGCCGTCCCGGTGCCGTGCGCCTCGACGGCGTCCACGTCCGCCGGGGACAGTCCCGCCGCCCGCAGGGCCGCCTCGATCACCTTCCGCTGGGCGGGGCCGCTCGGCGCGGTGATGCCGTTGCTCGCCCCGTCGGAGTTGACCGCCGAGCCGCGGATGACGGCGAGGACCGGGTGACCCGCGCGCAGGGCGTCGGAGAGACGTTCCAGCACCAGTATCCCCGCGCCCTCGCCGAATCCGGTGCCGTCGGCCGACCGGGAGAACGCCTTGCACCGGCCGTCCCCGGCGAGCCCGCCCTGCAGGGCGAACTCGGCGAACACCCGGGGCGTGGCCATGACCGTCGCCCCTCCGGCGAGCGCCAGGTCGCACTCGGACGCCCGCAGCGACCGTACGGCCAGATGGATCGCCACGAGCGACGACGAGCACGCCGTGTCCACCGTGAGGGCGGGCCCCTCGAACCCGAAGGTGTAGGCCAGGCGGCCCGAGGCCATGCTGGTGGCGTTTCCGGTCATCAGGTAGCCCTCGGCCTCGGGCGGCACGCCGTCCAGGGGCGGGGCGTAGTCCTGGTAGATCACCCCGGTGAACACGCCGGTCCGGCTGCCGCGCAGCGAGGCGGGCACGATGCCGGCCCGCTCCATGGCCTCCCACGACACCTCCAGGAGCTGGCGGTGCTGGGGATCCATCGCGGCGGCCTCGCGCGGCGCGATCCCGAAGAAGGCGGCGTCGAAACCCGCGGCGTCGTCGAGGAACCCCCCGGCCTTCGCGTGCTCGCGCAGCGCCGGATCCCAGCCGCGGTCGTCCGGCGGCTCTCCCACCGCGTCGGCGCCCTCGGCGACCACCCGCCACAGGTCCTCCGGCGAGCGGACGCCGCCGGGAAACCGGCAGGCCATCGCCACCACGGCCACCGGCTCGGGCTCGGTCAGGACCGCCAGCTCCCGCTTGACCCGCGCGAGCTCGGCGGTCGTCCACTGGAGGTACTCCACCAGTCGCTTCTCGTCAGGCATGCCGCCGTCCCTCGGATCGGAACTCGGAGTCGATGAACCGGAACAGCTCCTCCGCGGTCGCCGGGACCTCCGCGCCGGTCGCGGGAGCGGGAGGAGCGGTGAGCGCCGGGACCGGCGGCTCCTGGCCGTCCGGACCACCGGGGTCGTCCGGGGCCAGGCGGCCGAGCAGGTACTCCGCCAGGGCGTCCGGGGTCGGATGGTCGAAGACCACGGTGGCCGGTAGCCGCAGGCCGGTCGCCTTGCCGAGCCGGTTGCGCAGCTCGACGGCGGTCAGCGAGTCGAACCCGAGCTCCCGGAAGCTGCGCGGCTCGCCGGCGTCGTCCTCGGGCGCCCGGCCGAGCACGGCCTCGACGTACCGCAGCACCGTCTCGTTCACCAGCGCGCGCCGCCGGGCGGGCTCCGCCGCGGCGAGCAGGCCCGGCAGGTCGGGGGCCGTCCCCGCCGGAGCGTCCGCCCGGGGTGCGTCCGCTCGGGCGAGCCCGCGCAGGGGCGCGGCGAGGTCCGGTGCGGCCGCCAGCCTCGCGGGGTCGAGCCGTACGGCGGTCAGCGCCGGGGCGGCCGCGTCCAGCGCCGCGTCGAGCAGTGCCAGGGCGTGCTCCGGCGTCATCGGCAGCAGGCCGGAGCGGGTCATCCTGGCCCGGTCGGCCGCCGAGAGCCCTCCCGTCATGGCGCTGCCGGACCGCCACAGGCCCCAGGCGACGGAGGTCGCCGGGAGCCCCTCGCGGGCCCGCAGGGCGGCCAGTGCGTCGAGGAAGACGTTGGCCGCCGCGTAGGCCGCCTGTCCCGCGCTGCCGGCGATCCCGGCCGCGCTGGAGAACAGCACGAACGCGGCGAGGTCGAGGTCCCGCGTCAGCTCGTGGAGGTGCCAGGCGCCGTCGGCCTTCGGCCTGAGCACGGCGTCGAGCCGTCCGGCGTCGAGCCCGGCCAGTGTGGCGTCGTCGAGAACGCCGGCCGCGTGCACCACGGCCGTCAGCGGCCGCTCCGCGGGCACCTCGCCGAGCACGCGGGCCATCGCCGCGCGGTCCGCGACGTCGGCGGCGGCGACCGTCAGCCGCGCCCCGAGCCCGTCCAGCTCGGCGCGCAGGTCCTCGACCCCGGGCGCCCGCTCCCCCCGCCTGCTCACCAGCAGCAGGTTCCGTACGCCGTGCCGCCGGGCCAGGTGCGCGGCGACCAGCCGTCCCACGCCGCCCGTGCCGCCCGTGACGAGGACCGTGCCCTCGGGGTCGAGCGGGCGGGGGATCCGCAGCGCCACCTTGCCGACGTGGCGGGCGAGGCCGAGGTGCCGTACGGCCTCGGGCGCCCGGCCGGCCTCCCAGGCCGTCACCGGGAGCGGAGCGAGGACGCCCTCGGCGAGGAGCCCGGCGATGTCGGCGAGCATGGCGGCGATCCGGTCCGGCCCGGCCTCGGCCAGGTCGAAGGCCCGATAGAGGACGCCGTGGCGGTCGCGGATCTCGCCGGGGTCGCGTATGTCGGTCTTGCCCATTTCGACGAAACGGCCGCCGGGCGCGAGCAGCCCCAGCGAGTGGTCCACGAACTCGCGGGCCAGCGAGTTGAGCACGATGTCCACGCCCCGGCCGCCGGTCGCGGCGCGGATGGTCTCGGCGAAGGACAGGTCGCGCGAGTTCGCGACGCGCTCCGGTGGCAGCCCCGCCCGTTCCAGGTAGGGCCACTTGGCGGGGCTGGCGGTGCCGAACACCGTGAGCCCCCAGTGACGGGCGAGCTGGATGGCCGCACCGCCCACGCCGCCCGCCGCCGAGTGCACCAGCAGCCGCTCACCGGGCCGTGCGGCGGCGAGGTCGCGCAGCGCGTAGCAGGCCGTGAGGAACACCGCGGGCACGGTCGCCGCCTGCGCGAACGTGAGCCCGGCCGGGATCGGGGTGAGCAGGCGGTGGTCGGTGACGGCCCGCGGCCCGATGCCGCCGGCGACGAGCCCCATCACGCGGTCTCCCGGTGCGAGGCCGGTGACGTCGTCGCCCACCTCCAGCACGACGCCCGCTCCCTCGGTGCCGAGGTCGGCCGAGCCGGGGTACATGCCGAGGACCAGCATGGCGTCGCGGAAGTTGAGGCCCGCGGCCCGCACGGCCACCCGCACCTCGCCGGGCCCGAGCGGCCGGTCCTCCACGGGCCGGCACGCGAGGTCGTCGGCGACACCGCCCTCCCCCGCCTCCAGCCGCCAGCCGCCGCGCGGCCGCATGAGGTCGGGGCGGCGGGGGGTCAGCCGGGGCGCCAGCGGGCGGCCGTCCCTGAGCGCCGTCTGCGGCTCCCCGGTGGCGACGGCGTCGAGCACCGCGGAGAGCGGAGCGCCGCCGTCGTCCACGAGGGCGATCCGGCCCGGCTCCTCGCTCTGCGCGCTGCGGACGAGGCCCCAGACGGCGGCGCCGTCGAGCGCACCCACCGGGTCGCCGGGGGCGGCGGCGACCGCGTCCCGGGTGCGTACGACGAACAGCGTCCCGGCGAGCCTGGCGTCGGCGAGGCCGCGCCGCAGCGTGCCGAGCACCTCCAGCAGGGCCGTCCTGACCGCCCCGGGCACGTCGCCGTCCGACACGGCGACAGGCGCGGCGACGGGCGCGGTGATCACCAGCACCCCGGGGGCGGGCGCCCCGGCGTCCAGGGCCGCGAGCGCCGCGTCCACGCCGGAGAAGTCCGCGTCCGCGGCCCCGAGCACCCAGGCGTGCTCGCGCGGGACGCCGGAGCCGGGGGGCACCGGCTCCCAGACGAGCTCGTACAGCGAGTCGCCGGAGGCCGCGGCGAGGTCGGCCGGATCGGCCACGCGGAACGTCACCGCGTCGGCCGACGCCACCGGCGTGCCGTCCGCGGCGGTCAGTTCGACGGCCACCGCGTCGTCGCCCGCCCGGCGCAGGCGTACGCGGACGGTCCCGGGAGCCGGGCCGTGCGGGGTGAACCCCCGCCACGTGAAGGGCAGGCGTACGGCGCCGTCATCGGGGAACAGACGGGCGGGGGCGAGGGCGTGCAGCGCGGCGTCGAGCACGGTGGGGGCGAGACGGAAGCCCGCGGGGGCCTCCAGGGACACCTCGGCGAAGACGTCCTCTCCGGACCGCCACGCCGCCCGAAGGCCTCGGAAGGCCGGGCCGTAGCGGTAGCCCTTCGCCGCCAGATCCTCGTACAGCCGGTCGACGGGCAGGGGGACGCTCCCGGCCGGCGGCCATGCCCCCGCGAGGGAGCCCGCGTCCGGGCCCGCGGGCACGGCGGGGGCGGGCACGGCGGGGGCGGGCACGGCGGGGGCGGGCAGTGCGGGGGTAAGGACGCCGTCGGCGTGGGTGGTCCACGGCGCGCCGAGAGGATCGCCCTCGGGGTCGGGGCCGGAGGCGGGCCGGGCGTGCACGCCGACCTCGCGCCGCCCGTCGGGATCGGCCGGGCCCACCGTCACCTGGATCTCCGTCGCGCCGGACGGCTCCAGCACGAGCGGCCGGGTCAGGGTCAGCTCGTCGACGCGCGGCGTGCCCACCGTCTGTCCCGCGAAGGCGGCCAGCTCCGCGAGCACCGCGCCGGGCACCAGCACCGTGCCCTCCACGGCGTGATCGGCCAGCCAGGGGTGGTCGCCGAGCCCGAGACGGCCGAGCAGCAGCACGCGATCCTCGCCCGCCGGCCGCAGCACGGCGTCCAGCAGCGGGTGGGCGACCCGGCGGGCCCCCGGCACGGCGGCGGTCCTGGCCGGCGCGTCCAGCCAGTGGCGGCGCCGGTCGAAGGCATAGGTGGGCAGGGTGGGGATCGGCCGCGGCGCGCGGCCTGACGGCCCGGCGAGCAGGTGGGCTCCCCAGTCGACCGGCACGCCGTTCACCCAGGCCTCGGCCACCGAGACGAGCACGCGGCGCAGGCCGCCGTCCTCCCGCCGCAGGGTGCCGACGACGGCGGGCGAGCGGACCTCGGGGTGCGCGTCGAGGATCTCCTGAACGCCCATGCCGATGACCGGGTGGGGGCTCACCTCGATGAACACCTCGTGCCCGGCCGCGACGGCCGCCTCCACGGCCGGTTGGAGCAGCACCGGGCTGCGCAGGTTGCGGTACCAGTACGCGGGCCGCCCGAAATCGGTGTCCCCGGCGGGGTCGACCCTCTGCCCCGTCACCGTCGAGAAGACGTCGGCCGTGTACGCCGGCGGCGCGGGCTCGGGCAGCACCTCGAGCAGCTCCGCCTCCAGCGGCTCCACCTGGGGAGAGTGGGAGGCGTAGTCCACGTCGACGAGCCGGACGCGCACGCCTCGCTCCCGCAGTTCGCGCCGCAGCCTGTCCACCGTTCCCGCGGTCCCCGCGACGACGGTGGAGGCGGGCCCGTTGACGGCGGCCACCGCGATCCCGGCCGCCTCGCCCTCGGTCGCCTCGATGGCCTCGGCGACCACGTCCGCGGGAGCGGCGACCGACAGCATCGCGCCCCCGCCGGACAGTGCCCGGAGCGCGCGGCTGCGCAGCGCCACCACCGCCGCCGACTCCTCCAGCGACAGGGCCCCGGCCGCGAGCGCGGCGGCGATCTCGCCCTGGGAGTGACCGACGACCGCGGCGGGACGTACGCCGAAGGACTCCCAGACCGCGGTCAGGCCGGTCATCGTGGCCCACAGGACGGGCTGGACGACGTCGGCCCTTCCCAGGTCGGCGCCGTCGAGCAGTGCCTCACGCAGCGACCACCCGGTGACCGGGTCCAGGGCGGCGGCGCATTCGGCGATCCGGGCGGCGAAGGCGGGCGACTCCTCGATCAGCGCCCGGGCCATGCCGTCCCACTGCGCGCCCTGCCCGGGATAGAGGAAGACGGGCCGCCGGGGCTGCCTGGCGTAGCCGGTGACGGCGGTCGCGACGGGCGCCGCGTCGGCGACGGCGGCGAGCCCCTCGATCGCCTCCCCGATGTCCGAGGCCACGACGACCGCCCGGTGCCCGAACTCGGCCCTGGTGCGCACCAGCTCCGCCGCGACGTCGGCCAGCGGGACTCCGGGGTGCCGCTCCAGATATCCGGCCAGTTTGCGCGCCTCGCCGCGCAGGGCGCCCGGCGACTTGGCCGACAGGACCAGCGGGACCGCGGCGGCGGGCGCCGGCTCCGGCCGGGCGCCGGGTGAGGCGTCCGCGGCGGGCGGCTCCTCGACGATGACGTGCGCGTTGGTGCCGCTCATCCCGAAGGCCGAGACGCCGAAGCGCCGGGGGCGGTCTCCGGCGGGCCAGGGCACGGCCTCGGTGAGCAGTTCCAGCCCGCCCGCGTCCCAGTCCACGTGGCGCGACGGGCCGTCGACGTGCAGCGTGCGCGGCAGCGTCTGGTGCTCCAGCGCGAGGATCATCTTGATGAGGCCGCCGACCCCGGCCGCCGCCTGGGTGTGGCCGATGTTCGACTTGAGCGACCCCAGCCACAACGGCGGGCGGTCGCCTCTGGCCGCGCCGTACGTGCGCAGCAGGGCCCGCGCCTCGACCGGATCGCCGAGCGTGGTGCCGGTGCCGTGGGCCTCGACCGCGTCCACGTCGGCCGGAGTCAGCCCGGCGGCGCGCAGCGCCTCCTCGATCACCCGCTCCTGGGCGGGGCCGTTGGGAGCGGTGAGCCCGTTGCTCGCGCCGTCCTGGTTCACGGCCGTCCCCTTCACGACGGCGAGCACCGGGTGGCCGTTGCGCCGTGCGTCCGACAGCCGCTCCACGAGCAGCAGGCCGACGCCCTCGCTGAAGCCCGTCCCGTCCGCCGCGTCCGCGAACGCCCGGCACCGGCCGTCGGGCGACAGCCCGCGCTGGCGGCTGAACTCCACGAACGTCGCCGGTGTGGCCATGAGCGTCGCGCCGCCGACCAGGGCGAGGTCGCACTCCCCGGCCCGCAGCGCCCGTACGGCGAGGTGAAGAGCGACGAGGGAGGACGAACACGCGGTGTCGACCGTGATCGCGGGGCCTTCCAGGCCGTAGGTGTAGGCGATCCGGCCGGACGCCACACTTCCGGCGCTGCCGGTGCCGAGGTAGCCGCCGTGCTCGCGGGGGTCGTCCTGGGCCCGCGCGCCATACTCGGTGTAGATGAGGCCGACGTATACGCCGGTGCGCGAGCCGCGCAGGCGGGACGGGTCGATGCCGGCCCGCTGGAACGCCTCCCATGACGTCTCGAGCAGCAGCCGCTGCTGCGGGTCGGCCGCCCGCGCCTCCCGGGGGTTCATCTCGAAGAAGCCGGCGTCGAAGTCGGCGGCGTCGTGGATGAAGCCGCCGTAGCGGGCGTAGGACGTGCCCGGGGTGTCGGGGTCGTCGTCGAACAGCGCCGCGAGGTCCCAGCCGCGGTCGGCAGGGAAGGGCCCGATGGCGTCGCCGCCCGCCTCCAGCAGATCCCAGAGTTCTTCGGGGGTGGTCACGCCGCCGGGGTAGCGGCAGGCCATGGACACGATCACGACGGGCTCCTCCGCCGCCGCGCCATCGTGCCGCGCCGGGACCGCCGGAGCCGCGGCGGTGGCGGCTCCGGCCAGGGACTCGCCCAGATGGCGGGCCAGTGCGCGCGGAGTGGGATGGTCGAACACGAGCGTGCTCGGCAGGCGCAGGCCGAGGGCGCGGCCGAGGTGGTCGCGGAGTCGCACGCCGGTCAGGGAGTCGATCCCCAGGTCGCGGAAGGGCCGGTCGGGACGCACCTCCCCTGCCGAGTCGTAGCCGAGGATCCCGGCGACCGCCCGGGCCACCAGGTCGAGCAGGCGATCGTCCCGCTCCCGCGCGCTCAGGCCGTCCAGGGCGGTGTACGCCCCGGCGGGCGTCTCCGCGGAGACGTCGTTCGCGGCCGCCCGCCTCTCGAGGGGCGTCAGCCGCAGCCCCGGGGACACGGCCGGGGACGCCTCGTGGCCGGCCTGCGCCGATGCGGCACGTACACGTACCTCGTCGGCCGTCAGCACGGTCCTGCCGTCGTGGTCGGTGAGAAGCACGGTGAAGGTGTCCGGGCCGGTCCTGCCCAGCCGCGCCCGCAGGGGGCCGCCGGCCGGGGCGTACGCCCGCACCCCGCTCCAGGCGAAGGGCACGACTACCTCGGACGGGCCGTCGTCCCGCGTCACGCGGTCGAGGAACGCGGCCTGCACGACGCCGTCCAGCACGGCGGGATGCAGCGCGAAACCCTCCTCCCGGGGCGGCGCCGGCGGCCCGGATGCCGCCAGCTCGGCGAACAGCTCGCCGTCCCGTCGCCAGGCGGCGCGTACGGCGCGCAGGGCGGGGCCGTAGTGCGCCCCCGCCTCGGCCAGCCGGTCGTAGCCGGCCGCCACGTCGATCCGCTCCGCGCCCCCGGGCGGCCACTCCCCGGGAGAACCGCCCGGCCGCACGCCCTCGGGTGGCCGTTCGGCTCCCGCACCGCCGGGGGGACTCGCGGGGCTCAGGGAGCCGGAGGCGTGCAGCCGCCAGGCGCCCGCGGCGTCGCCCTCGCCCGTCCTTGCGTGGACCGTGAAGGTCGCGCCGCCGGCCGCGTTCTCCACCTCGGTCCGCCCCTGCAATGCGTCCTCCACCTGCACCGCGTCCTCGGCCTGCACCGTGCCCTGGACCGTGCCCTGGACCTGGACCGTGCCCTCGGCCTGCACCGCGCCCTCGGCCTGCACCGCGCCCTCGGCCTGCACCGCGCCCTGGACCTGAACCTGGACCTGCACCTGCACCGGACCCGCCGTCTCCACCGGGGCGACGAGCGTGACGTCTTCCACGACGGGCAGGCCGACCCGATCACCCGCCGCCAGCGCGAGTTCGACCAGCGCGCTCCCGGGGAGCAGCGGTCGCTCCCCCAGCCGGTGTTGCCGCGCCCACCCACCGGCCGGCAACGCGCCCGCGAACAGCACCCGCTGCCCCTCGGCGTCCTCGACGGCCACACCGAGCACGGGGTGGCCGGTCGGGGGGAGGCCGGACGGCCCGGCGGTCACCGCGTCCAGCCAGTAGCGCCGCTCCTGGAAGGCGTACGTGGGAAGGTCGAGCACCCGCCCGGCCGCGAACGGCCCCCACTCCACCGGCACGCCGGCCGCGAACAGCGATCCGGCCGAGGTGAGCAGCCGGTCGAGCCCTCCGTCGTCGCGGCGCAGCGTGGCCACGACGTCCGCCTCGGCACCGGCCTCCTCGGCCGTGTCCCGCAGCGGCGCCGCCAGCACCGGATGCGGGCTGACCTCCAGGAAGCATCGGTGGCCCGCGGCGATCAGGGCGGCCACGGTCTCGCTGAGCCGCACCGGCTCGCGCAGGTTGGCGTACCAGTACGCGGCGTCGAGCGCGGCCCCGTCCAGCTCGCCGGCCACCACCGTCGAGTAGAAGGGCGTCCCGCCGGACCTGGGGCGGATCCCGGACAGGCGGGCGAGCAGCGTCTCGCGCAACGGCTCCACGGCGGGCGAATGGGACGCGTAGTCCACGGGCACGAGCCGGGCCCGCACGCCCTCGGCCTCGCATCGGGCGACGAGCTCCCGCACCGCGCCCGCCTCGCCCGACACGACGGTGGCGGCGGGCCCGTTCAGGGCCGCGACCACGACGCCGCCGAGACCGGCGAAACGGCCGCGGACCTCGGCGGCGGGCAGCTCGACCGACGCCATCGCCCCGCCGCCCGCGATGTCCGCGATGGCGCGGCTTCGCCGGGCGACCAGGGCCGCGGCGTCGGCCAGGTCCAGGACGCCGGCCGCGTACGCCGCCGCGATCTCGCCCTGGGAGTGGCCCACCACCGCGGCCGGTTCGACGCCGAGGGAGCGCCACGCGGCGGTCAGCGACGCCATCACCGCGAACAGGGCGGGCTGCACCACGTCGACCCTGTTCAGGAGGCCGGCCGCGCCGCCCTCCGGCGAGGTCACCACCTCGACGAGATCCCAGTCGACGTACGGGGCGAGTGCGGCGGCGCACCGCAGCAACTCCTCCCGGAACGGCTCGGAGGCGGCGAACAGCTCACGGGCCATCCCGGCCCACTGGGACCCCTGGCCGGGGAAGACGAACACGGGCCGCGCCACGCCCTGCGCCTCCCCCGCCACGGCACGAGGGGACGGCAGGCCCTCCTCCAGCGCGGCGAGCCCTCCCGTCAGCGCGCGCAGGTCCGTCCCCACCACGACCGCGCGGTGCGCGAGGTCGGCCCGCGCCGTACGCAGCGTGCGGGCGACGTCCGCCGGGACGGCTTCCGGGTGGTCCCGGGCCCACCGCCGCAACCGGCCGAGCTGGGCGCGCAGGGCCGCCTCGGTGTGCCCCGACACCGTCCATACCACCGGCCGGACCACCGGCCGCACCGCGTCGGCCGCGTCCGGCGCCGCGCCGGACGCGGCCTCCTCCGTGGACGGGGCCACCGCGGGGAGGGCGTCCCCCGCACCGGCCTCACCCTCGCCGGCTTCCCGCGCGCCCGGCTCCCCCGGCGGGGAGAGCGCCCCGGTCTCGGCCGGGGGCTGTTCGACGATCACGTGGGCGTTGGTGCCGCTGATGCCGAAGGAGGACACCGCGGCCCGGCGGGGGCGGTCCCGATCGGGCCAGGGACGCGCGGCGGTGAGCAGGGCGAGACCACCGGCGGCCCAGTCGACGTGCGGGGTGGGCTCGTCGATGTGCAGGCTCGCGGGGAGCACGCCGTGCCGCATGGCCAGCGCCATTTTGATGACGCCGCCGACGCCCGCGGCCGCCTGGGTGTGCCCGATGTTGGACTTGAGCGAGCCCAGCCAGACCGGATCACCGGCCGGGTGGGCCTTGCCGTACACCTCCATGAGCGCGTTCGCCTCGATGGGGTCGCCGAGGCCGGTGCCGGTGCCGTGCCCCTCGACCGCGTCCACGTCCTCCGGCCCGAGACCGGCGTCGGCGAGCGCGGCCCGGATGACCCGCTGCTGCGCCGCACCGTTGGGTGCGGACAGGCGGCTGCTCGCGCCGTCGGAGTTGACCGCGCTGCCGCGCAGGACCGCAACGACCGGATGGCCCCTGCGCCGGGCCTCCGACAGCCGCTCCACGAGCACCAGTCCGACGCCCTCGGCCCAGCCGGTGCCGTCGGCCGCCGCGGCGTACGCCTTGCACCGGCCGTCGGGGGCCAGCCCGCGCTGGCGGCTGAACTCGACGAAGGTGGCGGGGGTCGCCATGACGGTCGCGCCTCCTGCCACGGCCAGATCGCAGTCGCCGCGGCGGACCGCCTGCGCGGCGTAGTGGAGGGCGACCAGCGACGACGAGCACGCCGTGTCCAGGGTGACCGCCGGTCCCTGCAGGCCGAAGGCGTAGGCGATGCGGCCGGAGGCGACGCTCCCCGCGCTGCCGGTGCCGATGAACCCCTCGAATCCCTCGGGAGCGCGCACGTGGCGGGAGCCGTAGTCGGAGTACATGACCCCGACGAACACCCCGATCCGCTCGCCCGACAGCCCGCGCGGGTCGAGCCCGGCCCGTTCGAAGACCTCCCAGGTGGCCTGGAGGAGCAGCCGCTGCTGGGGGTCGACGGCCAGGGCCTCGTGCGGGCTGATGCCGAACAGCTCCGCGTCGAAGCCCGCCGCGTCGTGCAGGAACCCGCCCTCGGAGGCGTAGCTCGTGCCCTCCCGGTCCGGGTCGGGGTCGAACAGCTCGTCGAGGGGCCACCCCCGGTCCCCCGGGAAGGGGGTGATCGCGTCGGTGCCCGACTCGACCAGCCGCCACAGGTCCTCGGGCGTCCGCACGCCGCCGGGGTAGCGGCAGGCCATCGCGACGATCGCCAGCGGCTCGTGCTCGGCCTGTTCGAGCCGTTCCAGCTCCGCGCGGGCGCGCAGCAGGTCGGCCGTGGTCCGCCGGAGGTAGTCGCGCAGCTTGTCTTCATTCGCCATGGATGAACCGCTCTCCGTCCTGAAGATCCGTCGTTCCGCGGGGAAGGGCGTGCGGCGGGATCACTCGCTCAGCTCCCGGTCGAGCAGGCCGAACAGCTCGTCGTCGGAGGCCGCCTCGACTCCGGCCAGGGAGTCGCCGCCGTTCGCGGCCGGCCGTCCCCCGGCGGGGTCGAGGACGCTCAGCGCGCCGCGCAGCGCCCGTACGAGCTCGGCCCGCTGCCGGTCGCCGCCGGTGCGGCCGGAGGCGGCCGACACCCAGGCGTCCAGAGCCGCCGGGTCGAACACCGGCCGCTCCCCGCGCACCCGGTCGAGCAGGTACGCGGTCAGCTCCCGTACGGTCGGGTGGTCGAACAGCACGGTCGCCGGGAGCCGCTCGCCCGACTCCTCTCCGAGCCGGTTGCGCAGCTCGATCGCCGTGAGCGAGTCGAGACCGAGGTCGAACAGCCCGCGATCCTCGGGGACGCGCGCTCCGCCGGGCAGTCCGAGCACCTCCGCGACCCGGCCCGCGACGACGCCGCGCACCAGGGCCCGGGCCGCCTCCTCGTCCAGCCCGTCGAGGCGCCGCGCCAGCGGCACGGCCCGTACGGCGGGAGCGGCGGCGGGCGCCAGATCGGCGAGCACCTCGGGCGGTTCGCCCTGCCGCCGGGCGAGCGCGGCCCGGTCGAACCGCGCCGGGACCAGCACGGCGGGGCCCGCCGCCAGTGCGTGGTCGAGCAGGTCGAGCGCCTCGCCGCTGACCAGCGGGCGGACGCCCATCCGGTCGAGCCGGGCCCGCGCGGCCGCGCTCAGCTCGGCGGCCATGCCTCCGCCGGAGTCCCACAAACCCCAGGCGAGCGACAGTGCGGGCAGCCCGGCCGCCCGCCGGTGCCGGGCGAGCGCGTCCAGGAACGCGTTGGCCGCGGCGTAACCCGCCTGTCCCGCGTTGCCCAGCACCCCCGCGACGGACGAGAACAGCACGAACGCCCGCAGCGGCAGGTGTGCGGTGAGCCGGTGGAGGTTCCAGGCCGCGTCCACCTTCGGGCGCAGGACCCGGTCGAGCCGTTCGGGGGTCGTGTTCTCCAGCACGGCGTCGTCGAGCGCGCCCGCCGCGTGGACCACCGCGACGAGGTCGCCGGCCACCCCGGCGACCAGCGCCTCCGTCGCCGCGGGGTCGGCCACGTCACAGGCGGCTGTACGGACATCGACGCCGTCTTGTGCCGCGAGTTCCCCGGCGAGGGCACGCAGCGCGGGATCGGCGTCGCCGCGCCGGCTGACGAGCAGCAGCCTGCGGGCGCCGTGCCGGCGGGCCAGGTGCCGCACGACCTCGCCGCCGAGCGCGCCGCCGGCTCCGGTCACCAGGACCGTGCCCGAGCCCAGGTCCGGCGCGTCGCCGGGGGCGCCGGTCAGGGCGCGCAGGCGGGGACGCACGACCTCGCCCCGGCGCAGGGCGATCTGGCCGGGCCGGGCCGCCAGGGCGCGCGGCAGCCCGGCCGTCGACTCCGGGCTGTCGTCGAGGTCGACCACGCCGACCTTGCCGGGGAACTCCTGGACCGCCGCACGGACGAACCCCCACAGCGCCGCCCCGATCAGCCCGCTGAGGTCGCCCGGCCCGCCGGAGGGCGCCGGGCCGGGGGCCTGTGGTCCCTCGTCTCCCGTGGCTCCCCGGGTCACCACCACGAGGTGGCCGTCGTCGGGCAGCCCGAGGACGGCCGCGCGGGCCGCGTCCAGGGCCGCCCGGACCGCCGCGGCCGGGCCGCCAGGGGGCGCGGCGCTGCCTCCCGGTTCTCCGCCGGTCGGGTAGGTGACGACAGGGCAGGGCGCGTCGGCGAGGAGCCCCTCGGGGGCCAGGACGACCGCGGGTCTCCCGGCCGGGGGCGTGCCGTCGAGCGGGGCCGGGGCCCAGACGATCTCGTACGGCCGCGGGCCGGCTCCCCCCGCGCTCAGCAGCGCGCGCTCCTCTATCGGGCGTACGCGTACCTCCGCCACCGACAGCACCGGGGATCCGCCGGCGTCGGCCGCGTCGAGTGTGAACGTCTCCTCCCCGGTGAGCCGGATCCTGACCAGCAGCCGTCTCCCCGGCTCGGCGTGGAGAGCCAGGCCGCGGAACGCGTAGGGGACGGGGATCCGCCCCTCCGGCGGGTCCGCGGCGACCGCGACCCACGGGTGCAGGACCGCGTCGAGCAGCCCGGGGACGATCTCGCTCTCGACCTCGGCGTACAGCTCGTCCTCGGTCCGCCACATGGCGCGCAGGCCCTGGAAGGCGGGGCCGTACTCGTAGCCGCGCGCGGCGAACCGGGCGTACGCGCCGGTCACGTCAACGGACACGGCCTCGGGCGGACGGCGGCCCGGCCAGCCGGGCCCGGGACCGTCGTCGCCGAGCACCGCCTCGGCGTGCAGGGTCCACTCCCCGGACCCGGAGGGACGGCCGTGAACACGCACCCGGGCGCCGTCGACCGTGATCCGCAGCTGGACCTCCCCTTCCGCGGGGATCGGCACCGGCGAGCGCAGCTCCAGTTCCCGCACCCCGTCGGCGCCGTGCCGGGCCGCGAGCCAGGCGGTCACGTCGAGGAGGGCGGCGGCCGGGAGCACCGGGGCCCCCGCGAGCGCGTGGTCGGCCAGCCAGGGCTGCCGCCCGGCCGACAGCACGCCGGTGTAGACGGTGGGTCCCCCGTCGGGGACGGTCACGGCGGCCGTGAGCAGCGGGTGGCCGGGATCGTCCGCGCCGACGCCGGTCGCGGTCGCGTCCGGCGAGGGCGCCGCGAGCCACAGCCGCTCGCGGCGGAAGGCGTAGGTGGGCAGCGGGACCACGACGCCCCCGCCCAGCAGCGCCCGCCAGTCCCAGGCGACCCCGGCCACGAAGGCGCGGGCCACGAACGTCCACAACGCGGTCACCTCGCCGGTCCCGCGGCCGAGCGCGGCCGCCGCGACGGCGTCCTCGCCCAGGTCGCACTGGCGGACCATGGCGGTGAGCGCCGAGTCGGGGCCGATCTCCAGGAAGCGGGCCGCGCCGAGGCCGCGCAGCCGTGCGACCGCGTCGGCGAAGCGCACGGTCCCCCGCACCTGGCCGGCCCAGTGGTCCGGTGACCCCAGCGTGCCGGCGCCGGCCTCCTCTGCGGTGAGCGTCGACACGAGCGTGCGGTGCGGGGCCGACGCGGCCAGTCCGGCGATCTCCGCGCGGAACGGCGCCAGCATCGGCTCCATGCGGGCCGAGTGGAAGGCGTGGCTCACGGTGAGCCGTCTGGTCCGGTGGCCGCGCCCGGACAGGATCGCGGCCAGCCTCTCCACGGGCTCGGCGTCCCCGGAGATCACCACCGAGCCGGGGGCGTTGACGGCGGCGACGTCCACGGGCGCCTCCGCCTCCCGCGCCAGCCGTTCCACCGTCGCCCGGTCGGCCTGCACGGCGACCATCAGCCCGCCTTCCGGCAGTTCCTGCATGAGCCGCCCGCGCGCTGCCACGAGCGCCGCCGCGTCCGGCAGGGTCAGCGCCCCGGCGACGTGCGCGGCGGCGATCTCCCCCACCGAGTGCCCCGCGAGGGCGTCGGCCGCCAGGCCCCACGACTCCAGCAGGCGGAAGAGGGCGACCTCCAGTGCGAACAGCGACGTCTGCGTGTAGCGGGTCCTGTCGATGAGCCCCGGCTCGCCCTCCCCCGCGATCACCGCCGCCACGTCGACGCCGTCGATCCGGAGCAGCTCCGCGCGTACCTCGTCGAAGGCCCGCGCGTACGCCGGGAACGTCCGGTACAGCTCCGTGCCCATGCCGGTCCGCTGGCCTCCCTGGCCAGCGAACAGCACGGCGGTGCGGCCGCGCACCGCCGTGCCGGTGACGACGACGGGGAAGCCGCCGGCCTCCGGCCGCGTCCCCGCGACGAGGTGGTCGAGCCCGGCGACCAGCTCGGCGCGGTCCCGGCCGAGCACCACGGCCCGATGGTCGAACGCGGTCCGGGTGGTGGCCAGCGACAGGGCGACGTCGGCCGGCCGCAGCCCGGGATCGGCGAGCACATGCCGCCTGAGCCTCGCCGCCTGCTCGCGCAGCGCCTCGGCGGTGCGGGCGCTGAGCACCCACGGCACGACCCGCGTCGCGGACGTCTCCTCGCCGGGCGCCACGGCGGGCGGGGCGTCCGGCGCGGGAGGCTCGTCGCCCATTTCGAGGATGACGTGGGCGTTGGTGCCGCTGATGCCGAACGAGGAGACCGCGGCCCGGCGCGGCCCGGGGGCGTCGGGCCAGGGGACCGGCTCGGCGGGCACGATGACCGCGCCGCCGGACCAGTCGACGTGTTCGCTGGGCCGGGCCAGGTGCAGCGTGGCGGGCACCCGGCCATGCCGCATGGCCAGCACCATCTTGATGATCCCGGCCACTCCGGCCGCCGCCTGGGTGTGGCCGATGTTCGACTTGACCGAGCCCATCAGCAGCGGAGCGCGCCCGTCCCGGTCCCGGCCGTACGTGCCGAGCACGGCGCCCGCCTCGATCGGGTCGCCGAGCCGGGTGCCGGTGCCGTGGGCCTCCAGCACGTCGACGTCCGACGGCCGCAGACCGGCGCCGCGCAGGGCGGCACGGATCACCCGCTCCTGCGCCGGGCCGTTGGGCGCGGTGAGCCCGTTGCTCGCGCCGTCCTGGTTGACCGCGGAGCCGCGGACCAGGGCGAGCACACGGTGGCCGTTGCGCCGCGCGTCGGAGAGGCGTTCCAGCACGAGCAGCCCCACGCCCTCGCCCCACGCGGTGCCGTCGGCGTCGGCGGAGAACGGCTTGCAGCGGCCGTCGGGCGCCAGCCCGCGCTGGCGGCTGAACTCGACGAACGTGGCCGGGCTCGCCATCACGGTCGCGCCGCCGGCCAGGGCCAGGGCGCACTCGCCGAGCCGGAGGGCCTGCGCGGCCTGGTGGACGGCGACCAGCGAGGAGGAGCAGGCCGTGTCCACGGTCACCGCCGGGCCCTCCAGGCCGAGGGTGTAGGAGATGCGGCCGGACGCGACGCTTCCCGCGCTGCCGCTGACGAGGTAGCCCTCCAGGTCTCGGGCCGCGCCGCGGCGCTGGTGGACGCGCGCCCCGTAGTCGGAGTACATGACGCCGACGAACACCCCGCTCTGGGAGCCGCGCAGCGTCGCCGGATCGATTCCCGCGTCCTCGATCGCCTCCCAGGCGGTCTGCAGCAGCAGGCGCTGCTGCGGGTCGACCGCCAGGGCCTCACGGTGGCTGATGCCGAAGAACTCGGGGTCGAACTCGGCGGCGTCGTGCAGGAACCCGCCATACCGGGTGATCGACGTGCCCGGATGGTCGGGATCGGGGTCGAACAGGTCGGGGTCCCAGCCTCGGTCGGCGGGGAACTCGGTGATGGCGTCGGTGCCCGAGACGAGCAGCTCCCACAGCTCCGCCGACGTCCGTACGCCGCCGGGGAACCGGCAGGCCATGCCGACGATCGCGACGGCGTCGTCGTCCGGCGCGTACGGCTCCCGCGGCCCCTCGGCCTCGTCGCCGCGCGTGCCGGGGCCGCCGGTGACAATGCCGTCGAGATGGGCGGCGAGGGCGGCCGGGGTGGGGTGGTCGAACACGACCGTCGCGGGCAGGCGGACGCCGAGGTCGCCGCCGAGCCGGTTGCGCAACTCGACCGCGGTCAGCGAGTCGAACCCGAGATCGGTGAACGCCCGGCCCGGGTCGATCTCCGAGCCGTCGGCGTGCCCCAGCACGGCGGCCACCGCGTCGAGCACCACGTCGAGCACCGCGTCGAGCACCGCCCGCGCGGTGTCCGCACCCTGGGAACGGGCGCCGGGGCGCCGGTGGGGCTGTGCGGCGGTGGGGCGGATCCGTGCCGCCGCCGGGAGGTCGAGGCTGCCCGCCACCACGACGGGGACGTCCAGCCCCAGGGCGCGGTCGAACAGGTCGAGCCCGTCGGCCGGGGCCATGGGCCGGATGCCGGCCCGCCCGAGCCGGGCGACGTCCCGCCCCGAAAGGCCGCCGCTCATTCCGTCGCCGACATCCCACAGGCCCCAGTGCACGGTCAGCCCGGGCCGGCCGGACCGCCGTCTGCGCCGTGTCAGCGCCTCCAGCGCGGCGTTCGCGGCGGCGTACGCGCCCTGACCCGCGGTGCCGAGCACACCGGCCACCGAGCCGAACAGCACGAAAGCGTCGAGGTCGCCCTCGCGTGTGGCCTCGTCGAGGTTGCGGGCCGCCGCGAGCTTGGCGTCGAGCACCCTGCGCAGAGCCGGCGCGGTGAGCCTTTCGACGACCGCGTCCTCGGCGACGCCCGCCGCGTGGACGACGCCCGTCAACGGGCCGTCGAGACCGGCGAGCAGGGCGGCCAGGGCCCGCGGGTCCGCCGGGTCGCAGGCCCGTACGGTGACGGCGGCGCCGAGGGCGGTCAGTTCCGCCCGGATCGCGGCGGCGTCCGGGTGACGCTCGCCCCGGCGGCCGACCAGGAGCAGGTTCCGCACGCCGTGCCGGGTGACCAGGTGAGCGGCGATCCGCCGGCCGAGCGCGCCGAGGCCCCCGGTCACGAGCACGGTGCCGCCCGCGGCGCTGCGCGGCCACAGCGGCGGCGCTCCGGAGGACGGCGCCGCGGGCTCGGCGACGAGCCGCGGCACCAGCGGCGCTCCCCCGCGGATCGCGGCCTCGGGGAACGCCGCGCCGGCGGCCGCGAGCAGCCCCGGATCGAGCTCTTCCGCGCCGATGTCGAGCAGGGCGAACCTGCCGGGGTGCTCGGCCCGGGCCGACCTGACCAGGCCCCAAAGGGCGGCAGTGGACGGTCTGGCGTCCTCGTCGCCGTCCACGGCGAGGCCACGCGTCAGCACCACCAGCCGGGCGTCCGCGGCCGCGGGATCGGCGAGCCATCGCCGCAGCGCCTCGCGGGCCGCGTCCAGCGCGGCGTACGGGTCGTCGTCGAGGTCGAGCCCGTCGAGCAGCACGAGCGGCGGCGGGTCGCCGGGGAGGTCGTCGGCGAGGGCGAAGTCCCCGACCGGCTCGGGCGGTGCCGCCGCCTCCCAGGCCAGGCCGTACAGCGCGGCGGCGGCCGGGAGCGGGCGCAGCCGCAGCCGCTCCACCGTCAGCACCTCCCCTCCGTCGTCGCCGACGAGGTCCACCCGGTAGGTGTCGGAGTCCAGCGGGGTGAGCCGGGCGCGGACACGGGCGGGCCCCGCTCCCGAAGGCCGCGCATGGCCCGCCCCCGGCGCCGGGCGCGCGCGCACACCGCTCAGCGCGTACGGCACCCGCCGTGGCCCGTCGAGCCCGTCCAGCGAGAGCGCGTGGAGGGCGGCGTCCAGCAGAGCCGGGTGCGCGGCGTATCCGGCGGCCTCGGCGCGGAGCGACGGCGGCAGCGCCACCTCGGCGTACAGGTCGCCCTCGTCGCGCCAGGCGGAGACGAGCCCCCGGAACGCCGGGCCGTACTCGTAGCCGTGCTCGGCGAGCAGCCGATAGGCGTCCTCCGGCGTGCCCGGATCGAGGCGGGTCCCCGGGCCCGACGCGAACGGCCGGCCGGGGAGGACCTCGTCCTCGGTGAGCGTGGCCGTGGCGTTGACGTCCCAGTGCGCCGGCCCCTGCGCCGCACCCGGGGCGCGGCTGCTGCGGATCGTGAGGGTCCCGCCCGCGGACACGGCCACCTGGAGACGGACCTCCGCCGCGCCCTCCAGCTCGATCGGCGTGTGCATCACGAACTCGCCGAGCGTCGGCCGGCCGGCCGTCGTGCCCACGGCGAGGGCCAGCTCGACCAGGGCCGTGGCGGGGACCAGCACCCGCCCGCCGACCCGGTGGTGGGCCAGCCACTGCTGGCGGCGGGTCGACAGCACGCCGGTGAACAGCAGGTCGCCGTCCGGCAGCTCGGTCGCGCCGGCGAGCAGCGGATGCGGAGACGTGTCCAGCCCGTACGCCGCCGGCCGGTCGTCGTCCACGGGCGGCAGCAGCCAGTAGCGCCTGGTCTCGAACGGATATGTGGGCAGGTCTGTGAGCCGGCCGCCCTCCACGAGCGGACCGAACTCGACCGGGACGCCCGTCACGTGGAGGCGGGCGAGCGCCGCCCGGAACGCCTCCGCGTCCGGACGGCCGGGCCTGAGCAGCGGCACCGCGACCGCCGCGCCGGGAGTCTCCGCGTCGTCCGCCTCCTGGGCGAGCGCGGCGAGCGACCCGTCGGGGCCCAGCTCGGCGAACCGGGTCGCGCCCGCCTCCCGCGCCGTACGGACCGCGTCGGCGAACCGCACGGCGCCGCGCAACTGGGCCACCCAGTAGTCCGGCGACGCCATCTCCCGCTCACCGGCGAGCTTCCCGGTCGCGGTGGAGACGACGGGCACCCGGGCGGGGGCGAACGTCAGCCCCGCCGCCACCCGGCGGAAGTCCTCCAGAACGTCGTCCATGTGGGCCGAGTGGAAGGCGTGGCTCACCTTGAGCCGGGTGGCCTTGCGGCCGGCGGCCTTCCATCGCCCGGCGAGCCGGTCGACCTCGTCCGCGTCGCCCGACAGCACCACCGACGCCGGTCCGTTGATCGCGGCGATCTCGACGGCGCCGTGCGCCGAAGCGGCCAGTTCGGCCGCCTCCCGGGGCGTGGCGGCGAACGCGGCCATCGCGCCGCCCTCCCTGGCCGACTGCATCAGCCGGCCGCGTGCGGCCACCAGCGCGCAGGCGGAGGCGAGGTCGAGCACCCCGGCGACGTGCGCGGCGGCGAGTTCGCCGACCGAGTGCCCGATCAGGAAGTCGGGCCGCAGGCCATGCGACTCGGCGAGCCGGTGGAGCGCGACCTCCACCGCGAACAGCGCCGGCTGGGCGTACCGCGTCTGTCCGAGCCGCTCGGGATCGGCCAGCAGGTCCCGCAGGGCGACGCCGATGTGCGGCTCCAGCAGCGCGGAGATCTCGTCGAACGCGGCGGCGTACACCGTGGAGGTCTCCAGCAGCCCGGCGCCCATGCCGGCCCGCTGCGCCCCCTGCCCGGAGAAGAGGAAGGCGAGCCGCTGGTCCGGCATCGCGCGCCCGATCATCACCCCGGGGTGGCGTCCGCCGTCGCGGAGAGCCGCCAGCGCCTGAACGGGGTCCGCCCCCGGGCCGACGTCCACGACGGCCCGGTGCTCCAGCCGCGCCCTGCGGGTGAGGGTGTACGCGACGTCGCGCGGCGCGGCGGACCCCGCGGCGAGGACGTCGTGCACGAGGCCCGCCTGGGCGCGCAGCGCGGTCTCCGTCTTCGCCGAGAGCACGAACGGAACGCCCCCGCCGACGTTGGCGCCCGCCGCGCCGGGGGCCTCGGCCGCCGTGTCCCCCTCCTCGGGCCCCGCCTCGCCCAGGCGCGCGTTCCCGCGGCCGGAGGCGTCCGCCGGACCGGTGCCCGTAGTGCCGGTGTGCGACGTGCCGGTGTGCGGTGTGCCGGTGTCGGTGGGGGGCTGCTGAAGGATCACGTGGGCGTTGGTGCCGCTGATACCGAAGGACGACACCCCCGCCCGGCGGGGCCGCCCCGGCCAGTCCCACCGCACCGGACGGGTCAGCAACGCCACCCCCGACCCATCCCAATCCACATGCGGACTCGGCTCATCCACATGCAACGTCACCGGCAACCACTCATGCCGCAACGCCATCACCATCTTGATGACCCCGCCCACCCCCGCCGCCGCCTGCGCATGCCCGACGTTCGACTTCAACGACCCCACCCACAACGGCACCCGCCGACCCCGCCCATACGCCGCGATCAACGCCTGCGCCTCGATCGGATCCCCCAACCGCGTCCCCGTCCCATGCGCCTCCACCACATCCACATCACCCGGACCCAGCCCCGCCTCCGCCAGCGCCCGCCCGATCACCTCCTCCTGAGCCCGCCCATTCGGCGCCGTCAACCCATTACTCGCCCCGTCCTGATTCACCGCCGACCCCGCCACCACCGCCAGCACCCGATGCCCGTTACGCACCGCCGCCGACAACCGCTCGACCACCACCACCCCCGCACCCTCAGCCCACCCCGTACCATCCGCCGACGCCGAAAACGCCCGGCACCGCCCATCCGCCGACAACCCCCGCTGCCGCGAAAACTCCACGAACATCCCCGGCGACGCCATCACCGCCACCCCACCCGCCAACGCCAGCGAACACTCCCCCGACCGCACCGCCCGAACCGCCAGATCCAACGCCACCAACGACGACGAACACGCCGTATCCACCGTCAACGCCGGACCCCGCAACCCCAGCACATACGCGATCCGCCCCGACGCCACGCTGGACTCGTTGCCCGCCAGCAGCAGGCCCTCCAGCTCCCCGGGCACGGTGCGCAGGCGGGCGGCGTAGTCGTCGTACATGGCCCCGATGAAGACCCCGGTGTCGCTGTCCTTCAGCGACAGCGGGTCGATCCCCGCCCGCTCCAGCGCCTCCCACGACACCTGCAACAACAACCGCTGCTGCGGATCGGTCGCCAGCGCCTCCCGCGGGCTCATCCCGAAGAACGCCGCGTCGAACTCGCCCGCGTCGTAGAGGAAGCCGCCCCGGCGGGTGTAGGCGGTGCCCCGGTGGTCCGGGTCGGGATGGTAGAGGCGCTCCAGGTCCCAGCCCCGGTCGTCCGGGAAGTCCCCGGTCGCGTCCACACCGTTGGCGACCAGCTCCCACAGATCCTCCGGCGAGGCGACCCCGCCCGGGAACCGGCACCCCATGCCCACGATCACCACCGGATCGTCGTCCGCCGCCGTCCGGACCGCCGCCGGGGACGACGTCGCCGTGTCCCCCGCGGTGAGGAGCCCGAGCAGGTGCCCGGCGAGCGCGGTGACCGTGGGGAACTCGAAGACGACGGTGGCGGGCAGGGTCAGCCCGGTCAGCGTGTTGAGCCGGTTGCGCAGCTCGACCGCGGTCAGCGAGTCGAAGCCGAGCTCCTTCAGCGGGCGGTCGCCGGGCACCTCGGCCGGGTCCGCGTGGCCGAGGACGGCCGCGGCCTGCTCGCGGACCAGCCGGGTGACGAGGTGGACGCGCTCGTGCGGCCGCCCGGCCCGCACCCGGCTCGCCCAGGCGCCCCCTGGCGCGCGCCGGGCCCCGCGCGGGAACGCCACCAGGCGGGAGAACAGGGCGGGCAGCCGGCCGGCCGCCGCCTCCTCCCGCAGCACGGCGTCGTCGAAGGGCGAGACCACCACGTACGGCTCGCGCGCGCGGTCGAAGGCGTCCAGCGCCGTGGCGGTGGCGAGCGTGCCGACGCCATACCGGGCGAGCCGGGCCCGGCCGGCGTCGTCCAGGCCGCGGGTCATGGTGCTGGCCTCCTCCCAGACGCCCCAGGCGATGGAGGTGGCGGGCAGGCCGAGGCTCCTGCGGTGCTCGGCCAGCGCGTCGAGGAACGCGTTGGCCGCGGCGTAGTTCGCCTGTCCCGGCACGCCGAAGGCGGCCACGGCGGAGGAGAACAGGACGAAGCGGTCAAGCGGCAGGCCGGCGGTCAGCTCGTGGAGATGCCAGGCCGCGTCGGCCTTCGGCCGCAGCACGGCGGCCAGCGCGTCCGGGGTCAGCTCACTGAGAGTGGCGTCGGCGAGCACACCCGCCGTGTGCACCACGCCGCGCAGCGGACGGCCGGAGGGGACGGCGGCCAGCAGATCCGCCAGTGCGTCCCGGTCGGCGACGTCGCAGGCGGCCACCGTGACCTCCGCCCCGGCGGCGCGCAGGTCGCGGGCGAGCGCGCCCGCACCCGGGGCGTCCGGCCCGGAGCGGCTCACCAGCAGCAGGTGCGGGGGCCGGGCCGAACCGGCCAGCCTGCGGGCGACGAGCGCCCCCAGCGTCCCAGTGCCACCCGTGATGAGCACCGTCCCCGGCTCCGCGTCCACGTCGGCAGAGGCGTCCCCTTCATCCGCCCGACCATCCCCGCCGGGCGCGCCGCTTTCCGGGTCCGCCCCGGTCGTGCCGTCTGCGCCGGGTGTCCCCGCCTCCGCCTTCCGCGCCGCCGCGGGATCCGCCGGGCCGAGGTCCTGCGCGACGAGCCTGGGGACCAGGACGACCCCGTCGCGTACGGCCACCTCGCGCTCGCCGTGGCCTGCGGCGAGCAGCGCGACCGGCGCGGGGCCGTCCACGACCGCGAGCGAGAACCGGCCGGGGTGTTCGGCGGCGGCGGTGCGGACCAGGCCCCTGATCGCCGCGGAGGCCAGGTCGCGTCCGTCGACGACGACCGTCAGCGGGACGCCGTCGGACGCGGTGCCGGTGAGCCATCGCCGCAACAGGGACATGACGGCGGCGGTCCTGGTGTGCACCTCCTCCATCGGCCCCGGCGAGGCCCCCGAGGCGGACGGGAAACCGCCGACCGGCACCAGCACCGTCCCTGCCCCGGCCACCGCTTCGGTCGCGGCTTCGGCCACTGCTTCGGTCCCGGCTTCGGCCACCGCTTCGGTCGCGGCTTCGGCCACTGCTTCGGTCCCGGCTTCGGTCACGGCTTCGGTCACGGCTTCGAGATCGGCGAGGACGTCCACGCCCGTGCCGTCGCCGAGATCCAGCAGGTCCGCGACCGGCCCGAACCCCTCCAGCACGGCGACACGGCCCGGCGCCTCACCGGGATCGGCGAGGGGCTCCCAGACGACGCCGTACGCCTCCGGGACGGCCCGGGCGCCGGTCAGGTCGGCGCGCGTCGCGGGCCGGAAGGCCAGCGACTCCACTCCCCCGGCGATCCGCCCGGTCTCGTCGGCGAACAGGTAGCGGAACCGGTGGCCGCCGAGCGGCTCGATCCTGGCCCGCAGCGTCGGCCCCGCCTCGCCGGTGAAACGCAGGCCCTCGAACGCGAACGGCAGCAACGGCGCTCCCGCGTCGGGGACGGCGAGCCCGGCGAGACCGGCCACCACGGGGTGGAGCACCGCGTCGAGCAGCGCCGGATGCGGCGCGAAGTCGTTCGCCCCCGCCGGGGAGCCGGCGTCGCCGGGAACGCTCAGTTCCGCGTACACGGTGCCGCCGTCCCGCCAGGCGGCGGCGAGACCCTGGAACGCCGGGCCGTAGTCGTATCCCAGCCGATAGAGGTGGTCGTAGACGTCCGACACGTCCACCGCCTCGGCGCCCGGGGGCGGCCAGGGCAGCAGTTCCCCGCCGGCCGGTGTGACCGCGGCCTTCCCGGCGCGGACCAGGGTCGCATGAGTGCCGTCGGCCTCCGCGAGCACGCCGGAGGCGTGGCGGGTCCACGGCTCGTCGTCGCCGGTCCGGGCGTGCACGCCGATGCCGCGCCGCCCGTCCGCGTCGAGCGTCCCGACGAGCACCTGCACCTGCGCGGTGCGGCCGGCGTCCAGGACGAGGGGGGCCTCGACGGTCAGCTCCCGCACCTCCAGGCCGCCGGTGAGACGGCCCGCGTGCGCGGCCAGCTCGGCGAAGGCCGCCCCCGGCAGCAGCACGGTGCCCAGGACCCGGTGGTCGGCGAGCCAGCCCTGCACGGCCGGGTCGATCTGCCCGGTCAGGACGGCGCGGCCGTCCGCGAGGGTGACCATCGCGCCGAGGATCGGGTGCCGGGCCGCGGCGAGGCCGAGCCTGGCCGCCTGGGCCGGCCCTGCCGAGGGCGTCATCCAGTAGCGCTCGCGCGCGAACCGGTAGGTCGGCAGGTCGACCGTCGCCCCGCCGACCGGCCACGCGACGGAGACCCCGGCGAGGTGGGCCACGGCCAGGGCCCGCCGGAACGCGTCCGTGCCGCCCTCGCCCCGCCTGAGGGTGCCCGTGGCCAGGCCGCTCACACCCCGCTCGGCCAGGATCTCCTCCACGGCGACGGTGAGCACCGGGTGCGGGCTGATCTCGATGAACCTGCGGTGGCCGGTGCCGGCCAGCCCGGCGACGACGGCGTCGAAGCGGACGGTCTCGCGGAGGTTGCGATACCAGTAGCCGGCGTCGAGCGTGGTCGTGTCGACCGGCTCGCCGGTCACCGCCGAGTGGAACGCCACCTCGGCCGGCCGCGGCGTCAGCCCGGCGAACGTCTCCAGCAGTTCCTCCCGCAGCGACTCCACGTACCGGGTGTGGGAGGCGTAGTCCACCGGCACCCGGCGGGCCCGCACCCCGTTGTCCTCGCACCAGGCGAGCACCTCGGTGAGCGCGGCGGCGTCCCCGGCGACGACGGTGGAGCGCGGCCCGTTGTGTACTGCGACCTCGACGGCCCCGCCCCAGCGGGCCGCGAGCTCGCCCGCCTCCCCGGGGCCGAGGGCCACCGACACCATGCCGCCGTCTCCGGCGATGCGGGCGATGGCCCGGCTGCGCAGCGTGACCAGCCGCGCCGCGTCGTCCAGGGACAGCGCGCCCGCGACGTACGCGGCGGCGATCTCGCCCTGGGAGTGCCCGGCCACCGCGTCCGGCCGGACGCCCGCGGCACGCCACATCGCGGCCAGCGACACCATCACGGCGAACAGCACCGGCTGCACGACGTCGACCCGCTCCAGCGAGGGGGCGCCCGGGTCGCCGCGCAGCACGGCGTGCAACGACCAGTCCACGTGGGGGGCGAACGCCTCGGCACACGCGTCGATCTCGGCGCGGAAGACCGGGTGGGCGGTCAGCAGGGCGCGGGCCATCTCGGGCCACTGCGACCCCTGCCCGGGGAAGACGAAGACCGTGCGGCCGGTGATCCGCTCGCCCGTCACCGCGGCCTCGTGGACCTCTCCCCTGGCCAGCGCCCGCAGGGCGGCCTGATGGTCGCCCAGGACGGCGGCGCCGTACGCGAGCCGTGACCGAGCCGCGAGCGTGGCGGCCACGTCGCGCAGGTCGAGCTCCGGATGGTCCCGCAGGTGATCGGCGAGCGCCGCGGCCTGCCTGCGCAGCGCGGCGGCGTCGGTCCCGGACAGCAACAGCGGCGCTTCCGGCGCCCCGGCCTCGTCCCCGTGCTCGATGTCCGCCACAGTGCCGGTGTGCGGCGTGCCGGCGAGCGGCGTGCCGGTGTGCGACGTGCCGGCGCGTGGTGTGCCGGTGTGCGGCGTGTCGGTGTGCGACGTGCCGGTGTGCGGCGTGCCGGTGTCGGTGGGGGGCTGCTGAAGGATCACGTGGGCGTTGGTGCCGCTGATACCGAAGGACGACACCCCCGCCCGGCGGGGCCGCCCCGGCCAGTCCCACCGCACCGGACGGGTCAGCAACGCCACCCCCGACCCATCCCAATCCACATGCGGACTCGGCTCATCCACATGCAACGTCACCGGCAACCACTCATGCCGCAACGCCATCACCATCTTGATGACCCCGCCCACCCCCGCCGCCGCCTGCGCATGCCCGACGTTCGACTTCAACGACCCCACCCACAACGGCACCCGCCGACCCCGCCCATACGCCGCGATCAACGCCTGCGCCTCGATCGGATCCCCCAACCGCGTCCCCGTCCCATGCGCCTCCACCACATCCACATCACCCGGACCCAGCCCCGCCTCCGCCAGCGCCCGCCCGATCACCTCCTCCTGAGCCCGCCCATTCGGCGCCGTCAACCCATTACTCGCCCCGTCCTGATTCACCGCCGACCCCGCCACCACCGCCAGCACCCGATGCCCGTTACGCACCGCCGCCGACAACCGCTCGACCACCACCACCCCCGCACCCTCAGCCCACCCCGTACCATCCGCCGACGCCGAAAACGCCCGGCACCGCCCATCCGCCGACAACCCCCGCTGCCGCGAAAACTCCACGAACATCCCCGGCGACGCCATCACCGCCACCCCACCCGCCAACGCCAGCGAACACTCCCCCGACCGCACCGCCCGAACCGCCAGATCCAACGCCACCAACGACGACGAACACGCCGTATCCACCGTCAACGCCGGACCCCGCAACCCCAGCACATACGCGATCCGCCCCGACGCCACGCTGGACTCGTTGCCCGCCAGCAGCAGGCCCTCCAGCTCCCCGGGCACGGTGCGCAGGCGGGCGGCGTAGTCGTCGTACATGGCCCCGATGAAGACCCCGGTGTCGCTGTCCTTCAGCGACAGCGGGTCGATCCCCGCCCGCTCCAGCGCCTCCCACGACACCTGCAACAACAACCGCTGCTGCGGATCGGTCGCCAGCGCCTCCCGCGGGCTCATCCCGAAGAACGCCGCGTCGAACTCGGCGGCGTCCCGCAGGAACCCGCCATACCGTGTGTACGAGGTGCCGGGCCTGCCGGGGTCGGGGTCGAAGAGGGCGGCGAGGTCCCAGCCCCGGTCGGCGGGAAACTCGCCGATGGCGTCGACGCCGTCGGCGACCAGCTTCCACAGATCCTCCGGCGAGGCGACCCCGCCCGGGAACCGGCACCCCATCCCGACGATCACCACCGGATCGTCGTCCGCCGCCCGGACGGCGTCGGCGGGCGTGTCCGCGCGGGTGTCCCCGGCCAGGTGGCGGGCCAGGGCGGCGGGGGTGGGGTGGCTGAACAGCGCGGCGGCCGGCAGACCGGCGCCGAAGGCGTCGTTCAGCCGGTCACGCAGTTCGACCAGGCCCAGGGAGTCGAGGCCGAGGTCCCGGAACGTCGCCTCGGGATCGACGCGTGCGGGGTCGGCGAAGCCGAGCACGGCCGCGACTTCCTCGATGACGCGGCGCTCCCCGGCCGCCGGGCCGGCGGGAAGGGCGGCCGTCGAACCGGCCGTCGAACCGGCCGTGGCACCGGCCACCGCGCCGGCCGCGAGAACGGGCGCGGGAACGGGCGCGGAGCCCGGCTCCGGAGCCGGGCCGGAGGCCGAGACCGGTGCGGAGGCCGAGACCGGTGCGGAGGCCGCCGGTGCGCCCTCGCCCGGGGTCAGCCAGTGACGCTCGCGCTGGAAGGGATAGGTCGGCAGCGGGACCCGGGGGGCGCCGGGCGGGAAGACGGCGTCCCAGTCGAGGCGCACCCCGGCGGTGAAGAGCCTGCCGACGGCGGCTTCGACGTCGTCGTCCTTGCCGAGGACCGGCACGAACGCGGCCGCCGTTCCCAGGGTCTCCCGCCCGGCCGCGCTGAGTGCCGTCCCCGGTCCCGCCTCGACGAAGATCCCGGCCCCCAGCGCGCGCAGCCGGGTCAGGCCGTCGGCGAAGCGGACCGTACGGCGGGCGTGCTCCACCCAGTAGCCGGCCCAGTCGTCCGCGCCGTCGAGGTCGAGCGGTTCGCCGGTCACCGTCGACACGAACGGGATGCGGGCCCTGCCGTACGTGAGCCCGTCGAGCACCGCGCGGAACTCGCCGAGGGCGGGGTCCATCAGCGGCGAGTGGAAGGCGTGGCTCACCGGGAGCCGCCGGGTCCGGTGCCCGCGTGCGGCGGCGAGGGCGGCGACGGCGTCGAGCACCGCGTCCTGACCCGCGACGACGACCGACCGCGGTCCGTTCACGGCGGCGACGACCGCGAGGCCGTCCACCTCCGCGAGCAGCCCGGCCGCCTCGTCCTCCGGGATGCCGGCGGCGAGCATCCCGCCGCCGGAGGGCAGCGCGTCCATCAGCCGCCCCCTGGCCGCGATCAGTTCGGCGGCGGACGACAGGTCGAGCACGCCCGCGACGTGCGCCGCGGCCACCTCTCCGATGGAGTGGCCGGCGACGAAGGACGGCTCGACGCCGAGCGCCTCCAGCAGGCGGAAGGTCGCCACCTCGACCGCGAAGATCGCGGGCTGGGTGAAGGCCGTGCGGTCGAGGAGCCGGGCCTCCTCGCTGCCCGGCTCGGACCAGACGACCTCCGGGAGCGGCCGGGGCAGCCGCTCGCCGAGCGCCGCCGCGGCCTCGTCGAACGCGGCCCGCCAGGCGGGGTGGTCGTGGTGGGCCCGCCTGCCCATGCCGGGCCGCTGGCTTCCCTGCCCGGGGAACAGCACCGCGACGGGCGCGGTCCTGGCTCTACCCGTGACGAGACCGGCAGCGGGACGTCCCTCCGCCAGCGCCGCCAGCCCGGCCGTCACATCCCCCGTGATCGCCGCCCGGTGGTCGAAGGCGGTCCGGGTGGTCGCGAGGCTCCGTGCCAGGCCCGCGGCACGCCTCCCGGGAAGCGCCCCGGGCCCACCGGACGCCCCCGGCTCACCTGACGTCTCGGATGCGCCGAGGAGGTCGTGCTCGGACATGAGGTCGCGCAGCCGGGCCGCCTGTTCCCGCAGCGCCGCACCGGTGCGCGCGCTGAGCACGAGGGGCATGTGCGCGCGGGAGTCGTGGTCCGATGGTCCGGCCTGCCGCGCGGCGGGAGCCGCGTCCTCCTGGCGGGGCGGTTCGGCGACCACGACGTGGCAGTTGGTGCCGCCCATGCCGAACGAGCTGACGCCGGCGACGAGCCGTTCAGTGTCCCGGGGCCATGCTCCGCCCGCGCTGCGGACGGACAGACCCCAGCCGTCGAAGTCGATCTCCGGATTCGGCTCGGCGAAGTTGAGACTCGCGGGCAGCCGCCGTCTGTCGACGCTCAGCACGGTCTTGATCAGCCCGGCTATGCCCGCCGCACCCTCCAGGTGCCCGATGTTCGTCTTCACGGACCCGACCTGGAGGACCGGCCCCTCGCCGGGGCGGGCCAGGCCGAGGCCGCGCGCCTCCACCGGGTCACCGACCCGGGTGCCGGTGCCGTGCAGTTCGACGTACTGCAGCGCCGAGGGCGCGACGCCGGCGGCCGCCCACGCCCGCCTGAGCACCTCGGCCTGGGCGCGGGCGCTGGGCGTGGTGAGGCCGTCGGTGCCGCCGTCGTTGTTGACCGCGCCGCCGAGCAGCACCGCGTAGATCCGGTCGCCGTCCTCGACTGCGGCGTCCAGCGCCTTGAGCAGCACCAGCCCGGCGCCCTCGCCCCGGACGTATCCGTTGGCCCGGCGATCGAAGGTGTGGCACCGGCCGTCCGGCGACAGCCCGCCGAACCGGGCCACCGCCGCCGTGCCGGCGGCGTCGACGATCAGGTTGACGCCGCCCGCGAGCGCGAGGCGCGACTCCCCGCGCCGCACGCTCTCCGCCGCGAGGTGGACGGCGACCAGCGACGACGACTGCGCGGTGTCGACCGCGACACTCGGCCCGCGCAGCCCGAGCGTGTACGACACGCGGTTGGCGATGATGGCCCGGGTGGTGCCGGTGAGAGTGTGGCGGCCGATCGCGGAGGCCCGCGACAGCGTCGCGTACTCGTCCGCGATGGAGCCGGCGAACACGCCGACCGGCGTGTCGCGGAGCGTGGCGGGCACCACCCCGGCGTCCTCCAGCACCTCCCAGGCCAGCTCCAGGACGAGCCGCTGCTGCGGGTCCATCGCCGCGGCCTCGCGCGGGGAGATCCCGAAGAACTCCGCGTCGAATCCGGCGATGTCGTCGAGGTAGCCGCCGTATCGCACGCCGGGGTGCTCGCGGGCGAGGTCGTCCAGCAGCGCGGACCGCGCCCGTCCCTCGGGCACCTCGCGGACGGCGCTGCGGCCCTCCTCCAGCAGCCGCCAGAGGGCGCCGGGACCAGATGCACCGGGCAGGCGGCACGCCACTCCGACGACCGCGACGGGCCGGGACACCTGCTGGTCGGGGCTGATCACGTCGTGCCTCACTCTCAGTCGTGGTGCGGACGGCCGGCGAGAGGGATCAGACGGGTACGGCGAGCCCTCGCCGTACGGTCTCCGCGACGTCCTCCAGCCGTCTGGTCAGGTAGAAGTGGTCGCCGGGCAGCACCGTGAGCCGGAAGGGGCCGGAGGTGTGCTCCCGCCACCGGTCGGCCTGGGCCACCGTCACCCTCGGGTCGTGGTCGCCGACGAGCGCGGTGATCGGGCAGCGGACCCGGGCGCCGGGATCGGGCAGGTAGCCGCGCAGCGCGCGATAGTCGCCGCGCAACGCGGGCAGCACGAGTTCGCGCAGGTCGGCGCTCTCCAGCACCTGCCGGGAGGTGCCGCCGAGGAACAACACCTCGTCGAGCAGGGAGCGGTCGTCCCGCAGGATCGCCGGGTCCACACGGGTGAGTGCGGGGGCCCGGCCACCGGAGACGAACAGCCGCTCCGGAGGCGTGCCGAGACCGCGCTCGGCCAGCAGCGCCGCCTCGAACGCCACCAGGGAGCCCATGCTGTGCCCGAAGAAGGCCGTGCGGGGGCCGTCCGGTTCCCCGGCGATCACCTCCGCCACCTGGCGGGCCAGCACGCGCACGTCCTCCACGGCGGGCTCGCGCCGCCGGTCCAGGCGTCCCGGGTACTGCACGGCGAGCACACGCACCGCCGGGGCCAGGGCCCGCGCGAGCGGGATGAAGAAGCCCGCCGAGCCTCCGGCGTGCGGGAACGCCACCAGGCAGGGTGCGCCCGGCGCGGCGGGGGCGTATTCGCGCAGCCAGTCGTCGCGGATCCGCGCGGTGGCGGTCATCGGCCCGCTCCCGTGCGGGCGTCCTGCAGGGCCGAGGTCAGCGCCGCGATCACCTCCGGATCGGCGTCGGGCCGCATCCGCTGCACCGCGAGCAGGCTCCACACCCGGGTCTCGGCGAGGTGGGAGGGGGCGCCGTGCACGTCGTCGTGCTCGACCAGCCGCAGGTCCCGCACGTGCCGTTTCAGGCGTTCGACGTCGCCGGGCGGGATGATCTCGTCGCGCCGGGCGGTCACCGCGGCGAGCGGCACGGTGAGCGCGGCCAGGTCGGCGTCGCGGAGGGCCCAGTCGCGCACATGGGCGAACACGGCCTCCGGCGGCACTCCGACGAGATGCGCGAGCGTGTCCCGGGTGATCTTCGGCACCCGCGCCTGCCAGGCGGCGTCGGTGAAGAAGTCGTGGATCGGCGGGCCGTTGCCGACCACGCCGCGCACCCGCGGGTCGCGCAGCGCGGCGGTGATCGCCGCGTGGCCGCTGAAGCTCAGCGCGAGCAGGTACGTCTCGCTCACCCGGGCCCGGTCCTCCAGCGCGTCGAGGATCGCCGGGAACAGGGTCCAGGCGTCGGAGCCGTACCGGAGCGGGCTCTCGCCGACGCCGGGCAGGTCGGCCACGACACCGGCCATGCCGAAGGACGCGATCTGCGGCAGCACCGCGGCCCACTGCTCCTTGGGGCTCACGATGCCGCCGGTCATCACGAGCAGCGGCCGGGGCCGCTCGGCCGACAGCCCCGCGGCCCACACCCGCACCGGCACCCCGCCGACCTCCACGACGACCGGTTCCAGGCCCGGCACCCCGCGCCGCCAGCGGTCGAACGCGTCGAGGCCGCGGGCGAGCGCCCGCTTGCGGCCCGGCCCGTCGACGTACGGGAACCGGCCCATGGTGTAGTACTGGGCGGCGAGAGCCGTCTGTCCCGCCGCGTCCCACTCGTCGCCGGCGCGGATCCACTCGTACGGCCAGGAGCCCGGCTCGTCGCCCGCGTCCGTGGTGACGCGGTCCAGCAGGGCCGCGTAGTGGTCGGCGGGCAGGCCCTGCGAGATCGCGTGCGCCACGACGAACCGCTTCAGCTCGGTCAGGTCGTTCATTCCTCGTACGCCTCCAGCGCGTCCTTGATCTCGGTGAGCACGTCGGCGGCCTCCGCGCCGTCGATCACGCGATGGTCGAAGGCCAGCGACAGGCGCATGACCGGAGCGATCACCACGGCTCCGTCCCTGGCCACCGGGCGGTCGGCGATCCGGCCCACGCCGAGGGTGATCGTGGTTCCGCCGACCGAGTGGAAGCCGTCGACCGCCCGGTGGCCGAGCGAGGTGACGCTGAACGTGCCGGTGATCGCGGGCCGGCGATCGAGCGACCCGGCCGCCTCGCGGAACCGGTCGAGCGCCTCCCTCCAGGGCAGCCGCCGCAGCGCGCGGATGCCGGCGAACTCCTCGGCGGTGCCGGGGTCGGCCGCCGCCGCCCGGTCGAGGCAGGCCTGCACGTCGGCGAGCGACGCCGACTCCAGCCCCGGGATCACGGTCGCGAGCACGACCCGGCGGCCCTCCCACGTCTTGTCGAGGGTGACCTTGGCCGCCACGGTGTCGTAGGAGGCGACGACCGGATCGAGTCCGCCGTGGATCGCGGCGTTGGCCTCCGGGTGCTTGGCCAGGACGCCGGCGGCCGCGTGCACGACGTAGGAGACGACCGAGCGGCGCTGTCCCGCCCGGCGGGCCCGCTCACGTCCGGCGGTGATCGCCGTGGCGTCCACCTCCGTGTCGAGGAAGACCGGCGAGAAGTCGCGGATCTGGTCGAGGAAGAAGAGCGTGTGCCTGCGCTGGGGAGGGAACGGCCGCCCGGTCATCGGTTCACCAACTCGTAGATCGTCTCCAGGCTGGCGGCGTCGAGGAAGTCGGGCAGCGACAGCGGACGGCTGACCCGCTTCTCCAGCAGCACGAGCATGGTCAGCAGGTGCAGCGAGTCCCAGCCCGGCACCTCGTCGAGCGTCCGGCCCAGGTCCTCCGCGGCCACGGCGAGGCCGATCTCGTCCCGCAGCAGGTCCACGAACTCCGCCCGGCTGATCGCGGCCGGCATCAGACACGCTCCAGGGCGAGGCCCGACCTGATCCACTTGCTCGACTCGATGGCGACCGCGATCGCCCGCGACGGCCTCGCCATCACCGGCAGCAGCCGGTCGAGCTGGAAGAACAGCAGGGCGTTGCCGTTGTTGCCGGTCTCGGCGACGCAGGAGACCTCCTCGGCCGCCGGGAAGGCGAGCCTTTCGGTGATCTTCGCGGTCATCGTGACGGACAGCTGCGGCGGCAGGAGGTAGCCGACCTCCGCGCGGTCCCAGCCGAGGTCGTCCAGCAGGTCGTCGGCCGTCTCCTCGGCGAGCACCGGCACGTGCTCCTCGATCGCCTTGTAGTCCTCGCTGGCCGGCGCCTCGCCCCCGTCGCGGTCGGCCAGGCCGTACCAGCGCAGGGTCTGGCCGGGCGCGCGGCCCAGGCCGGACAGCCGGGTGAGCACCGACCGCAGCACCGGCGCCTCCGGATGGTCGCCCACGGCGAGTACGGCGGCGCCCGCGCCGTCGCCGAACAGCACGTAGTTGACCAGTTCGTCCGGCGGCAGCGCCGTCAGGTCCGCCTTGACGTCGTAGTGCTTGGCGATCACGTCGCCGCCGATCACCAGCGCCGTGCGATAGCGGCCGGTGGACAGCAGCGAGGCCGCGACGTCGAAGGTCTGCACCGCCCCCGAGCAGCCCGACTGGAGCTGGAACGTCGGCACGCCGTCGATGCGGAGCCGGTCGGCGACGACGTTCACCGTCGCCGGCATCAGCGTGTCGGGAGTGGCCGTGCCGAACACGACCACGTCCACGTCCTCCGCGGACACGCCGGCCCGGGCGAGCGCCTGGGTCGCGGCGCGCTCTCCGAGATCGGCCAGACTTTCCCGCCGCTCGCCGGTGGACAGGTCGACCGCCAGGTGACGCGTCCGGGTCCCGATGAACGTGTCGACCCACTGCCGCCACACCTGGTCCATGCCGAACGCCGAAGCCAGGGCGGCCGTGTCGATGGGTGGGCCGGGCAGTGCCGTCCCCACCGACAGTAGTCGTACCGGTATGTCCCCCATGCGCTCCTCCAACGAGCCGCGTTCGCGCCGCCCGCGCGCTCCGCGGGCGCGGCCGGGATGGTGACCCGGATCTACTGATCACCGCACGAACGCTAAGCGCGGCCCCTAAAGCAGCACTAAGCCCCAGATTTTGGGCACGGGAGACATAACGCGCGGCAGACGGGCGCGCCGCTCCGCGCCGGCCGCCCCGGGATCCGCCCGGTCACGGGACCGGCAGGATGTGACGCGGGCGGCCCGGAAGGGTGGCCCGGAGCTTCCACTCGCGCGGGTAGCCCACGGAGACCTCCTCGAAGCGGACGCCGTCGTGCCAGGTGGTCCTCGGGATGTGCAGGTGGCCGTACACGACCGTGGCCGCGCGGAAACGCAGGTGCCAGGCGGCGGTGGCCTCGGTGCCGCACCAGATGGCGAACTCCGGGTAGCGCAGGATCCGGGTCGGCTCGCGGACCAGGGGATAGTGGTTGACCAGGATCACGGGCAGGCCGTCCGGCAGCTCGCGCAGCCGCCGTTCGGTCTCCTCCAGCCGCGCGGCGCACCACGCCTGCCGTGACGGGTACGGGTCGGGGTGCAGGAACATCTCGTCGCTGCACACCACCCCGGTCTCGTACGCGAGGGCGAGCGCCTCCTCCGCGGTCCGCGCACCGGGGGTGCGGAAGCTGTAGTCGTACAGGACGAACAGCGGGGCGATCACGGCGGGGCCGCCGGCGCCCTCCCAGACGGGATACGGATCCTCGGGGGTCGTCACGCCCAGCGAGCGGCACACCTCGACCAGGCGGCGGTAGCGCGCCTCTCCGCGCAGGGTGACCGGGTCGCGGGGATGCGTCCACAACTCGTGGTTGCCCGGCGCCCACACGACCCTCGCCCAGCGTCCGGACAGCAGGCGCATCGCCCACTCGAAGTCGGCCAGGATCTCGCACACGTCGCCGGCCACCAGCAGCCAGTCGTCCGGGGATGACGGCCGCAGGTCCTCCAGGATCGCCCGGTTCTCCGGGTAGCCGATGTGCAGGTCGCTGATGGCGAGGAGCCGCCCGCTAGACAACGGCGGCCTCCCCGGACGCCCCCGCCTCGGCGGCCCCGCGTACGGACGCCGGCGCGCGGGCCGCGCCGCGTTGCCCGCTCGGGTCCATGGGCAGGTCCCGCCGCGGCTCGGAGATTTCGTCCGGACAATTCCATAAGAACTGTGTCATCGCCCCTCCATGACAGGCATGGGAGCACGGACACGGGCCGCGCGCCAAGGGCATGGGCCGGATAGACGGCCGGCCTCGGCCACGGCCCGGCGCTTTTCCGGCACGGTTGCCTCGATGCCCTCGTCGGCGAAGCCCGGCGGCATCCGCAGGTCGGTGACGACCACGGCGGGCGGATCCGGGCGCACGCGTCGATCTCGGCGCCGTGGCGCGCCCGGCCGATCACCTCGAAACCCATCTCGGTGAGGATGCGCGCCATCCCCTCCCGGAACAGCAGCGCGTCGTCGGCGACGATCACCCGCATGGCAGCACCGTCCTGAGCCGCGTCCCGCCACCGGCATGGCCGCGCACCTGTTCGCCGCGCTGGAGGCCGATTCCCGCGCGGCGGGCCGGCCATCTTCACGCTGCAGACCTGGAACGAGACGATCATCGACACGATCTGGGCACTGAGCATCGTGTTCCTCGCCGTCGCCGGCGGGCTCACCCGTACGGCCGGCAACCGCGTCACGCTCGCGCTCGGCCTGGTGGACGGGCTGGCCTACGCACGCCTCCGCCACCATCGCCTTCACCGACCGGTTCGACCCCCTGTTCCCGGTCGGGTCGCTCATCGGCGTCTGGGCCGTCGCCGTCGGCGTCGTGGCGATGATCCGGAAATGACCCCCGAGCGGCCGCCTGACCCGGTCGTCACCCCTCGGTGCCGATGGCCTCCTCCGGCGCGGGAGAATGCGGGCATGGTCGAAGAGAGCATATGGATGCGGAAGGTCGCCGCCGACCCCGGTCACTCCACCTGGTTCATCGAGCGCTTCCGCTCCATGGCTCGCGCCGGCGACGACCTCGCCGGGGAGGCCCGCCTCGTGGACGCCATGGTGCCGCGCCGCGCCCGCATCCTCGACGCGGGTTGCGGGTCCGGCCGGGTCGGCGGCGCGCTGGCCGAGGCCGGCCACGACGTCGTCGGCGTCGATGTCGACCCGGCTCTGATCGAGGCCGCGGAGCAGGACCACCCCGGGCCGCTGTGGATGGTCGGCGACCTGGCCGAACTCGACCTTCCCGCGCGGGGCATCGCCACGCCGTTCGATGCCGTCGTCTGCGCCGGGAACGTGATGACGTTCCTCGCGCCGAGCACCCGCCGTGACGTGCTGCGACGGTTCCGCGCGCACCTCGCGCCGGACGGCCGGGCCGCGATCGGCTTCGGCGCCGGCCGCGGCTACGAGTTCGGCGAGTTCCTCGCGGACGCGGCCGCCTGCGGGCTCGAACCCGACCTGCTGCTGTCCACCTGGGACCTGCGCCCGTTCCGGGACGACTCCGGCTTCCTGGTCGCACTTCTCCGCCCGGCCTGACAGGACGACCGGAAGGCCGAGCCGTCCTGTCTGGACTTCGCTGCTCCCGGAGTCCCTCGGGCGGAGGCATCCGGTACATCGCCGGCGGGTGAGTCGTGTCCGAGTGTCTTGAGGCCGTCATTGCTGTGCAAGTCCTGCGGGGGCGACGCCGTTCCCGACTGGGTCGTCTGCCCCCTGTGCGGGGCGGAAGAAAGTGACGCACGCCCTGCCGGGGCGGCAACCGCCTCCCCGCCACCGCCGCGTCCGGGCCGGACGGCCGACCGGGTCGTCTCCGCCGCCCTGCTCGCGGGTGCCGTGCTCCACACCGTCGGGATCGCGACCGCTCCCCTGTTGCGGGACAACTGGTATCCCACCCTGTTCGCCTCCTCGCTGTCGCCTCTCCTCCTTGCCGTCGCGGCCGGGCTGTTGTGGTTCACCCGGACGGCGGCCGCGGGAGCGGGCATCGCGGTCGCCCACCTCACCGTCGCATTCTCCCCCAGCGCCCTGCGGACGCTGTGGACTCCGCCACCGGAGGCGGTGATCATCGACAACCTTCCGCTTCGGCTGACCAGGTGGATCCTGCTCGCGGGGCTGGCCGCCTCTCTCCTGGCGTGGCACCGCAGCGACCGGTTCACCTGGCGGCGGGACGGCAGAGCCTGGGCCCTCCTCGGGGTGCTGCCACTGGTCTACCTGGCCGGTCGTTGGCTGCCGCAGATGGCTACCCCGGTGGTCGGCTTCGGGGGCCGTGACTCCGTTGCCTGCTGCTTCATGTTCGACGACCCGAGCCGGGCCCTGTACGATTGGCTGATCGTGGGGATGGCCGCCGGCGCCGTGGTCATGACGGTGCTGGCCGGGCTCGTCGTGAACCGGCGCCTGGCCGGCGGTCTGCTCCTCGGGGTGGTCGTGGCGCTCATGCCGATCGAGGTCACAACCCCCGAGGACGGGACCGTGCTACTCCCCGGGTTCTGGATAGCGCTCGCGGCTGTCGCCGCGATGACCGCCCTCGCCCTGGTGCTCCTCACCTGGAAGGAGACGAGCCATCCCTGACGGCACCACGTCCATCCCGCTGATGCCGGACGAATCGCGTCCCTTCGGCGAGCTCGAAGGCATGCGCCTCGTCGTCGGCGGACTGGATCGCGAGCACAGGCCCGAACACCTCCTCCTGTACTCCGCCACGAGGAACGTCGTGAGCGGGGCGACCTCCGCCGACTTGAGCACGACGCCGAAGCCCGCTTCGTGCTCGTCGCCGCCGACGTCGCCGCACGCGCCTCCGAGTCCCTCGCCACACACGACCTTCATCCACGACAAAGACGATTCGACCCGCCCCTCGCACTGACCCCCTACTCGACGGCTTCCTGGTCAGCGGGTCAGGCGACGGCGGCGCCCCAGCCGAACTGTTCGAGACGGTGCCGGGCGACCTCGGTCTCGGCGGGGGTGAACAACTCCGCGAACCTCGGCTGCACGACCAGAGCCTCGACCGTGAGGTCCAGCCGGCCGCGCTCCCACAAGGCCGCGAACCCGTCCGACACCGCCGGCGAGCGCAGCAGCCTGCGAGCCGTCGCCAGGCTGCCATGCTCGGCCAGCATGCTGAGGAAATAGGAGGCGTGATAGTTGGCCTCGCTCCGCGCCCGGTCGTAGACGGACCGCATCGCGGCGTCGAACTCGGCGTGCACGCCGCTGCTCGCCGTAGGCGGTGGGGCGACCGGCTCCTGCTCGTCTCCCGCCGCGGTCTCGTTGCGGCGCGTCGCGTAGCCGAGCAGCGCATCCACAGAGGTGAAGACCTCATACCCCAGCTCTTCCAGCCTCGGCAGGTCCGCCACCTCGGGGTCGAGCTCCAGGACGACCGGCTTGCCCTGGCCGGGCTGCAATCCGTCGGGCCAGAAAGCCTCGGCCATCGCCAGCGCCCGGCCGCTCACGGGGTCGGCGATCTCGCTGTCCAACGCCGGCTCGGCGTAGCCCAGCCGTGCCAGCTCCTCGACCATCGCCTTGATCTGGGCGGCCCGTACGTCGTCCTGCTCGTCGGCGATGACGGCCACCGGACGCAACTCTCCAACGGCCTCCACGGGGGCGGCGCCGTCACGCAGTTGCGTGAGGAAGGACTGGGCGGCCTGGGCGAGCAGCTCGCGCCGGGCTTCGAGGAAGTCGAGATAGCGGTCCACGCGCCACAGATCCGGATCCATCGGGATCCACTGGGAGGCGAGGACGCCGGGGTGCTTGTCCTCGGCCTCGGCGAAGTAGTCCTCCGGGCTCCGCTTTCCGATGGCGAGGTTGGTGTTCTGGGTCAGGAAGCAGAAGTTGGCGACGGCGTTGACGTGGACGCGGTCATATCCGGCCTTGTACAGCAGCGCCTTCGGGAAGATGTGATGCACCTGAAGTGAGGTCAGCTTGCCGAGCATCTCGGCGTGCAGCTCCAGCCCGCTGCCGAAGTCACGGGCGCCGTGCACCCGGGTGAGCATGTAGAGCAGCGGATAGAACCGCGACCCGCGCGTCGAGCCCTCGAAGTCGTGCGGCCTGACCTCCAGGTTGCCGCCGCGCCACCGTTCGAGGGCGGCGATGAGGCCGTCGATCCCGGATCGTTCCACGGTGTCGTAGTCCTGAGCCAGGATGGTCTCGGTGGAACCGGCGAAGCGCCCCCACAGCGCGGCGTGCACGTACCAGAACAGCACCTTGTCACGGTGGGCACTGTCAAGGAACGTTCCGCCGGGCGTGAGATGGAGCAGGCGGGAGACGACCGGGATCGCGTATCGGCCCATGAGGACCTGGTCGTGGTCGAGCCCCAGCCGCCCCGACACCGCACCGAGCAAGGTGTTCACATATCCGACCGACCTCGTCAGGGCCGTTTCGAACTCGGTGTCCGTCACGGTGTCGAGAGCCGTGAAGACGGCACGGCCGGTGGCGACGGCGGTGATGTTGCGCAGCAGCCAGTCCAGCGAGAAGTCGAAGCCCTTGGCCTGCCACTCGTTCAGATGGTCGCGCATGACCTGACGCGCGGGCGCCCACTGCGCACAGATCTTCGCCAGGGCCAGATCACCCTTGGAAAGGGCGGTTCCACCGGAGTTGACCCGGTTGAAGATGTCCACAACGACATCGACGTTCTTGTCCGGGCCGGTGATCTTCTCCTCGTGGAACTCCCGGTTCTCCAGATTCTTCAGCTTGTTCAGCCGCGCGATGTAGGTGGCGAACTTGTCCGAGTGCTGCGCGAACGCGCCGATGAACGGCTCCAGCCCCTCCATGAACAGGCGGGTGACGTCCACCCAGCGTGGATCGTCACGCATCTTCGCCGGGCCGTAGAACTCGAACGTCTCGTCCTCGACGTTGAAGCGCAGGCCGGTGAAGGCGGACGGGTCCCCGTCGAAGAAGGCCGGGGGCTTGCCGCGCATGATTCCGTACAACGACGTGATCCGCTGCTGTCCGTCCAGGAGCAGGAGACGCACGCCGCCGCCGGTCGCGGCGCCGCGGACGGAGGCCATCTCGGGCTCGGTCGCCCACAGCAGCAGACCGCCGACCGGATAGCCGCGGTACAGCGAGCGCATGAGCCCGCGAACCTGGTCGCGGGTCCACACGTACCCGCGCTGGAACTCGGGGAGAAGCACGGTGCCGTCGTCGATCTGGTGGAGGAGCACAGAGAGCGTGGCCAACAGTCCGTCCCTTGGTGAATCCGTTGACGATCTTCGGAACTTCACTGTAGGCACGAGCTCACCCAAGTTTCAGGCGGTCTTGTAACGATCCAGGGTCAGCGCGCCGTGGCGAGGCCGTTAAGCAACTCCCGGACCTTGCTGACGTTCGGGTGCCCCGAGCCATACCGACGTTCCAGGTCCGGCAGCAGGTCGCGCAGTGTCCGGCCGGCCCGGTCGCGGTCACCTGCGCCGAGTTCCAGCAGCCCGATGCGGCGCCGTAGCTCAAGGATCCGGTCCTCGTCCACCCCGAACCGTTCCTCGTCCGTCAGCAGCCGCCGCATCTGTTCGAGAGCGAGCGCCGTGTCGCCCAGCGCGGCGTAACAGTTCGCCTCCATCAGGCGGAACCGCAGGACGAGATGATCGTCCTCACCTCTGCGAGTGGCCAGGTCGGCGGCCAGTCCACGGAATTCGGACGCGGCGCGCCGGTAGTCCCCGGCGAGGAACAGCACGTCGGCCAGCTCGATGCGCAGCTCCACCGCCCTGTCGTCCGTCGGCTCGATGGACCGGACGGCCTCCACCAGCAGTTCGGCGGCCTGCCGGAAGCGGGACTCGGCCTTGAGCGCGCCGGCTTCCCTCCGTACGCGCTGGATGTCCTCGCCGCCCAGCACCCGTCGCCCGGGTTCCCGGGCTTCCACCGCCGGCGCCTTCGTGGCCGTCACGGCGACCCGCCCGACGACGGCCGCGTACATCCGCACCGGATGGACGGCGGACCCGTCCACGAAACCCGGCAGCGGCGACAGGTCACGGCAGAACGGCACCAGCCGCTCGTAGACGAGCGCGGCGCTCTGCGGACGGTCCGCGGGCCGCTTGGCCAGCAACCAGAGGATCAGCCGTTCGAGGCCCTCGGGCACGTCCGGGCGCAGTTCGCGCACCGGCCGCGGCGGTTCGTCCACGTGTTTGCGCATGCAGGCGAGCGGAGTCCCGGCAGCGAACTGGTTCTCGCCTGCCAGCAGTTCGTGGAGTATCACGCCGAGGGAGTACAGGTCGGTCTGCGGGCTCGTCGTGCCGCTCATGGTCTGCTCGGGCGCCATGTACTCCGCGGTGCCGATGACGACGCCGGTGGCGGTCAGCTTGGTCGCCGACGGCGACAGCGCGGCCGCCACCCCGAAGTCGAGCACCTTGACCGTGCCGTCGGGGCAGAGCATCAGGTTCGCGGGCTTGAGATCACGATGCACGAGCGAGTTGGCGTGGGCGACGGCCAGGACCGAGCACACCTGGGCGGCGATCGCCGCGGCCCAGCCCACCGGCACCCGGTCCACTTCGGCGATCAGGTCGGTCAGCGGGTTGCCGTTGATGAGCTGCATGACGAGGTAGAGGTCGTCGCCGTCGGTGCCACAGTCGTAGACGGCGGGCACCCCCGGATGCTCCAGCCGTGCGGTGATGCGAGATTCGCGGACGAAACGCTTGGTCAGCTCGTCGTCCGGCATGCCGTCCGGAAGGCGGTCCACGCGGATGAATTTGATCGCGATCGGCCGGTCGAGCCGCTTGTCGTAGCCGAACCAGACCTCCCCCATCCCGCCCTTACGGCGCGAGTTCGGGTCGAGTTCGTACCGGCCACCGATGATCTTTCCCTGTGCCACCACACCCTCGTCTCACGCAACATTTTCACGAACTTCGCCTCCTATCGGAGACGCCGCAGCACACCACGGCCGCGCAGGCGGGCCACGTGCTGGGCGGCCCGCTGTGGTGCCGTGCCGCCGCGCACCAGCAGCCCGGCCTCGATGTTCCTCGTGACCCCCGACTGGGTCAGGTTCGCACTCGACACCAGCAGCACCCTCTGGTCGGCCACGGCGATCTTGGCATGCATCTTCGCCCCCTGCTCCGTGCGCGCGTCCACCGGCCAGTGCCACACCTGAACGCCCTCGGCGCCGCCGAACGCGTGCGCGGGCTCCGGGCCGTTCAGCGCCGAGCCCGCGCCCTGCAGCGTCTCGACCACCACCATCACGGTCACACCGCGTCCGACCGCCCCGCTCAGGGCCTTGAGCAGCGGCTCGTACGCCGCGGCCGAATACGTCATGAGGATCAGTTCGTACGACGCCTCGTTCACCAGGTCGACCAACACCTGCGCCGTGGAGCGAACGGGCACGGCGTGCGTCGCCGGGCCGGTCCACACCGATTCCACCGTGGTCGTGGCCCGGTGCCGCTCATAACCGGCGGCCACTCCACGCAGGTAGACGGCGGCCTCTCCCGCGGACATCCGTACGGACGCCAGGCCGGCCAGCACCCGGCGGGCGGCGTCGGGGAAGTCCGGCAGCGGCACCGCGTCGACGATCCCGGCCGCCGGACCGCCCTCGGCGATCCGGTCGGCCAGGGTCCGCAGGTGCACCGGCCCGATGCGCTCCACCGCGTCGGCCGCCGCCTTCTCGAATGCGCTCGTCACGGTAACTCGGGATAGATCGCCAGGGCCGGGTCGTCGATCGGCACCACGAACCGCCGGTCGAGGAACCGGTTGCCGCGCTCGCATGTGGTTTCGGAGACGAACAGGCACACGTGGCAGGCCGCGCCGTGCAGGAAGTCCTCCGGCGTACGCGGGAGCCGTTCGGAGCACAGCGGGTCGGACGAGCAGCTCATCGCCCCGGTGAGCGCCCGCTTGGTCAGCCGCACCAGCTCCTCGGGCTGGGCGAGCGACACCAGGCCGCCGAGCGTGCCCTCGGCGTCCGGCACGGCCGTGTAGATGAGGATCCCCGAGCGCTTGTCGTCCTCCGTGGTCCCCGCGTAGATCCGCTCGGCGAGGCTCGCGGAGTTGTAGCCGCATTCGAGCGCGATCGTACGGATCAGCAGGTGTGACAGCGTATGCAGGACGTAGTAGCGCGGGAGGGGCCAGTAGTCGTATCTGGTCGACTCGTCGAACGGCTGGCCGGTCCGGGCGGAGTAGCGATACTCGCGGAAGCGGCCGTACGCCTCCTTGTGCAGCCGCAGGGCCTCGGACTTCTCCACCTGCTTCTCCCACCGCGACAGCAGGTCCTCGGGCAGCCGCAGGAAGATGCCCTCGCCCCGGACCTCGCTCGCCGGCACCCAGGCCGGCTTGGAACGGGAGAGCGGCACCCGCTTGACGAGCGTCGGGTCCTCCGGGTCGGGAGCGTCGAGCCGGGTGAAGCCGATCATGGCCCGCACCTCGCGCAGCCGCTCGACCTGGACGACGTCGGAGTAGAAGCCCTTGAGCAGCGGTGGAACGGGCCCGTCCGGGGCCCGGTGGGCGGTGAAGTCGTCACTCGGCGGCGGCAGCACAGGGCTGGAGAAGATCTCCCACTCCGGAGTGAGCAGGTCGGGGTAGCTCTCCGGCCCCTGGTCCTGCCCTGCCGCCTGCTCCCCCCGGCGCCGTTCGATGGCCGCCCAGACCTCCTCGTCCGTCCATTTCTCGAACTCGAACGAGAACGGCGGAACCGTTCGCATGAACGGGAGCATCTGCGGGCCGGGAAGGTTCTCCAGGTTGGCCCAGAACTTCGCCACCTGCGTGTCGAGCTCGCTCCCTCCCGTCTTCGGCACGGCGAGGGCCGACAGCGTCTGCGCGAACCACTGGTTCGACGCGCCGACGACGAGCACGTACGGCTGCTCCTGACAGGGCGTGAACGTGCCGAGATGGGGGTGGCGGCCTCGGCACTGCGGCAGCTGGTCCCGGCCGCGCTTGCCCATCGCCTGCCGGATGTTTCGCTCCCTGCCGCAGCGCTGACAGACGATGCGCACGTTCGCGCCGATGTTGCCGCCGCGGTCCTCCATCAGCAGGTTCGGCTTGGCCGCCTTCTCACACGGCCGGCCCTCGTGGACGAACTCCAGGTAGGGGAAGTCGTCCAGGTGCCCGTCGGTGCAGGCCAGCACGAACCGAGCGCCGACGACGAGACGCTTCTTGTTGCCCTTGCCGCACTCGTGGAAGAACCTCGCCTCGTGCGGCTTGCTCGGCTTGTCGTTCTCGAAGCCGAACGCCCGGGAGTCGACGCGCGCCAGCAGGTTGCACGCGGTGCAGCGCATCCAGCCCGGGAACGGCACGACCGGCACACCGGTCCTGGCCGCCTCACCGTTGGGGTTCGTGTCGGTGCCCGGCATCCAGGGCGCGGGGCGCAGTTCACGCACGGTCTTGCTGAGCAGCGACTGCACGGCCGCCAGGAGCCGGGGCTCGGTGATGAGCGCGGGGTTGTTCTCCGGGTCCTCGGGTGCCCTGTATTGCCAGTCGTCGAGACCCTTCACCAGCACCGAGAAGTTCGGCAGGTCGACGAGCGAGCCGACCCCCGAGGTGAACATCAGGTGGCTGGGCCGCACCGCGCCGACCCGGCGCCGATAGGTGGAGTACGCGGCCATCACTTGCCCCTTCCGTCCAGGGTGATCACGCCCATCTCGTCGCCCACCGGCTCATCGTCGGTCTCCCCGGCGCTGCCGGGGAAGCCCCATTCCGGTGCGCCCAACGGCGCGAGGAAGATCTCGTCGTTCCCAGGCAGGAGCAGGTTGATCTCGTTTTCCGTCTCCCGCATCGAGTTGCCGACCGTACGGGCGTCCCAGCGGCCGTTGCCCGCCCGATTGAGCAGGCCGTCGACGATCTCCTTCGCGTTGCCCTTCTTGCGCTCGTAGCCGAGCCGGGCCGAGCCCTGCTTCGCCGCGTTCCACAGGTCCGTCAGCATCCTCAGCCGCTCGTCCAGGGCCTGCCTGCCGCGAGGGCTGCCCGCAACCTCGGCCCTGGTGAGGAAGCGCTCGACGAAGCGCGTCACGACATCGCCGTTGAGATCCACGTCCTCCGCGTCGCGGTTGCGCGAGTGCGCCTCCTCGACGTTGCGTACGGCGGCGACGAACGCGGCGGTCGTGCCGCGGTCCAGCGCCCGCGCCGTGTACGGCGTGACCGACAACGCCTCCACCTGGCGGTAGAACGTGGCATGGTAATGCTCGAAGTCCTCGTAATGCGCGAGGTCACGCGGGCGCGACCAGTTGTAGAGCGTGATCACCAGCCCGGGGCGCGCGGCGTCTCGGCCGACCCGCGAGGACGCCTGGATGTACTCGGCCGTGTTCTTCGGCTGGCCGGTCATTACCATGAGCCCGAACCGGGACACGTCGACGCCGACCTGCAGCATCGACGTGGCGAGCACGACGTCGACGGGCGGCTGCGCGGACCGCAGGCTCCGCAGCGTCCGGTAGCGATCGGCGAGCGGATGCGCTCGCCTGCGCTTGGACTCGTCCCTCTCCCTCATGACCTCGGCGATCTCCTCGCGGCACTCCCGTCTGCGGCGCGAGGTGTCCAGCTCTTGGTCGAAGCCGATCTCCAGCTGCTTCAGCACCTCGCTGATGTCGCCCGAGGAGATGCGCGAGGTGAGCTCGACGATGTTCAGCAGGTCCGTACGGCCCGGCAGCCGGTTGGACAGCTTCTTGCGCCTGCCGTGCATGCGGATTCTGGTGGTGACGTCGTCGTCCAGGTAACGGCGCATGCCCGCCAGCTCACGGGTGGCGTTGAAATAGCCGACGAGCGTCATGTACGGATCGGCGGGCTCGCCGTACCGGTCGAAGAGCGTCTGCCCGGCCAGCAGCAGGATCTCGGCGAGCCGGATCTCTGCCTGCTTGAGGCGCACGCCGTGCGCGCACACGCCGAGGTAACGCCGCCCGGGGTTCTCCGGGGTGACCGGGACCTGCCGGGAGAAGAACGTGTCGGCGACGTCGATCACCTGCGGCGGGAACACGGCGAGGTCGTCCCGGCCGAAGACGCCGAGCACCTGCGCGCCGGCCCGCTTGGTCGTCGCGGTCGACGCGATGATCTTCGGCCCTGTCGGCCTGCCGTCGACGGTCCACGTGCACAGCTCGTCCACGGCCGCCTCGAACAGGCCGACCACGGTGCCGAGCGCGCCCGAGATGAGGTGCAGCTCGTCCTGGATGATCAGGTCCGGCGGCCGGAGCCGGACGACGGGGCGGCTCTCGACCTTGGGCAGCCTGCCCTTGGCGTTGTGCCTGCCACCGCAGCCGATCTGGTCGTCCATGTCGTCGTGCCGGTAGCCGTGCCGGGGGCAACGCCGGCTCACCCGGCCGAACAGGTGCCCGGCGAAGCCGCGCCACGGAAGCTGCGCCAGCTTGTCGACGGTCGCGATGACCAGGCTGGGCGTCAGCCGGTAGATCTCCTCGTCCACGGTGAGGATCGGCAGGCCCTCCCGCCGCGCGTACGCCTCGTCATCACTCGTGACGGACGGCAGGGCCCGCAGCATGCGGTTCTCCCCCAGCCGGGAGAACGGGCACGGTTCGGCGTCGCCCTCGCTGCCGCGCCCGCAGTAGAGCAGCACGCGCCGACGGTCCTCGTCGAGGTCGAGGTTGACGTCCGAGGCCAGCTTCTCGCCGCACCAGGGGCACGACAGCGTCTGCAGAACGTTGGTCTCGCGGCTGGACTCCCTGGCCTCCTGGATCTGGTCCCTGGCCGGGCCGAACCAGTTCGGCGAGACCGCGCTTCCCACCCACAGGCCGATGCGGAACGGCTCCTCGCCCCACGTCGCCGGGTCATCGCGCCGCAACACCTCACAGGCGCACACCAGCGCGGCGGCTCGCTGGAACTGCTGCGCGGTGAGCAGGCGCAGCGTGTAACGCATCAGCACCGCCACGCCGTCCAGGCCGCTGCGCGCCTCCGTCCCGGACCCGACGACCTTCTGCAGCCGCCGGATCGCGAACGTGTACGCCGTGAGGCCAAGATACGCCTCGGTCTTGCCGCCGCCGGTCGGGAAGAAGAGCAGGTCGACGGTGGCCGTGTGGCCGGCGGCCCGCTCCGGGTGCGCGGGATCGGTCAGCGAGGGCAGGTTGAGCAGCATGAACGCGAGCTGGAACGGCCGCCACGACGCCGCCTTCGCACCCTGTGCGTCCACCTCCGCCATGGCCTGCTCGTAGCTCAGCCCTTGTTCGTCGCGGAGCTTCGCCATCGCCGTACGGCGCCGCTGCAGCGCCATCGCCTCGTTGGCGAACTTGAACGCCGCCAGCGCCTGTCCGTGCCCGTCGGTCGTGGCCTGCGTGAGCAGCGCGATCCCGGCACGGATGCGGTCGGCGGCCCGCCTCGCCTTCAGGACGGCGACCTCGGCGGCCTCGCGCAGCGGCTCGGGCAGCTCGGGGATCTTGAGGTATTGCTTATCGAGCCAGGCCGTGTAACCGTCCGCGAGCGGCGTCAGCCCGGCGGCGAGCTCCTCGGGCGATGCGTCCGCGAGGGCGTCCATCGACAGCTCCACACCGGCGAGGGGCGTGCCCTGCCCCACCGGGGCGACCGTCGCGGGCACGTCGTGGCACGGCAGCCAGGTGGTGCGCAGCTCCGTCGCCCGCCGCTCGCCAGGGGCGACTGTCGCGTGTACGGCGACGTTCCGGCCGACGGCATACCTGCGCTCGTTCCGGTAGAGCAGTCGCAGGTGCTTGTCCTCCAGATCCTCCTGATCGCCGTCCTCCCGGCCGCCGTCGAGAGGGTCGTCGATCGGGAGGAAGACGTCCGCGGGTCCGTCCGACGGAGCGGCGGCGACGAGCTCGGGCTGGAACAGCCACGCGGTGTCGGCGCTCGTGTCCGGCTCGATCTGCTGGTTGACCAGCGTCATCTCGACGACGCGCCGGTGGTCGGGCCGGGGCCGTACGGCGACCGCGAGCAGGACGCCGGGCTCGTCGGCACGTTCCATTGTGAGAGGGATCTTCTGGGTGGGCTCGTCGAGCCGAATCGTCATGCGGTGCTCGACCGGCCTGCGCCCCCAGATGCGTTCGGTCCGCGACTTGCCGTTGGCGCCCTCGATCTGGGTCTCGGCCTTGACGTACTGACCCCAGCGGGCGGTCACCGCGAGCGCGTCGAGGTCGGCGGGCACCGCGAACGACATGCCCATGGACGACGCCCACAGACGCCCGAGGTTCTGCGGCGTCAGCACGTCGGGCAACTCGCCCTCGGCCCCGTCACCCTCGGCACCGATCTCGATGTCCGGCAGCTCGTCGGCGTCTTCGGCGACCCGCTTGGGCGACGGCTTGGGGCCGAGCATGCCGACCAGGTAGCGCTCGCGCGGGCCGATCGACCGCGGCGGCAGCTCCTCGAAGTCGCCGTCGTACGGCCCGAGCAGGTCACGCTCGACCAACTGCTGGAAGGCGTCCCTGACCTCGAACGACGTGACCGGCGGGAAGTCCTGCGGCAGGTCGAGCGGACGTCGCGCCTCTTCTGCGGGCTTCGCCGCCGTCTCGTCTCCCAGGCCGAACAGGTCGCCCTGGTCGGCTCCTGCGGCGAACAGCTTCTCCTGCCGATCGAACACGTGGGGGTGTCCTTCCCTCGCCTGATCTTTGGCGCAACGTTAGTTGCTCTTGGTAAACATCTGCATGACGCGTGGCCGGATCGTAAGGTTGCCCTCGATCGCTGGTCGAGACTCCTTCTACCGAGAAGGAAGACAACGATCCCGAGCAGGTTGTCGCCCCTCGATGCACACTCGATTACCGGCTGTAACCTCCTGGCCATGACAGCGATCGACCGCGGAGCGCTCCTGGGGCTCGTCCGCGCCCGCCCCCTGCTCGCGGCAGAGCTTCTCGGGGCCGTCCTTGCCGCCGGCGGGAAAGGACCGATCGACGGGGAAGCGCTCCGGAGACGGCTCCCCTGGACGGACCTCGCGAGCACGGACGCGCCCACCCTGGCCTCCCCCTGCCAGGGGATCATGGCCGACGCATGCAGGGCTCGCGCACACGAGGCGGGAGCCGCGTTCGAGGGGTTGATCGCGTTCTTGCGCGCCCGCATCGCGGAGGGTTTCGACCAGGCAGACAGCGCTGCGGACGACGGGGAGCCCGGCGTCCACAAGGCAGAGCGGGATCTGGCCGCGAAACGGGACCGCGTGGATTTTCTGGAGTCCGTGGTCGTCCACGGCCTCTACCTGACGGTCGAGGAGCACCTCCAGGCGGAGCACCTGCTCAAGCTGGAGGCTTCGGCGTACGACTGGCACGACGACTACGAGGACGCCTGGCAGCCCTGAGTGGCGAGCCCGTCGAGCGAAGGAACCGACTCGGGGCCACAGTCCGTCGGCAATGGTGGTGACGTACGTGCTCCGCACGTTTCATTGCGCAGACGCCGTGAGGCGTTTGCGCAATGAGGGGCGAGTTCACGTGCGCCGCTGCCGGGACAGGGATGCTGCCATCTTGCGCAGGATGTCGATGACGAGCACGACACCCAGCACGGCGAGCAATCGCGTCAAATTGGCCTCACTTACGAAGCCCCTTGCGATGTTCGCCTTCGCATGAGGAAGCGGATCGGCGCTGCCGGGCGGCTCCCAGACAGGGGCGATCGGGTACAGGCGAACGACTTCTTGGTATTCGGCGTCAATGATCCGGTTGAAACGGCGCTCCCGACGCGTGCCCGAGCTCGACATGCGCAACGCTCTGACGTCTTGCCAGAACCTTCGACCGATCGGCCCTTCGAGGACCGTGCGAGAAATCTCCCGCAGATGCGTTTCGGTGATTGCCCGCAGCTCCCACATGAGCAACCAGTGATTGAAAATCATATTGACATACATGTGCGCCTTTTGACCGTCCTCCTCATCCGCGGAGAAGAAGGGCCCCCAACATGCACGATAAAGCGGGTCGTCCATCGCCATTCTCATCAGGTCGCCGTGCAGCGCTCGCAAGGCCTGTTCACGAGTGGCCTTGGTCTCTCTCGCCTGCAGAATCAAAGAGAACGACACACCGATCAGGGCGAATACCGACAAGAGTGCGGACGCCACTCCATAGGTCTGCCCTATGTTGCTCAACAGCAACCAGTCGTCACGCTTGGCTTTCAGCGAGTCGAGAAACAGTGGCGAGGAGATGACGAGAACGGAGATGAGAGCAATGGACGCGAAGAGGATTGTGCTGATGACGAAGCGACGACCGATGGCACCGGCCATGCGGGTGATCGGACGTCGCTGATTCATTTGGATCAGGCGATGGGAGTGCCGGACTGTTGCAGAGGCGGAGGAAGAACCGCGCGTTCCTCGTTCAGATAGGGAAGCAGATCCCGACCCACGATGAACAAGCTCTCCACGTCGCGTCGGCAAGACTCGATCAAAGCTCTGTCTACGATCTTCCTTGCTCCCGTGAGCGTGCCGTCCGGTGTGTAGAGGACCTCGTACATCACCAACGAATCCAATATCACCAGCTCAGGCAAGCGGTAGGTGAACCCGTGAGCCGGCAGGAGATCCGAGTCGAGGACCCTGATATCTTCACCGGCCTGCGCCCGATGACGAATGTAATAGAGTTCCCACTGGATATACGGAGTGAAAGGTTTTTCGACGATACGCACTCGCCGCATTTCAAATCCATGCACCTGTTTTACAGGTTCCTGGATCTCTTCGCGACGTTCGTCGATGAGACGTATGGCTTGGTTCCAGTCCCCCGAGTCGAACGCCCGCCAGCTGGAGTCGTCCGGCTCCCGGAAACTCTGATAGGTCTCCAGCTTCCAAAAGACATCCTGCAATCTTTGGAAGTACGGCCAGAAGTCGGAGAGGTACTCTTCCGAGGTCAGCGTGACGGCCTCCGCCTCGGCCACATTCCTAAGCATCTGGAATATCCGGCTTGGCGGCGACGATCATGGTGCGGGGAATGACGACCAGGCGCTCGTCGTCGCCGACGCTCACGCCCGATGGGAGCCGGTCAGCATAGGCATGGGTGAGATCCCGGCCGATTATGGCGATATCTCCGTTGGACAGCTCCCAGATGTCAGGACACGACGGGCTGCCGGTTGTTTCACCCAGTTCGAGCGCGGATTTGCCGAGACGTCTCCGAAGCTCCGCCGTAGCGTCGGCTTCCCATGGACGAGACACGACATACCTCTTTTCCGCCGATACGGGTTGCCCCGAGTGTCGCACGGGATGACAGAACGGGCAAGCATCAACCGTGGAGGCCACTGAAAGTAGGCGGGAAGCATCCGCATATCGCGGATTTATTGCTGTCACTCGACCTGTCGCAGGCATCCTATGCCCCAGGGATTGCCCATGCAACAGTGATCGCATGGCCTGCGGTAGAGATTGACACGCGTGAAGTATCAACGCGGCTACAGCCGCCGCATACACAAATAGGACAGCGTCCTCTTTTGCCCGTTTCCGCTTTTCTGACCAGAAGAGAATCAGATAGTCCTGCCCTACCTGCCGATTTGCAGAGAGCTTGCGCCCGCCGACCACGAACGACGGCGACCCGAAACGCCGGCCATGACCGGAGACCGGCCGGGAGGGCGGTTCAGGTGGCGGGGCAGCGGTGGGCGGCGTCGCGGTTCGGGGAGCAGCAGATGACGGCGCAGGTGACGAACCGGCCGCCGCGTAGCCAGATGCCCCATTGCACGTCCAGTCCGGCGGCCAGGGCCTCCCCCGCGTTCTCCAGCCGTAGGCCGAGCCCGATGCGCACCTCGTCCTCCGGCCGCAGGAACTGCGGCTCGGCCGCGCGGTAGCGCCCGGTCAGCCACTCCAGTGCCTCCCCCACCGACCCTGGCGAGGCGTCGATGCGGCTGCGTGGTTTCAGCAGCCAGTCGCACGGACGCATCGGCGGTAGCGGTGAGGCCAGGAACGGCCCGGGGTCGCCGGACGGCGGGGGCGGGCGGCGTTCGGCCTCGTTGCGGCGGTCGTCGCCGATGCCCGTCCAGGAGTAGCAGTGCAGATGCATGCGGCCTCTCGGACGTGGTCGTTACAGTGGGGTGCGGTCCCTGCCTGCTATCACCGGGCAGGGGCCGCACCCGGCCTCGTAGGGCTACAGGAGGGCGGTCATCCCGGCGGCGCGGAGTTCGTCGCCGGTGAAGCGGAGCGTCCCGGCGTTGGGGTTCTTGCTGTCACGCAGGGCGAAGGCGTCCGCCGCGCCGGGGATCGGGGCGATCTCGACGCAGGTCTCCTGCTCCTCCTCCTGCTGGTTGCCACCGCACAGCCGGCGGAACCGCGCCCCCGCCAGGTCACGCTCGTACAGGTCGGTCATCTCATCCCTTCTTCCTTGTCGATCCGTCCCGCCCCGTGCGGCGGGTTCCGTGCAGCGGACGGCCTGCCGCCAAACCCCCTCAGGTGTGCGGCAGGCCGCCCGGACCCCGCCTGCTCGGCGGGGAGCCTTTATCGGGCCTGGCCGGCCAGCAGGCGGCGCCACCACGCGTACGCCTCTTCGCGCCGCCACCAGCGGGCCGTCCAGGACACCGGCGGCACGTCGTGACGAGCGAGGGCGTGGCGGCGGAACTGGTAGAGGCCGCCGCAGCGGACCAGTTCGTAGGAGGTCATCTGGCAGGCGCAGGTGTGGGCGACGACCCGGCCGCGACCGAGGCTCTCCTCGATCCACCACAGCTTCGTGCGGCCGGGGCGCGGCACGGCCGGATGCGGCGACACACCCGGACAGTCCGCGTCGTCGCCCTCTTCCGTGGCGGCGACGCCGAACACCGCAGCAGACGCGGTCACCGCGCCGTCCCTTCGGCGATGCCCTCTTGTACGGCGATCGCCTGGCACAGCTCCACCAGGTCGTCGGCGTCGACCGTCCGGTGCGCGCCCGCCTCCTCCACGGCCGCGGGGAACGGCCGCTCGCGGGTCGCCCACAGCCGCCCGGCGTCGCTCCGCATGATCCGCCACCCGGCGAACACCGGACGGGCGGCGGCGACAGTCCTACTCTGTGTCATGGGTCAGGACCACCATCCTGATCAAGGGGTCCGCACGGCGGTCGCAACGCCTGCGGACCCCGCTTGTTCGCGTCGTCACCTCCAAGTACAACAGTGCGTAATCTCTCCATCACAGATGTTGGTAGGGGACACTAAGGGCGGTCAGGACGCCCCCGGTCTGACGAAAAAGGTGCACGCAGTGGACGCCGAACTCCCCCCATGGGCCGTACGGCTACGCGCCGAGCGGCGCAGCCGGCTGTGGAGTCAGAAGGAGATGGCCCGCCGTCTCGTCGAGGCCGCTGACGACGAGACGCGCAAGGGCCTTCCCTGCCGGGAGACGATCGTTCGCCGGATCAAGGCGTACGAAGCTGGTCACAACCAGCCGCGCGATCCCTACCGGCTGCTGTACACGCGAGCCTTCGCGGTGAGCGAGGAAGACCTCTTTGGCGAGCGAATATCGCCCGGCAACGAAGCACGGGAGAGTCTGCCCGACGAATACAGAGCATCGGCCGACGAGCGGCTGAACTATGTGATGGAGCGTCCGGGTAGCGTCGATCTGGTTGCGGTCGCACACGTACGCGAGCGGGTTCACGCCCTGGCTGCGCGGTACGACAACGTCTCGGCAGCATCATTGCTGGTGGAGGCCGCGCGGTACTTCGGTCAGGTGGCCTTCCTCCGAACGCACGCCTCTTCCAGCCTCGTACAGCGCGAGCTATGCACGGTGGAAGTTGAAGCCGCGACGCTTATGGGGCAACTCGTCTGGGATACCTCCCAACGACGCGATCACGCGACCACCCGCGCTTACCTTGCTCAGGCAATAGCGGCAGCGAGGCAGATTCGGGATGGGGCCGCCGAAGGGCATGCGCTCCTGCGTATGAGCTTCGTCTCGCTCTACACGGAGAAGAAACCGCAAGTCGCGCTCGACCTGGCCTTGCAGGCAGCCGACCGCGCCGCGCACAGCAGCCTGGTGCTGCGGGGTCTTGGACTGCTCCACGTCGCCGAGGCATACGCGATGCTTGGACGGCGATCGGACTGCGAACACGCTTTGGGTGAATCCGAGACGTGCTTCGAGCAGATCAGCCCGGTAGACGCAGCGATCGAGATGTTCTCACCTGCCCAGCATGGCCGGCTCGCCGGCTCGTGCTACCTGCTCCTCAACGACGCCAAGCGAGCGGAATCGATGCTCGAAAGCGCTGCTCAGTCCCTCCAGGATCGTCCGAAATCCCAAGCGATCGTGCTCGGCAACCTGGCTCTTGCTCGCCTTCGACAAGGGGACCTTGAAATGGCAGCGGCGTCGCTCCACGCCGCCATCGACCTCATAGAAACGACACGGGGTGGCGGTGGGCTGAACGTCGTGTTCAGCGCGGGCCGCGAGCTTCAGCCATGGCGGGAAATGCCGATTGTTCGAGATGTGTTCGACCGGTTGTTTGCGCTCGTCGCTGCCTGAAGGGTGATCGCAATGGTGAAAGACCAGGCCAAGCAAGAGGTCCGGGAGCGCGTGTGGGCACTCTTGGAGCAGGAGCGCGTCGTCCCACCCGGTGTTCGCGGTCGCATCCCGGCATTCGTCGGAGCCGAGGCCGCCGCCGAACGGCTCGCGAAGCTATCGATCTGGTGGGAGGCGGCGGTTATCAAGGCCGTCCCGGACAAGGCGCAGCTTCCCGTACGGGCGCGGGCCCTGGCCGAAGGCAAGCTCGTCTACATGGCCGTACCCAAGCTGGCCGAGGCACAGCCGTTCTATCTCCTGGACCCGGCAGCGCTGACGGTGCCCGCGACCGAGGCTGCATCCAGCAAGATCGCCGCAACCATGGCACGCAGAGTCGACGTAGAGGAGATGCGGCCGGTTGACCTGATCGTGTGCGGCAGCGTCGCTGTGAACCGGCAAGGCGTCCGGCTCGGTAAGGGCGCCGGCTACTCCGACATCGAGGTAGCGCTGTTACACGAAGCCGGGTTGATCGGCCCGGATACGACGATCGTGACGACGGTGCATTCCTTGCAGGTCGTCGCTGGAGACCTGCCTGAGGCCGAGCATGATTTCCGTGTCGATTTCATCGTGACGCCCGACGAAGTCATCGAATGCGGACCGCCTCGCCGACCTCGTGGTCTCTACTGGGAGAGCCTCCCCCAAGAGATGATCGACGCGATTCCCGCGCTCGCAACTCGCCGTTCGCGTGGTTGACGAGCGACCGAGGCCGAAGGAATGGGCCCGGCGGGCTCCTGGCCCGAACCTGGCTTGTCACGAGAGCGGGTGGGAGCCTGGTTATCGGGCCTGGCCGGTTAGCAGGGCGGCGCCACCACGCGTACGCCTCCTCTCGCGATGGCGTAGAGCACGTTGTCGCTCGGGTTCCGGCTCCCCTGCTCCAGCTTACGGATCATGCTGCGAGAGACATCGGCCGCCCGTGCGAGTTCGCCCTGCGTCATCCGGCGCGCGGTGCGGACTGCGGCGATACGACCTCCCGGGCCGTCGTTACGACTCCGCGCCACGACCATCGCTCCGCCCGAATGTGGACAGCAGAGCTGGGAGGTCGGCAAGACCGTCGATTCGTACATCAGCCGGTACGGCCGGATCGTTGCCCCAGAGGAGCCCCCACGGTCCCCGTCTGATCAGACAGCTCGCAAGACCTGCTTCCTTCGCCGGCACCACATCGTTGACCGGATGATCGCCGACATAGAGCGTCTCTCCAGGAGAGACCCCGGCGAGCTTGACAACACGATCGAAGAACGCGGCGTCCGGCTTGGCCACTCCCCATTCTCCAGAGGTGGCGATGGCGTCCACGGGAAGACCCAGCCCGCGTAGCAGACTGCCCGCCTTAACCGTCTGGTTCCCGGCGACGCAAACCCGCAAGCCCATGCGTTGCAGTGCCTGCAGGCTGTCACGAACATCGGGATATAGGTCGGTCTCGTCGAGAAACTCACCCCGACCCGAGTGCTCACGTTCCCGGTACGCCGCCTGAAGGTCGATACCGGGCCGGATCATGCGGATGGCTTCGGCGTTGTCCAGCCCGAGTGCGGTCACCGCACCCACGAGAGCGGACATCGTATGACGGGGGACGCCGAGCCAGTCCGCCCATGATCCCCAGTAGCGGTCATCGCGGACCAATGTCTCGCCAATGTCGAACACCACAGCCTTGACCACACCGGCAACGTAAGCCAGCGATCACTCCGCGTACGGCGAGTTTTGCAGGACAAGTCGAGACCGTGAGTAGGCAATCCGTTACTCTTCGACTCGTGTCCCCCACACAAGCCGCGACCCACAACGCGTTCGAGGTGCCGGTGAATGAGGCCGACGGTCATCTCCCTGACGTCATTGCCGCTGCCATTCAAGGCATGCGATCGCTTACCTCACCAACCAGGGTCACCGTGTCGCCGCCATCGTCCCGGCAGACCGAGCCTCATACTGGACAACTTCGCGGAGATCGAGAGCCGGCAGACGGAGTTCTGGCTACAGCGGCTCCGCTGTACTGGATTATCCCGACGGGCAGGTTGACGTGCCCGTGCCGCAGCAGTGAACCGAACCGCCACCTCGATCGTCCAACCCTTAGCTGTACGCGGGGGGCGCTTTATAGCAGGGACACATCACTGGTGTCAGACTGAGGGCGTGCCAGAGGAGAACCCCGTCGTGGAGAACTTCGCCATCGTAGTCGACTGGAGCGACGCTGCAGGCGTGCCGATCACGCACGTGAACCAGTTCGTCGCGCAGCCAGGTCCGCCGACACTGGAGGGTGGCCCTGACGGCATCTACCTCCTACTCGGTAGCATCCCTCCACCTCTCATCCCGAGGGACACTGAGGGGCAACGGCGAGCGATCGAGACCTTGAAGGCGACAGGCCTCAAAGTAGATATTCATGGCCGTTTTCATATGAGCAGAGCTCGACTGGAGGAACTCATTCAGGTGCTGCAGACAACTGCGGATACCTACGACGCTGCAGTCGAGCGTATGGCCCAGGATCGATCTGAAACTGAGGAGGGCTAACTCCATGACCACCCCCCTAACATCGACCTTCATCTCAGCAGGAACTAAGAGCGAGTTCAAATACGAAAACCCCATTGCTCGCCCTCAACCCCGGCCACACAGGCGGATAATCACTGCCAGGCGGCGATCCCCGGACATCATCGAAGGGCCTTGGTCAACAGTCGCAAGTAACGCGCCGCTGGCAGTCGATATGTCCTATGAGGATGACGGCACCGACGAGCACGTGAGGGCGTACGTGTCACGGCTATGGACTGAGGATTGGGACAATCCCGAGGACGCCCTGTACGACAACCTATGACTCCCGGAGAAGTAAGGCTGGTGTGGTTCCCCTTCAGCCACTCAGAAGCCCAGCCATATAAGAAACGACCTGTCCTGATTCTTGCAGCCACCGGCGCAGGGCCGACCCGAACGATTCTCGCCGCCATGGTGTCATCCAGTGCCAAACGTGCCGCGATGATGGGACCATACGACGTGCCGATCACCGACTGGCAAACTATCGGCTTAGTGGCGCCGTCATTTGTTCGGGCGAATCGTATCTGGACCGCCGAAGACCGAGACTTCGACAACCGTCTCTTCGGCACGGTGAAGGACGACGTCCTTCAGCAGGTTCGCCACCATGTCATGAGCCTCCTCACCATGTGAACGGCTTTCTAATGTCATCACTGACATCGCCGCCAGAGCCGAGATGGAGATGGGACGGTACGTTAAAGACACCCTGTTGCTTGGCAAGCATCTAATTGAGCGTGTGCCGCAACTGATGTCACACAACGCGAAGCCTGGGTCCCCGTCAATTCCAGCGGTAAGCCCGGGCTCACTACATCTCCTCTCGCAGGAGTCGGCATCAGGGAGAGTACTTCCTGCTGTAAGTGAAACCGCGTGACTCCCGACACGCAGTAGGCCGAGAGGGGCGGCCTCGGGCCGCTTCAGCGGGCTTACATGTGTTCGGTGCCCATGCAGCCGGGGCATGGAGTCCAGCCGTCGGCTCGGGCTTCCGCTTCGGACATTTGTAGGACGTTATGCAGGCGGTTGCCCTGGCTTTCGCTGCCGAGCCGGCCCGCGAGCCACATGGGGCATTCCTCGCTCGCGTGGTAACGGTCGCTACCCCTCGTGGTGATCACCTGGGGAAGGTTTGGCACGCCTCGCTCCTCTCCGGAGTCCGGCGAGCAGGGGGACGTCTCCCTGCTCGCCGACGCTGCTGGTCAGGCAATCGCTCTGGGCTCAGCAAACGGGCTGAAGTGCATCGGCTGTCAGTCGAACTATGACCGCTCCCGAGGCGAGCCGCTACCGGTTCAGAACAGGCCGGGCGGGGCGGCTTCGGCGTCCTTGGAGGCGCGGGCGGGCTTGGCCGGCTTGGGCTTGGCGGGCTTCTTCTTGTCGTGCAGGCCCTTGGCGACCTCCTCGGCGTAGCGGGCGTGGTTGAGTTCGAGAAGACGGTCCACAAACTCGCGCTGTGCGTAGGGGCCGACCGTGTAGCGGGTCTCCCGGCCGCCGACCGTATGGAAGCCGTGCTCGAGCTTGTCGAGCATGTCGTTCCAGCCGTAGGCCCGGCAGACCGCTGTGTCGATGTCCCGGTGGATGCGGCGCAGCTCGACGATGTCCTCGTCCTGGCAGGCCGGATCGTTGACCAGGTTGTACGTCGCGGTCAGGCCGGCCTGACGAGCGACCATGAGCTCCCGCCGGTACGTGTCGAGCCGGTCGCCGAGATCCCGCATCTCCTCGGTCAACTCGGGCAGCGGCAACGTTTCAAACGCATCTGACGGCGAGTAGTTGATGTCCGCCTTCATCGTCGAGCTTCGCGTAACTGTCCACCAATAGTGCAGCGCACTCGACAGCATCGATAGCATCCCTGTGTCATCCGTCGCGAATACAGCAAGCTTATGCGCGAACACTTGCCCGGTCGACACCATCGCCGGCATCACGACCTTGCTCACCAGTGTGATCACAATGACCCGGTCAAGCTTCTTGATAGCTTCGTAGAGGTTGGGAGCACGCTCTGCGTATTGCCACCACCGTTCACGACGTGCTGCTCGCTTGTTACCGTCCCGCTCAGGCTTCACTAGTCGGCGTACCTGGTCGTACGGCTCGGTGTAGGTCTTGGCACTTTCCTCTGACCAGTCATGGAAGTTGATGATCCAGCGACTCCCGGAACAGTCCGGTCGGGAGTTGAGGTCCTGCCCATTCAAGTAGGGGAAGAGCACGTCCTTATTGCGCGGATCGCGCTCGATCATGCTCTCAGCAGCCTCCGACTCCATTGTGAAACCCAGGCCGAGCACGTAGGAGCCAATAAATGAGGTATTGGCACTGCTGGATAACCGATACGGATTCCCCGATACGCGGGACTCAGGGTCGAGCGACGGCGTGATGGCTGAAACTGCAACGCCGTCCGCCACTCGCTGAACCTGATCACTAATGGCAGCACGAGTGGTCCAGATAGCGCAGTACTCCAAGACGGCGGATCTGGAGGGCCAGGGCTTGCTCTTGATGGCCTGGCGAATGGTTATGCCCTCGGCTACAAGCTGATCGAGACCGACCTCTCGGGTGTCACCCTGAGCAAGGGTGTTCGTGGCGATCAAGCCCGTCTGACCGCATCCGTTGAGGATGCCGTGGGCGCGGAGCACGAAGTAGGCCACTAGATCTGCGCTGCCGCGGGCACCGCGGCCGATCGCATCGACCATGTATTCGCGGTAGGCCACACCCAATGACCCCGTAAGCCGCTGGCCGCCGAGGAAGGGCGGGTTGCCGATGATGGCGTCGAAACCGGCACCTGCCGAGGTCGAGCGGTCCGGGGTCTCGCCTGGCTCTGCGGAACCGCCGCTGGGCTTCTCTTCGAAGACCTCGGGGAAGACCAGCGGCCAGTGGACCGGCCGGCGGTCGAAGGTGCCGGGGACCTGGTCGGTGGCGAGCCATTCCTTCCGCGCTTCCTCGGCGGCCGGCCAACTGCCGGGCTCACCGTGGACGACGGCACTGGCGAGATGGGCCGCCTGCAACGACGCCCGGTCGAAGCCGCGGAGCTTGCCGACCTCGGGGTCCGCGTCACGATCGCTGATCTTGCCCTGCTCCACGGCGTACTTCAGCGATGCCCCGACCAGCAGGTCGGCGAAGAGCCGGTGCTGGCGGGTCTCGCTGTCGATCTCGAACAGGATGCTGCGCTTCTTGTTCAGCGCGTCGATCCCGTTCTCCTCCACAGAGATGTCGACGAGGCGCCGCCGCTTGTCGGCGGTGCCGCGCACCATGCGCTGCACGTCCGCCGTGAAGTCGAGCGCCGAGTCGCTGAACAGCTTGCGCCCGCGCGACGGCACGAGGTGCATGTATTCGAGCTGCTCCAGCGACGTGATGCCGAGCAGCGCGTCGCCGACCACGAGACGGTCGTCCACGAAGGTGAACGGCCGCGACGAGTCCATCGACACCAGCCACAGCGACAGCTTGGCCATCTCGACGGCCATCGGGTTGATGTCCACGCCATAGAGGCAGTGTTCGATGACCTGCCGCCGGGCCTCGATGACAACCGGGTCCGCGTCGGCGTCGGCCGTGCGCTCCTCGGCGGTCTCCAGGTAGGCCGCCGCTTCCTCGCGGCCCTCCTGCGACCACGCCTCGACCAGCCGGTCCCCCAGGTAGCGTGCGGCGGCCACGAGGAACGCCGCCGAGCCCATGGCGATGTCGGCGATCTTCAGGCCGCGGTGGCCGTCCCCGCCCACGATCTCGGCCGAGCTGCGCAGCTTCCACTGTGAGCGGTCGGCCGTCTGCAGCGGTCCCGGCGAGTAGACCAGCGGCTCCAGCGCGTTCTTGACCACGTCTTCGGCCAGGAACTTCGGCGTGTAGTGGGTGCCGGTGTTCTTGCGCAGGGCCGACTCGGTGACGTACAGCGCGCCGGGCAGGATGACCACGGGCAGGCCGCGCAGGTCGTCGCGCAGCAGCCCGGCGAACGGCAGCAGCCGCCTGGCCAGGTCGGCGTCGCCGCCGGTGACGGCGAGCAGCCTGCGGGTGGCCTCCAGCGCGCCGGCCTCGTCGAGCGGCGCGAGCCGCTTACGCAGCGCGGCCACGCTGCCGATGCCCGAGTCCTTGTACTTCTCCGCCAGCTTCTCGGCGAGGTCACCGGAAGCGTTTCGGGCCAGCGCCTCCAGGTCGTGGAGCTCGACCTCCTCTTCCCGGCCGGGCTTGCCGACCAGGCCGACGACCACATCGGCGGCGCGGAAGCCGTCGAAGGACAGCAGTCCCTCGTACACGTAGCCGATCTGCTCGACGTCGAGCATGCGGAAGCTGAGCGTGCGGCGCTCGCGGTTCTTGCCGCTGCCGACCTCGACGTACTGCACGGCGCGCAGCATGTGCATGACCGTGCGGTCGTCGATCGTGAGCGGCATCCAGGCGTACGCGTCGGGGTCGAACAGCGACCCGTCGTGGGCGTGCATGGTCAGGCGCGGGTGCTCGACCCCGCTGTGCACGGCGCGGAACAGCGCGAGCAGGCGGTGCCAGGCGGCGTGGCTGTTCTCCAGCTCCTCCTCGCTGCCCTCGATGGCGCGCTGCTCCAGCTCGGCGCAGAGGCGCCCGGCCGAGTACGCCGTGGCGTACACCTTGTTGTCGGACGGCAGCAGGCCGCGCTCCTCGGCGAACAGCAGGAAGACGACGCGCATCATGACCGAGACCGAGCCGCGGTAGACCTCGTGCGCGGTGACGTCGTCGGGCACGCCGGCCCGGCCGATGGCGGCGACGAGCAACTCCACGGCCTGGCGCACCTGCACGCCGAGGGCCTCGGTGATGTCCTCCTGGCTGTCGAGGCTGGCCTTGAGCAGCGCCGGCAACCGCTGGGAGTCAGGGAACGAGAAGAACCGGTCGAAGCCCAGCAGCGAGACGAACGCGCGCAGCACGTCGCGCTCGGCCGCCTCCGGCCACGGGATCGCGTCGAAGGTGGCCGTGGTCGTCACACCCCCGCGCGGGGCCCATACCAGCGTCCACCAGCGGCCGTCGGTGACCAGGCCCAGCTCCACGCCGTGGTGACGGCACAGCTGCGCCATCCGGTCGGCGGGGGTGGCGGCCCACTTGGCGTGCTTCATGCGGGCCGTCGGATGCCCGCTGGTGATCATGCCGAGCAGCCGTACGGTGTCGGGCTTGGGCTGGTGGCCCGGCACGGCAAGCGCGAACGACGGCGTGATCGTGGTCTCGTGCTCGGGGACGCCCAGCGCCAGGTGATCCAGTCCGCCGATGTGGACGGCATCGTCCCAGCGCAGCAGGCCGCGCAGGACGTGCTCGATCCAGTCGCGGCGGTCGCCGCCCTGCTGCCAGGCGGTGTGGGCGAGGCGGAGCCTGTCGCGCCGCTGCTTGTCGACCGCATCGAGGGCCGGCCAGGTGGCGCGCAGCACCGGGAGGCTGAGGAACGGCCCGCTCACCTCGACCAGCGCGAGCCACCCCTGGTGGTCGACGTCCTTGCTGACTATGCTCCTGAATCTGCTCATCGGACTGCCTCCCGCCTCGGCACGACGAAGACCACAGCCACTGGGAACCGATGCGGCCTGGGGTCGCGGTAGCGCGCCGCGATCTCCGCCAGCTCCCGGTCACGCTCACGGCCGAGCCCGGCCAGGCGTTCCTCCCAGGATCTGCGATCTCTGCGGTATTGGTCCCGCTCCTCCTTGGACACCGCCTCGTGGCGGCTGAACAGCGCGTCGCCGTCCTGGTCGCCCTCGGCGAGCTTGGCCCGCAGGGTGGCCTCGAACCGCTTCAGGTTGGCCTTGACGCGCTCCTGCTCGGCCTCCATCCGCTGGGCGAGCTTGCGTTCGAGCTGGCCGCGCTTCTGCTCGGTGCGCCAGTCGATCGACTGCAGCAGCGGCCCGGCCACCCGCGGCCACGCCTCGGCCAGGCGGTGCCGTACGGGGGCAGAGGCCGGGGTTCCCTGCGTGAGCGCACGGTCGAGGATGCCGCCGAGCACGGTCAGGTTCTCCAGGCGGCGGAACCGGCCGCTGTCGGACGGCACCCAGCCGCCCGCATACAGGACCTCCTCGTGCAGCCGCACACCGTCACCACCGACCAGCACGAACCGGGAGAACGCCCCGGCCAGGGTGGTCTCCAGGGCGGGGTCGTCACTGACGACGGCCGTGACGCGATGCAGGCCGATCTCGGCGTTGGAGACGGCGGCGCGCAGCAGCCGGGTGGACATGGCGACCAGCGGGTGCCCCAGGTGGGCGAGCACGACGTCGTCGCGCACCCGGCCCTCGGGGTCGAGCGTGGCCTCGGGGTCGAACGTCACCGGCCTCTGGCGCGGTGTCTCGTCCTTGCGCGTCGTCTTGGCCAGCAGCCCGGCGCCCGCACGTTCCCATGAACCGGTCAGCGGCGGCACATCGAACAGGCCCTCGGTGAGGTGCTTCTCGTCGAGATGCGGTGTGAGCGGCTGCTGCCGGGCCAGCGACAGAGCGGTGTCGACGACCCGCTTGACGTTCGCCGGGGTGATGCCCAGCTCGGCGACGGTCTCGTCCAGGTTGGCGCGGAGCTTGCGCACCTGGTCGCGGACGTTCGTCTCGGCCGGGACCGCGCTCGCCGGATCACCGGCCTGCTCGACGTCGTAGTCGGCGATGTCGCCGAGCATGCGCCGCTGCACGGCCCGCGCGAGCACCGCGTTGACCGAGCCAAGGTCCTCTTCCATCTGCGCGACCTTGTTGGCCACCCGCGACAGGAACTCCAGGTCGGCCTCGTAGGAGTCGACGGCCGTGTCCCAGCCGGTGCCGACGAAGTGGCGGATGTCGGGCGTGCGCTTCTGGCCCCAGCGGTCGACGCGGCCGATCCGCTGCTCCAGCTTGTTCGGGTTGAACGGGATGTCGTAGTTCACCAGCCGGTGGCAGTGGTTCTGCAGGTCGATGCCCTCACTGGCGGCGTCGGTGGCGACCAGGATGCGTACGGGATGCTCGCTCGGGTCCTTCTGGAACGCGACCCGGAGCTGCTCCCGCTCATCGGCCGACATGCCGCCGTGCAGCACGGCGAGGTGCTCGTCGCCGAGGTCCTCCTGCCGCAGGAGGTCGACCAGCCACTTCTGGGTGTCGCGATATTCGGTGAAGACCACGACCCGCTCGTTCGACCAGTGCTCGTCGGGGCGGCAGACGGCCCGCAGGTAATTGATGAGCTCGCGCGCCTTGGTGTCGGGCGACGACTCGTAGTCGCGGGCCCAGGCGCGCATGCGCTGGAGCAGCTCGATCTCCTCGTCGCCTGCGACGCCCTGCAGCGGCGCGGCCAGCGACAGCGCGTCGTCTTCGGCCTCGGCGAGCGGCTCGTCGTCGAGAGTGGCGGTCTCCTCCCAGAAGTCGTCGATCCACTCCTCGACGTCGGCGTCGTCGTCCTGCCTGACCTCGACGGGTTCGCGTACGCCGTCGAGGTAGACGTCGAGAGTGTGGGCGAAGGCGGCAGGGCTGGAGAACAGGCGCTTCTTGAGCAGCAGCGTCACGAGGTCGGCGGCCTTGCGGCCCTTGACGTTCTTGTTGAGCCTGGCCCGGCGCACCTGCGCGAACCGCTTGAGCAGGTCGTGCACCTGGCGTTCGTCGGGCGGGTAGAGGACCGGGATCGCGCTCGCCTCCCGGTCGACGAACCGCTTGGTGCCGTCGGCGTTGACGATGTGGCGCTTGAGCCGGCGGATGACCGTCTCCTTGACGGCGGCCTGGTCGGGGTCGACGCCGCGGGCGAACCGCTGGTCGTCGAGGATCTCCAGCAGCGCGGTGAACGACGCCTGATAGCCGTTGTGCGGGGTCGCCGACAGGAACAACCGGTGGGTGAAGTGCGGGGCGAGGCGGCGGATGAGCTTGGTCTGCTGGGAGTCCACGGCGTACACCTGCTTGGGCGCGGCGGGCGCAACGTGGTGGGCCTCGTCGAGGATGAGCAGGTCGAAGCGGCGCTCCATCGCGCCGGGGTCGAGCACCTCGTCGAGCAGCCGCTGCGCCTTCTGGCCGCGCAGCCAGGGCAGGCTCACGATGCTCAGCGGATAGACCGTGAACGGGTTGGCCGCGCTGCCGTGCGTACGGCGGACCTGCGCGCAGCGCTCGGTGTCGATGATCGTGAAGTCGAGGCCGAACTTCTCGGCCATCTCGTCCTTCCACTTGAGCGTGAGGCCGGCCGGGCACACGATCATCACGGTCCGGGCGCGGTGGCGCAGCAGCAGCTCCTGGGCGACGAGCCCAGCCTCGATGGTCTTGCCGAGGCCCACGTCGTCGGCGAGCAGCAGGTTGACGCGGGGCGCGTCGAGGGCGCGGGAGACCGGTTCGAGCTGGTAGTCCTCGATGGCCACTCCGGACCGGTACGGCGCCTGCAGCGTCTTGACGTCGGCGCTGGTGACGGCCGACCAGCGGATGGCGTCGAGGAACGCGGCCAGCCGCTCGGGCGAGTCGAACCCGTCGGGAGTCACGTCGGGCAGCGAACCGCTGGGCAGCACGCGGCGGCCGGGCTCGATCTCCCAGACGACCTCCAGCGTGTCGCCATACCGTCCGTCCTCGACGCTCTGCAGGGTCACCAGCGTGCTGCTCTCGCCGGGCTGGACCTCCCCGACCACCCATCGCTGCCCGCGTATCGCGACCAGCTCGCCGATGGCCGGTCTTTCCGACGTCGCGCTCGTCACCCGTTCACCCCTCGCCGACGACCCTTGCCAGCTTGCGCCGTGCTCCGCTACACCAAGACACCGTAATGCGGCTTCTGCATCATGGCCCGAAGGATCGGTCCAAAGCCGACTGCGGGAAGATCCCGCCCGGAAGCACGCGCCGCAATCTACGCCAGATCATCAATACCTGTCTACACCAAGATAGGATTGTGTCTCGAATTCACAAGTGATCTACTAGTGGCCCCGAACATGCGCTAGACATGACAGCCCCCGACGCCGGCCGATGGGAGTCACATGGCGGATCGCCGGGAGCCGAAGCTCGGCACCGTGGTGCAGAAGGCGCTCGCGTCCGGTCCCGTGCCACGCGACGCGCTGCTGCAGGCGGTGCAGCAGGCGGGCCTGCGGCGCATCGATTTCGGCCTGCTCTGGGAGACCTGCGTCACCCACGGAATCGCCGACCTCGACGGCGAGCTGTGGGTGCCCCGGGGCCGGGCCGCACCGGTCGCCGAAGGACCCCCGCGGCAGGAGCCCCCCGGCAGAACCTCTTCGAGGGACATGCGGCAGCGGTCGTGCGGCGTCCGGCGGAGGCGGCCGATCTTCCCGCCGTCGAGCCGGTCCCACCTGTCGGGCCCGTCCCCTCAGGCTGGGCCGAGGTGGCCGCGGGAGCGGCCCGAGCACTGCGCGACGGATTGAAGACCGTGACGAACCGCCGGACGCAGAGCGACGTGCCCTTGTCCGGGGGCAGCGAGGCGGGTGCGGCGGGCCGCCGTGTGCTGATGCGGTACGAGGCCCAGGGCGAGCTCGGCGTGGCCGAGGGAAGTCCGGCCACTCTGATCGTCAAGGAGCTCGCCATCGAGGTCGAGGCGGTCTCGGTCTTCGGCAACGTCGTCACCCTCTCGCTGCCTCCGGGAGCTCCTACGGCGCGGGAGGCCACCCTGCGGCTGGACCTGTCGTGGCTGCTGACGGCCCAGAGCGAGCGACTGGACGAGCCGGCCCACGGCGGCCCCGGCTTCGACGCGGCCGCCGCGCTGGCCGTTGTGTCACCGGAGCGGGGCCGCGTCTCGACCGCACACGGAAGACTGCCTGTTGAAGAGCTGGACGGTCTCAACGCCGGGCAGCGCAACGCCGTGGAGCTTGCCCTCGCGCCGACGCTCACGTGGTTGTGGGGCCCACCGGGCACCGGCAAGACCAGTCCTCGACGAGGCCAGCATGACCAGCGCGGCCCTCGCCATGCTCGTCGCCGGGGCCGGCCGCGGGCACACGGTGATCGCCGGGGACTTCCGCCAGCTGCCGCCGGTCACCGTCGCGGACACCCCGGCCGCACAGGAATGGCTGCGGCGCAGCCCTTTCGAGAAGGCGGGGATCACGAGCGCCGTGTCCGGGGGCCGGATGCCCGCCCGCCTGGCCGCCCTCACCGAGCAATATCGGATGCGCGAGCACATCGGCCACATCGTCAGCACGGCCTTCTACCCCGAGAGCCCGCTCGTCACGGCCCCGAGCGTCGCGGGCAGACCAGTCCGAAGCCGAGTGCCATGGGCGAGCGCCCAACTGGCCCCGGCACCGGTGTCGTGCTGCGGACCGAGCACCACGCGTTCGCCGACGCCGTACGGCGCATGCAGCGGCGGCGCTCGGGATCGGCACCCGGGAGCGGCCGTCCCGGCGACGACTGCGGACGCTGCCGGCGCATGCTCGTCCGCTATGAGCAGGACCGCGCGGGGCAGCCGGACCTTCGCTACGAGTGCCCGGCGTGTGATCGAACGGCGCCGGGGAGCAACTCCAGGCGGCGACTGCGCTCATGAACGAGGTGGCAGCCACCCGCTGTCGCCGACCGCGAATTCTCCCGAATCACGCATTCGCTCTATTGTGCGAGTTTCGAATCAAGGACCGTTCGCCAACAATAACGACGGACCGAATGCCATGCGAAACATCAGGACAAAATCCAGACGCCTCAGCGCATGATTTAGCATCGGCTGCCGGGCAAACGTCGCCGGATGGACAGGCGTTCGGCCACATGGGGGCGTCGTTGGCGTGGAGGGGCCGCTTGGGCTGGCGTGATGAGGTGGTCACGGCACTGGACCAGTGGATCGCGTTGGAGGGAGGAGGCGGGCGAGCGCCGCAATGGCGGCGGGTCGGTGCCGCGCGGTCCACCGCCGAGCCCGGAATCTTCGTGGTCGACATCCGGGGTTCGGATCTGAGCGCCGACCATCTGACCGAGTTATGTCTGGCGGGTGCGGCACCGGACAGCGTCAAGGCCGGCTTTCGGGCCATGGACGCGACGGTGGAAGGACGTTTGCTGCGGATACGGGTGGCAGAGTTCGCCGCCCCGCCCGACCCGCACGTCTGGATCCTGCGGCACCCGCCGGACTTCCTGCTCACCGCGTTGCGCGACGGCATCGCCGGGCTCCCCGACGGCGGCCTCGCCAACCTGCTCGCCCGCGGCGAAATCGGCGGAACGCTGTCGGAGGCTCCGGCGCCCCCGGGGCTCTTGCCCGCCCAGCAACTGGCATACCGAGCCTGCCTCGGAGCGGGCGTCTGGCTGGTTTGGGGACCGCCGGGGACCGGGAAGACGCGGCTGCTGCAGGCCGCGATCGGCGACCTGATAACGGCCGGCAAGCGGATCCTGCTGGTCTCCAGCACCAACATCGCCGTTGACAACGCCCTGAAGGGAGTGCTGGCACAGCAGCGTCATCGGCCGGGCGAGGTCGTCCGGGTGGGGCCGCCGCAGCTTCGAGAGGTCGCCGAAGATCCGGACGTCTGCCTGCCTCTGATGGTGCGCACGCGGCTGGCCGAGGTCGAAGAGCGACGCCGGGCCGTGGCGGAGCAGCTTCTGGAGATGCGTCGCGACGAAGACCGGTTGCGCCATCTCGATGCCCGGCTCACCGGCTTCGACGCCGCGGCATACGAAAAGGCGCGCATCCGGTTGCGTACGCCCGGCCTCGGCACCGAGTCCCTGGCGGAGGCTCTCACCGCATGCGAAAGGGCCGCGGAGAACGGCGCACGGGCTGTGGCGGACGCGCAGCGGCGATGCGAAGCCGCCGAGCGGGCGGCCGCCGAGACGCTCCCCGCGCGGCGCGAGTGGCAGCGGGTCGAGGAGAAACGCCGGGAAGTGGCGAAGGTCGAGGAGGCCGCCACACAGGCCGAGGCCCGCGCCCTGCTCGCGGAAAGCGACTGCGCGCGGATCGAAGGCGAGATCAGCAAGCTGCGGCGCCCTTCGGGGAAGGTCAGATGGCGGGATCGGGGCAGGCTGGCGGAGCACGAGCGCGCGCTCGTGGGCGCGGTGTCCCTCCGAGATGAGCTGCGCTCCCACGCTGCGACGGCCCGCCGTACGGCGGAACGCTTCCGCGAGGACACCGAAGCGGCGCTCGCGCAGGTCGTCGCCCGCATCCCGTTCGGGCCTGACGAGATCACGCGCCGCGAGGACTCCGCGCGCCGGGCGGCCGCCGAGCTCAGCGTTCTGCAGACGACTCAAATGGCGACGCTGGAGCGCCTCGAAAGCCTACGGCAGGCCGAGGCGATGTCTCGGGCCGCGGAAGAGCTGGTGGCCGAGTGCGAGCGGCACGAATGGCCCACTCACCATGCGGAGGCCGAAACACTGCGCAGGAAGGCGTCTCGGGAAGCCACTCGCCGCACCGAACTGGAAAAACGGCACTGCGAGCTGCAGGAGGAGTACGACCGGCTCGCCCGTGACGCCCAGGGAGAGATCATCAAAGCGGCGCGGCTGGTGGCCACGACGCTTGCCAGATTCCGCACCACCAAGGCCGTCCTCGCGGGCCCCTACGACGTCGTGCTGATCGACGAGGTCGGAGCCGCGACACTGCCGGAGGTCCTCCTGGCCACGGCCAAGGCCTCGGGTTCCGCCGTTCTGCTGGGCGACTTCATGCAGCTCGGCGCGGTGCTGCCGAATCCGATCAAAGACAGCGATCGGCCCGACATCCGGCGCTGGCTGGTCCCCGACGTCTACGAACACTGCCGTGTCGCCTCGCCGGAGGCCGCCGCGAAGCACCAGGGCTGCCTGGTCATGGACACCCAGCACCGCTTCGGTCCGCATGTCATGGACTTGGCCAACCGTCTCGCCTACGGCGGTGTCCTCAAGGCGGGCGCCGGAGTGCGGCCCCGCACCGCCGACGATCCGGAGATCGTCTTCGTCGACACGGACGGCCTGCACGAGCTGGCCCAGGTCCACCGTACGGGCCGCAAGAGCGGCTGGTGGCCGGCGGGAATCCTGCTCTCCCGTGCCCTCATCGACCTTCATCAGGACGACGGCGAAACTGCGGGAATCGTCACCCCCTACGGCGTGCAGGCAGAGGCCACCCTGGAGGCGCTGCGCGACATCGAGCAAGCTGATCGGCAGCTGGTCGAGGTCGGCACGGCCCATCGCTTCCAGGGCCGGGAGTTCCCCATCGTCGTCTTCGACACGGTGGAAGGGCATCGCGGAGGGGGCATGTGGATGGCCGACGCATCCGCACGCCCTGGCGCCGGGCGCTGGGAGCGCGAGGGGTTGCGGCTGTTCAACGTCGCCGTCACGCGCGTCAGGACCCGGCTTTACGTCATCGGAAGCGGCGAACGACTCTTTCATGCACGCGCCGGAACCGCACTCGGTCACCTCGCCGCCTTACACCAGGAGCGGAAGATCCGTCGGCTGGAGGCGACGAAGCTGATCTCACCACCCGCCGACGTCGCCGCCGACCTCGGTCCCTTCGGCGCCCGGCTGGCCGACGTCCTCGGACGCCACGTGGAGATCACCGCCGTCGACGACGAGCGCTCGTTCTATGAGACCTTCACCGCCCGCCTCGCCGAAGCACGCCACTCCGTCTGGCTGTGGTCCCCCTGGGTGGCCAGGCGGGTCAGGGCCATCCTCCCCGCGCTGAAGGAGGCGGTGGCCCGGGGCGTCCGCGTCACGGTCTTCGTCCGGGATCCCAGCGACTCCTTGCAGCAGAAGGAGAGATTCGCCGATTGCCTGGCAGAACTCCGCTCGATCGTCCCGGCTGTCATCGAGGTCAACGACATGCACCAGAAGATCGTCGTCATCGACGAGCGCCTCGTCATGCTGGGCAGCCTCAACGTGCTCTCCCAGCACCGGACACGGGAAGTGATGGTGACCATGCGCGGTGGCCACTTCGCCCGCAAGATCCTGCAGCACGAGCACGCGGAGGACTTCAGCCGGCCGCCTCGCTGCGGTCGCTGCCGGCAGCGGCAAATCGATCTGCGTCGCCGTAGCAACGGGAATTGGTATTGGCGCTGCTACAACAAAGCCTGCCAGGGAGGGCCAGGGAAAAAGGCGTGGACGGCCGACATCGTCTTTCGCGGCGGCCGCGCCGATCGCACCGTCTGAGATAGGACGAGATTCTCAGGCCGGAGGAGTGAGCTCGCCGGTGCCGAAGCCTTTGACGATGGCGGCGGCGGTGGCGCGGCCGGCGATGTCGAGGTTCCGGAGCTCGTCTTCGAACTCGAAGACCTTCCGGAAGGCCTCGCCGTACCGTCGCTGCTCCTCAATGGGCATGCGCGGCACCACCACGCGGCGCGGGTCGAATCGGCTGATGCTCGATTGGGAGCCGCTGCCCGGCCCGGCAGAGGTCGCCTTCAGGAAGCCCGCGAGGAAGTACCCGTCGATCCGTTGGGGGTCGGGCCGTAGGAGGGTCAGCCGCGGGCCGAGCACGATGCCCTTCTCCGTGACGACTCTCACCGCGAACTCGCCTGCTCTGGCGGCTACGACGACGTCACCCGGTTCTGTGACGATGCGATCGTCCGGCTGGGTGCGGGACTGTGGTGTGGTGCCGGAGAAAAGGTCCTGATCGGTGATGACGATGTCGCCCGATCCGGATATGTCGAACCGTCCCGAGCTGAACACCTTGATCGCCCCGGCCCGCTCCATCTCGGCGAGGTCGACCGAGGGCATCGTCTTGGCCGGAGCGGGAACGGCCTCGGGGACCATCGTGGTCAACCGCTCCAGACGTTTGAGCAACTGCTCGCGGACCGCCGGAAACTGCTGCGCCGGCGCCTGGTCTTCCACACTCACATGCCGGCCGGGGGTGAGGTCGACGTTCTCGTCCATCAACTCGATGACGGGGACGGCACACACCGGCCCTGCTTGTTCCGCCCGTTGGCCGGGAGCGGAACGGAACTCCCGCCAGCGATCGGCGATCTCGCCGAAGGTCTCCGGCTCGGCCTCGGCCATGAGAACGTGGGACGGGACCGGGTCGCCCTCGGCCGGCTTGCGGAGGACCCACAGGTGCAGAGGTAGGCCCGTGCCCACGCCCATCCGCGACGGCAGGCCGATGACCGCCTGCAGCGTTCCCTGCCGGAGGAGGTTGCTCCTGATCCGCCGGCCTGACCGGCGGTTGGCGGCCACTGCGGGCATCAGCATGACGGCGATGCCGCCGGGTTTCAGGTGTGACAGGGCGTGTTGCGCCCATGCGAGCTCTGATTCGGCCTTGGGCGGCAGCCCGTACTCCCAGCGGGGGTCACTGGCCAGGTCGTCGTAGCCCCAGTTGCGTTCGTTGAACGGCGGGTGGCACAGCACGGCATCGACAGTGAGATCGGGCCAGGAGTCGCAGCGCAGGGAGTCACCGGTCCCCACCGATCCCTCGATCTGCGCCAGAGCCAGCCGTGTCCGGGCGAGGCGTGCGACGGTGTCGTCCGCCTCCTGACCGTACGCGTGGTCCAGATGGCGGATCGTGGTGAGGAGTGTCCCGAGACCGCACGCGGGGTCGAGGACGGATCGGACGTCCGGGCCGGCCAGCCTCGCCATGAACTGCGCGATCTCCGGCGGCGTCTCGAACAGGCGGCGGGAGTGGACGTCGGCGTAACGGTCGAGAAGGAACCGGGCCGCCTCGGCGCTCCCCTGCTCCTCGGCGAGCTCCTGCAGCAGCCGCCAGGCGGGAGCGGCGACGAGACGGCGTTCCCCCTGGCCCAGCAGGAGCTCGGTGGCCTCGGCGACCACCGCTCCCAGGTGCAGGTCGTCGGCGGCGTTCCTGATCTGCTGCCAGGCGCGTTCCCTGAGCGGCACCTCCTCGACCTTGCCCTGGTGGAGAAGCCACTCCTCAACGGCCTTGAGCGAGAAGGTGGGGCTGGTCGCGGTGCCGCCGACCGGTGCCGGGAAGTCCTCGTATCGCTTTCGCCAGTTGCTCACGGCCGCACGGCCGACGCCGACCATTCTGGCGATATCGGCCGCGGTGACGGTCGCCTCGTCCCCCGCCATCATCGGCCTCCTCATCGTCCCCGGCTCACGCCGTCAAGATTTACGTGTACGGCGTTCACAGTTTAGCCGCATGCTTATAACCCCGGAGGTCAGCCGAAGCGATGATCTGCCTGAACCCCTTCCGGTCCTCCGGATGCGCGCTCAGCACGTAGAAGGCGACCTTCGACTGCGGGAGATACCAGATCATCATCGTGTACGTGAGGTTGACCTCGCAGGCGACCTGCCACTCCCGGTAGTACGCCTTCCTGCCGTCGCGCATCTTCGCCAGCCCGGAGTGGACGAGCCGCGAGGCATAGGGATCGATGCCGTAGTACAGCCCCGCCTCTCCCTCGTCCTCCGAAACCGATCCGTACGGATCGCGGAGCACGCCCCCTCCCGTCAGGCAGGGCACGTGCTGCCCCCACATGAAGCCGAATTCGGAATCCTCGATGCCGAAGCCCGGCCAGTCGTCCTTCGTCGACGTGAGCTCGACGGCCATGGAATCGGGGCGGCAGAAGAAGTCCCAGGGACCGTCGGCTCCCCCTGACCGGGGAGACTCCACGCAGGCCCGATCGTCGCCGTCGGTGGTCATCCGCCAGCCTTTGGGGAGCGTCAGCGAGACGCCCTTGAAGGACACCCTCCTGCTCTCGGCCTCCGGCTTCTTCTTCGGGCTCTCCGCCGGCGTCGGAGTGGCCGTGGCCGTCGTGACCGGGACCGTCGTGGCCGTCGCTGTCGTGGCGGGGGCCGGCACCGAGGCTGCAGGCGCTGCCTGGGAGACGGCGGGTGTGGAACGTTCCGATGCGGACGCGGCGATGATGGCGGTCACAGTGATCAGGGTGACCGCGGCCGCGGTCGCCACGTAGGCGTGGATCCACGACGCTCCGGATCGCCGGGCGACGACTGTCACCGGTGCGCCGTCGGCTCCGGAGACAGCCCCGGCGGACTCGACCGCCGCCGGGGCGGTCGCCGGTTCCTCCGGCCGCAGGACCTTGGTCGGCGGAGCGGGAGCGACGCGGACCTCCGGCCAGCCGGGCGCCTCGTGGGGCGGGAGCACCCAGGTCCGCTGGATGAACGAGGTGACGTCGCCCGGTTCCGTCCCGGGCTCCTCGCCCTGCCAGGTCTCGGTCACCGCCGCGAGGACGTCGGCGGCGGCGGGCCGCTGCGCGGGGTCCTTGGCCAGTGCCCGGCCGACGAGGTCACGCAGGTCCTCCGGCACGGACTGGAGGTCGGGGATCTGCTCGCGCACCCGGTAGGCCAGCACCTCGGGACGGCCGGTGCCGTACGGCGGCTCGCCCGTGGTCGCGTACAGCACCAGCAGGCCCCAGCCGTAGACGTCGGCCGGGGTGCCGGCATGGCCCTCACCGTACTCCTCGGGGCTGATCCACCCGGGCGAGCCGATCAGCGTGCCGGTGTGCGTCATCGAGGTGGAGTCGAGGACCTTGGCGATACCGAAGTCGATGAGCCGGGGCCCCTGCGGCGAGCAGATCACATTCGGCGGCTTCAGATCGCGGTGCACGACCCCGGCGGCGTGCATGGCCACGAGCGCCTCCGCGACTCCGGCGGCCAGGCCGTACAGTGCGTCGCCGGTCAGCGGCCCCTCGGCCTGCACGTGCTGTTCGAGCGTGGGCCCGGGGATGAACTCCGTCGCCAGCCACGGGCGCTCGGTCCCGGCATCGGAGTCGAGCACACGGGCGAGACAGGCTCCCTCGACTCCGGCGAGTACGGAGGTCTCCCGGCTGAAGCGGCGACGGAACTCGAGGTCGACCGACAGGGTCTCATGGACGAGCTTGACCGCCACGCGCCGGCCGGAGCCGTCCACGGCCGCGTAGACGACTCCCATGCCGCCCGCACCGAGACGGCCGACGACCAGGTATGGACCGATCCTGCGTGGATCACCCGTCAACAGCGGCTGCACGCACCCTCCGTGCTGATGTCACAAGGCGCGACCGGTTCGGGCGGATTCACCGCTTTGCGCGCCGCAAGTAACATGACACAGAGCCATATGTGAATGCAACCCGCCGATAGGTTGTGTGTGCGATTCACAGCATGCTTTACTTGCAGCCGTCCCCGTTCACACCCCCGCCGCGGACTCCCGGCCGGCAACGACGAAGAAGGCGTCCCCATGCACTCGAACCCGCAGCAGCCGCCGCACGGCTACCCGCCGCCCTACCCCCAGACCGTCGTCGTGCAGAAGAAGGGCGGCGGCTGCCTGAAAGCGCTCCTGATCGGCGCCGCCGTGCTCGCGGGCCTGATCGTCCTTGGAACGATCCTCAAGGGCGGTGGGCAGAGCGACACCCAGGCGAGCCTGACCGACACACCCGAGCACGCCACCCAGACCCACAAGGCGAAGAAGCCGCAGGTCCCCGGGCTGGGCGACGTGGTCAAGGACGGCAAGTTCGCGTTCAAGGTCACCAAGGTCGAGAAGGGACTGTCCCAGGTCGGTGAGGGCTTCACGGTCTCCAAGGCCCAGGGGCAGTACGTCCTGATCCACCTGACCGTGAAGAACATCGGCGACGAGGCGCAGATGTTCAGCGACTCGGCGCAGAAGCTCATCGACGCCAAGGGCCGCACGTTCGACGCCGACTCCGGAGCCGCCGCGCTCGGGCTCAAGGACTCCAATGCGTTCCTCAACAACATCAACCCGGGGAACTCGGTCAACGGCATCCTGCTGTTCGACGTGCCGAAAGACGTCAGGCTCAAGGCGGTCGAGCTGCACGACTCGCTGTTCTCCGATGGTGTGACCGTCTCCCTGGCACGGTGAGCGTGGGCTACTACTCCAGCGTCATGGGCTGCATGCTCGGCGGCGCCGTCGGAGACGCTCTGGGCAGCCCCGTCGAGTTCATGTCCCTGGCACAGATCCGCGCCACTCATGGACCGGACGGACTGCGCGACATGGTCTCGACCGAGGTCACCGACGACACGCAGATGACCCTGTTCACGGCGGAAGGGCTGATCCGCGCACGGCTTCACCGCATCGACCCCGTCGAGGCCGTCCGGAACTCCTACCTCCGCTGGCTCGACACGCAGCAGTTCCCCGAGCCGCCGGCCGCGGACGACGCCCTGCGCAACGGGTGGCTCAGGCGAGAGAGGTGGCTGTACGCGGTGCGGGCGCCGGGCATGGCCTGCCTGTCCGGGCTGTACGCCGCCGGGCGGCACGTGAACGTCCCCGCCCCCGGCGCCATCGGCGAGATCAACCCGCTCTCCAAGGGCTGCGGGTCCGTGATGCGTTCCGCGCCCTTCGGACTGTCGGTGTTCGACCCGTTCGAGACGGCGGCCCGCTGCTCCTACCTCACCCACGGGCATCCCACGGCCTCGCTGTCCGCCGGAGCGTTCGCCGCGATCATCCACGACCTCGTTCACGGCGACCCGCTGGAGCAGGCCGTACGACGGGCGCTCGGCCGGCTCACCACCTGTCCCGCGCACGAGGAGACCGTCAGCGCGCTGCGCGCCGCCGTCCACCTGGCCGCCGGGCCCGAGCCGACAGCCGAAGCGGTCGAATCCCTCGGGGCGGGGTGGGTCGCGGCGGAGGCTCTCGCGATCGCCGTCTACTGCGCGCTCGCCGAGCCGGACCCGGGAAAGGCCCTCCTTCTGGCGGTCAACCACTCCGGCGACTCCGACTCCACCGGCGCCATCTGCGGCAGCATCCTCGGCGCACGGCACGGGTTCAGGTTCCTGCCCGCCGAATGGGTCGACGCGGTGGAAGGCCGCCGGACCCTCGTGAAGATCACCTACGACCTCCTGACGGAACCCACCTCACACAGTTATTGGACCGACCGCTATCCCCGCTGAGGAGAACGCCCATGTTCCGCCGCATGCTCGCCGTACTGGCCCTGACCACCGCCGCCCTCACGACGCCGGCCACCGCCCACGCCGACACGACCTACCGGGGCGATGGTGACGACGTCATCCGCATCCACGCCACGAAGAAGCCCGGCCTCATCCGTTTCACCCACGACGGCGATTCCAACTTCATCGTCCACACCGTCGACCCGCGCGGAAAGGCCGGGGAGTACCTGGTCAACGAGATCGGGCCCTACAAGGGCACCGTGCTCTACAACGACTACGGCACCAGGGGCACGATCGGGCTGGAGATCAAGGCCGACGGAGCCTGGACGGCGACGTTCCTGCCCCTGACCAAGGCGCGCTGCTGGTGCTCGGCGACGATCCGGGGCACCGGCGACCAGGTGCTCAAGCTCTCCCCCACCCGCGGGCTGCACACCGTACGCGCCGCGCACGGCGGTGAGTCCAACTTCATCGTGCACGCCTACCCCCGCATCGGCTATTACGGCGACCTGCTCTTCAACGAGATCGGCCGCTACAAGGGCAAGGCCCTCCTGCCCGTCGGCACCCGGCTTGTCACGGTCCACGCCGACGGTGCCTGGACCCTCACCCGGAACTGACGGCCGGGATCCAACGTCACCCCCACCCGCATAGGCATTTCTAACCATTTGCCGGTGCAATAGTTGACACTTGCACCACGCAATCGGGAAGATCACGCCGATTTCTCGCGTCTGGACCGGTCCATCCGGAATCCCCTTTGACGCTGACCCGAATCTAACGAGAGGACATCGGTCTTCCGTGATGGACCAGGATCTTGCCGCTGAACTCCGCGTGCTCGCCAAGCATCCGGGCTTGAAGCCCCGGGCGGAACAGCTTCGCGAGCTGGCGTGGGCCGTCCTGACGCCCGATGAGGCCGAGCGATGGTGCGAGGTGGACCTGTTCGCCGCCTTCCCACCCGGAGAGTCGGTCCGTTCGATCCCGGCCGACTCAAGTATTGGGCACAAGGCACACAAGATCATCGATGTGGTGCAGCCTGTGCTCGTCTTCCTCCCCATCGTCACCACCTGGTTCGGGCTCAAGATGGCCACGACGGCGTACGGCGAGACCCTGGCGGCGGCAGGCGTCGAGGCGGCTCGCCGGCCGTTCCTGGAGATGTGGCAGCAGGGCTTCGACGGAAGGCTGCCGGGCTGGCTGCGGTTCGACAGCATCGCCTTCATGACCCTGGGGGTGATCGGCGCGCTCATCGTCATCACTCTGTGGGAGAGGCTCCTGCGCCGCTCGATCGAGCAGAGGGCCGAGGAAGAGGCGTCCGCCCTTCGCTCACGCCTGCTGGCCGCACTGACCAAGGCGACCTTGCACCTCGGTCAGGTGAAGCTGGCCTCGCCGGCCCGGTTCCAGGCCGAGCTGACCAAGAGCGCGAGCGAGCTGAACAAGGTCGGCAGGACCATGGGCAAGGTTCACACGCAGGTGGTGGAGGAACTCGAGAAGGCGCTGGAGGCCACCGGCCAGGCCACGGACGCGCTGACGGCGGGCGTCGCCGAGGTGCGGGACTCGATCGCGACCCTCGACAAGCACATGGCCGCGGTCTCCTCCGCCGCGGAGACATTGCTGCACTCGGTCGAGCGCACCGCCTACGCCATCGACTCCGTCGGCGAGAAGACGGACAAGGCGGTGGACCGTGTCGGCGACCGGCTCAGCACCGTCATCCTCGACTCGACCAGCGGCGTACGGAAGTCCGTCGACGAGTTGGCGACGCTGACCGAGCAGGCCGTACGCGACATGACGTCGTCCACAGGACAGGTCGTCCGGGATCTGACGACATCCGCGGGGCAGGTCGTGAAGGATCTCGCGGCCTCGACAGGCCTGGTGGTGCGGGATCTGGGAGATTCGACCGGCCAGGCCGTGCGGGACCTGGCGGACTCGACCGGCCAGGTCGTCCGCGACCTCGCGAGCTCGACCGGGCAGGCCGTACGCGACACGGCGGCGAGCCTGGACGCGCGGGTCGGCGAGCTGGTGAGCGCGACGGCCGGGATCGGTTCCGCCGTCGGCCGGGTGGAGACCGCCGCCACCGAAAGCGGCGACCGGATCAGCCATGCGCTCACCAGCGGCAGCGGCACCCTCTCCGCCGTGCTCGGCGGCGCCGGAGCCGACATCAGGGAGGCCCTCGACGACTGGGCCGGGACCGCGAGCGCGCATGCCGCGAGGATCGAGATGGTCTCGGACACCGCCGGCCGCACCGTACGGCTGCTGGAGGAGACGCGGGACGCCCTGGACCGGCTGCCCGCGGACCTTGCCAGGTCTCTCCAGGAGGTTCCGGCGGCCGTCCGTGAGGTCACCGGCCCCGAGATCACCGCATTGCAGGCCGCCATCGCCCGGCTGGACGAGGCGGTACGGCAGGCCGCCGCGGCCGTCACCGCCGGCCTCGTCAGCGGTGCCGCGCGATCCTCCGGCGCCGGCACCCCGCCCGGCCCGGACCGCACGCAGGTCCCGGCCGGACCTGCGGATGATCCGCATGGCCAGGCACCCCTCGACACGGGCGCCGCCCCGGGCACCACGGGGAACAGCGGCGAGCGGTCCGAGGGATGGCACTCGTGATCAGCCGTCGCGGTTCGGCGCCGTCGCTGCTCCTCGCAGGCTGGCTGTTCGCCGACCTGCTGCTGGGGCTCACGATCATCATGCTGGGCGCGCAGGCGCCCCCTCCCATCCCGGCCAAGCCCCTTGCGGGTAAGGGAACCGCCTCGCCCTCGCCGAGCCCGTCCCCATCGCCCTGCGTCACCCGCGCCGCCGGGGTGGCCGCCAAGCCCACCAAGATCTCCTTCCGGGTGAACTCCGGCGCCTCGGACAAGGAGCTGCTCGGCACGGTGCGGCGCGAGCTGCTCAAGCACAGGAAGCGCCTGGCCGGGCGGCACGCCGGCATGGTGCTGACCTTCGGCGCCAGCGGAGGCGCGGGGGAAGGCGTCCATCTGGCCACGCGAGTCAACGCGGCCGCGAGCAAGGCGTTCCCCAACATCTTCCAGACCGCGGCCACCCGCAACTTCCATGACCTCGCCGCCCCGAGCGGGTCGATCTCCATGGAGATCTACTTCGTCTCCGGCGGCTGCTCCCCCATCACCGAGAGCTGAGGACCACCTGATGAGCGAACAGGTACTCCCCTTCTATCTGGTCTGCGACGAGTCGTACTCCATGCAGGGACCGCCCCTCGATGCCATCAACCAGGAGCTCCCCCTGATCTACCAGGAGATCGCGAGCAACCCGGTCGTGGCGGACCGGGCCAGGCTCGGCATCATCGGGTTCAGTAGCACCGCCGAGGTGCTGCTCCCGCTGGCCGACCTCAACGACGTGCACTCCATTCCGCAGCTGTCCCCGCGCGGCACGACGAGTTATGGCGCCGCGTTCTCCCTGCTCAAGCGCACGATCGAGCAGGACGTCGCGGGGCTGAAGCAGGCCGGGCACGCGCCGTACCGGCCCACGGTGTTCTTCCTCACCGACGGCCTCCCGACGGACGAGTGGCACGTCGAGCACAAGGAGCTGGTCAGCCGCGATTTCCGGGCTCATCCGACCATCCTGGCGTTCGGCTTCGGCGACGTGGATCCGGCGACTCTGCAGCAGGTGGCCACGCTCCGGGCGTTCATCGCCAACGGCGACATGTCGCCGACACAGGCTCTCCGCGAGTTCGCGCGGCAGCTGCTCAACTCCGTCGTCCAGTCGGCCGTCGCGTCGTCGTCCAATCCCTCGGGCACGGCCCAGCTCATCATCCCCGACCAGGTGCCGGGCTACACGGTCCTCGCCCCCGACCCGCTCTGATCGCGAACCGTACCCGGAAGAGGAACCGCACATGGAACAGGTCCAGGAGCACGAGGCGCCCGCGGCGGCGGAGACGGTGCCCGGGTTTCCCCAGCCGCTCGTCATCGGCCGCGAGCCGCGGGTGATCTCACAGCCGGGTCCGCTGCCTGCGGTACGGCGGCCGGACACCGAAATCGACGGCGCCGCGCTGCCCGGGCTGGAGGTGCGTGCCGCATCGATCCGAGGCGACGCGCACCGCTACTACGGCACCGTACGTCAGGACGCGATGGGGCTCTGGCACGACGGCGAGGGCACGCTGCTGGCCTGCGTGGCGGACGGGCTGGGCAGCAAGGAGGGCTCGCATGTCGGAGCGGCCACGGCCTGCGAGGTCGCGCAGGCGTATCTCTCCACGCTGCCGATCGCCCCTGACTACATGACGGACGCCCGGGAGTTCGTCGACGGCATCGCCGGCGACATCCGCGACCGGGCGGACGAGCGCGGGATGCCGCCGGACGAGTTGTCCACGACGTTCCTCGCCGCCAGGATCCGGGAGGTGCCCGAGACGTCCGTGCACCGCGCCGTGCTGGTCCGGGTCGGCGACTGCATGGCGTGGCACCTGCACAGGGGCGTCTGGACACCGTGCTTCGGCGAGGACGACGCCGACGCGGGGGTCTCGACCTCGGCGACCCACGCGCTGCCTCGCGATATCGAGCACGTGGAAGTCGGCTATGCCGACCTGTATCCAGGCGACATGCTGCTGCTGTGCACCGACGGCCTGGCCAAGCCGATGCGGGGGCCGCAGGTGAGCTCCCGGTTGGCGAGCTGGTGGAGCCGACCGCCGTCCCTGCCCGAGTTCTTCTGGCAGATGAGCTTCCGGGCGAAGACGCACGACGACGACCGGACCGCCGTGTGCATCTGGAGGGTCTGAATGGCCTTCACGCCCCATCCGCTCGACCGGCACCGTGCGACGCTGCCCCTGGAGTCCGACCCCCTCGACAAGGGCGGCCAGGGGGTGGTCACCCGTGTGCTCGGGCCGGAGAACCTCGTCTACAAGGAGTACATGCCGCAGGCCGGCCAGGTGAACGGCGCGGCACTTGCGGAGCTCGTCGAGTTCGGTCATCGCCAGACGGCCACCGAGGTGCGCGCGCTGCTGCACCAGTGCGCCTGGCCCGTCGCGAGGGTCGTGCACGGGGGCCAGGTGACCGGCTTCCTGATGCCGCACGTGCCCCGGGACTTCTACGGCACGATCGGCGGTAAGCCCAAGCTCGTCGAGCTGCAATATCTGCTGTACGAACCGAACTGGGCGTGGCAGGACCTGCACCAGCCGGACGTCCACGGCCGCCTTGAGATCGCGACGCTGGCCGCCAAGCTGATCGACCTGCTGCACACCCACGGGTGGATCGTCGGGGACCTTTCCTTCCGGAACCTCCTGTGGCGCCCGGGCCAGCCGTACAAGGTCTTCATGCTCGACTGCGACGGCCTGCGCCGGCACGGGGCGGAACCGGTGTTGCGGCAGGCGCACACGCCGGACTGGAATGATCCCTACCAGCCCTCCAGCGGGCCGGACATGGACACCGACCGATACAAGCTCGCGCTGCTGGTCGGCCGGGTGCTCTCGCGGACCCCGTCCGTGCGGCCCGGTGACGAGCCGGCGCTGCTCCCCGGCCTGCCGGACCATGTGGTCACCGCTGTCGGGGAGCTCTTCACCCGTGCGCAGGGCCCGCGCGGCACACGTCCGATCGCGGCCGAGTGGGTCCAGGCTCTCATCGGCCGCAAGCGCATCGCGGTGACCCGGCCCGCTCGGCAACAGCGGTCCGTGCACTCCGGGCCTGACGCCCCGATCCGCCTGCCGGGCACGGGCCGTGTCAGTGTGCCGGTCAGCAGGCCGGCACGGGGAAGCAGACCGCCCCTGCCGCCGTCACCGTCCCCACCGTCCACGGAACGGAGCTGGACGTCGGTCTCTCCCATGGGCGGACCGACGACGCCCGCAAAGGACGGGAACAGGCGTCAGCCCGCGCATCAGCCGCGTGTCTCCCGACCGGGCGAGACCATCTGCGGCCTCCCCGTGGCACACGAACCGGTGCGCTCCAAGCCCGCACCTGCCGCCCCTCCCCCAGCACCGGTGCCCGTAACACCTGCCCAGCCGATTGCACCTCCTGCGGCAGTGACAGCTCTGCCAACCCTTGGTCAGCGGGTGGTGGCCTCGGATACCTATGCCGAGCAGCGGCGGCTGGCTCCCCGGGGCGGCGTCGTCGATGACGATACGGTCGCCCGGATCATCGACCACCTCGCCGGGGGCACCGGACGGGGCTCGGTGGCGGACATCGCGCAGCGGCTCGGCGAGACGCCTGACCGGACGGTCCTGTTGATGCGGGCGCTGAAGAACCTGCTCAACGTGGAGCAGACCGATGTGATCATGCTCAAGGACCGCGACCGTACGGTCGAGCTGAACGTGCGACTGCTGGAAGAGCAGTTCCTCGAGGAGGATGAACCGTGACGGCGAAGGTGAGCCGGGCAAGGCGGCGGCAGATCATCGACGCTCTCGGCCGCGGGACCGTGCCGCGCAACGGCCTGGATCTGTTCGCGGTCGGCATGGAGCGGTTCGAGAAGGCGCTCGACGACGATCTGACGGCGGTGACCGCCGGAAGCTCGGGATTCAAGGCGGTTCGCGGCGAGTACGGCTCGGGCAAGACGTTCTTCGCCCGCTGGCTGGCCGAAAGGGCCAAGCGGAAGAAGATGGCGACCAGCGAGATCCAGATCTCGGACCGGACCACGCCTCTGCACCGGCTGGAGACCGTCTACCGGTCGTTGATCGGTGGGTTGAGCACCGCGAGCTCGCCGCCGAGCGCGTTGCAGGACATCGTGGACACATGGCTTCTCGCTCTGGAGGATGACGCCGGGGTCGCGAAGGACGACCGCAGGGCGATGAGCACCGCGGTCGAGGAGCTCATCGAGTCACGGCTGGCCGAGACCGCGAAGAACGCGCCGGCGTTCGCGACCGCGCTGCGTTTCTACCGCCGCGCCAGGCTGTCGGGCGACCATGCGACCGCGGACGGCCTGCTCGCCTGGGTGCGCGGCGAGCCGAACGTCGCGTCGAGCATCCGCCGCTATGCCGGGCTCAAGGGGGACGTCGACTCGACTTCGGCCCTGTATTTCCTGCAGGGCCTGCTCGTGGTGCTGCGCGACTGCGGTTATCCGGGGCTGCTGGTCGTGCTCGACGAGGTCGAGACCCTGCAGCGGATGCGCAGCGACAACCGTGAGCGGAGCCTCAACACGCTTCGGCAGCTCATCGACGAGATCGACAAGGGCCGCTTCCCCGGCCTCTATCTCGTCATCACCGGCACTCCCGCCTTCTATGACGGTCAGCAGGGCGTGCAGCGATCCCCGGCCCTGGCCCAGCGGCTGCATTCCGACTTCAAGACCGACGCGCGGTTCGACTCCGCCCGCTCGGTGCAGATCCGGCTCACCGGCTTCGACCGCGACAAGCTGGTCGAGCTGGGCTGCGCCGTACGCGACCTGTACGCCCAGGGAGACCCCGCCGAGCAGCGCATCAGGAACCTCATCGACGACGCGTACGTCAAGGACCTGGCCACCGCCGTCGCCGGACACCTGGGAGCCGGCGTGGCGCCGCGGATCTTCCTCCGCAAGCTCGTCGCCGACGTGCTCTACCGGGTCTCGGACCACGAGGATTTCGACCCCCGGCGGGACTACCGGCAGGTCACGGTCACGGAGGGAGAGCTGAACGACGACGAGCTGAACGCCTTCCGCCGCGGCCGCCCGGCGGTCTCCGCGGACGATGTGGAGCTCGACCTGCCGTGACCTCGCCGACACTCGCACTTCACCCGACGATCGCGTACCACCTCACCAACACGCTCGGCTGGGCCCGGCTGCGGCCGCTGCAGCAGGAGGCGCTACGTCCCATCGGCGAAGGGCGGGACGCGCTGTTGATCGCGCCGACGGCCGGAGGCAAGACCGAGGCGGCGACGTTCCCGCTACTGTCCGTGATGGAGGAACAGACCTGGACCGGCCTGTCGGTGCTGTACGTCTGCCCGCTGAAGGCCCTGCTCAACAACCTGCTGCCGCGCCTTCAGTCGTACGCGGGCTGGCTCGGCAGGCGGGTCGAGCTCTGGCACGGGGACGTGTCCGGCTCCCGCCGTCAGGCGATCCTGCGGGATCCGCCCGACATCCTGTTGACCACCCCGGAATCCCTGGAGGCCATGCTCATCAGCAACGGGGTGGACCACCGCCGCCTCCTGGCGGATCTGCGGGCAGTCGTGGTCGACGAGGTGCATGCCTTCGCCCGCGACGATCGGGGCTGGCACCTGCTCGCCGTTCTGGAGCGCCTCACCCGGCTGGCCGGACGGCCGCTCCAGCGCATCGGCCTGTCGGCGACGGTGGGCAATCCTCGTGAACTGCTTTCCTGGCTCCAGGGTTCGGGCGCGGGGAGCCGGCCTGCGGAAGTGATCGCCCCTGGCATGGGAGCGGATTCCGGAGCGGCCGATGTGGAGCTGGACCACGTCGGCTCCGTCGCCAACGCCGCCCGCGTCATCGCGGCACTGCATCAGGGCGAGAAACGGCTCGTCTTCTGCGACTCCCGCAGGATGGTGGAAGAGCTCGGTCAGTTGCTGCGCGACCACGGCGTCACGACGTTCCTCTCCCACTCCTCCCTCTCGGCCGACGAACGGCGCCGCGCTGAAGAGGCCTTCGCCCAGTCTCGCGACTGTGTCATCGTCTCGACCTCCACGCTGGAACTGGGCATCGATGTCGGAGACCTGGATCGAGTCATCCAGATCAACGCTCCGTGGTCGGTCGCGTCGTTCCTTCAGCGCCTGGGCCGTACGGGCAGGCGCTCGGGAGTCAGGCGCAACTGCCTCGTCCTGGGCCTGACCCAGGAGGATCTCCTCGCCTCCGCGGGGCTCCTGCTGCTGTGGAGCACGGGTTACGTCGAGCCCCTGCAGCCGCCGCCCTCGCCTCGGCACATAGTCGCGCAGCAACTCCTCGCGCTCGCTCTGCAGGAGGGCCGGATAGGCGGCGCCCTGTGGCCGGACTGGTGGCGCGGCCTCGGCCCTTTCCGTGAGCAGCACGCGCGCCCGGTGCTCGACCATCTCATCGACCAGGGCTTCCTCGAGCGAGACGGCGGCGCGCTGCTCGTCGGCCCTCAGGCCGAGCAGCGCTTCGGGCGCCGGAACTTCATGGACCTCACCGCGGTGTTCACGGCCCCGCCGGAGTTCATCGTCCTGCGCGGCAACGCCGAGATCGGCCGGACGGATCCCAGCCTCCTGACGTCCGCCGTCACGGGGCCGCGCCTCCTGCTGCTGGCCGGCCGCACCTGGGTCGTGGACTGGATCGACTGGAAACGACGACGATGCTTCGTCCAGCCCGTTGAAGGAGGCGGCGGCAAGGCCCGCTGGGCGACCACGATGTCCGGCGGCGCTTCCTTCGCCCTGGCACGCGCCATGCGGGACGTCGTTCTGGGCGCCGACCCTCCGGTGAAACTCACCCGCCGGGCGGTGACCGGACTCACGCGGATACGGGAGGACAGCCACGACCTCGTCCACCCGGGCGGCACCGTGATCGTGCGAAACGACGGCGACCTGCAGTGGTGGACCTGGGCCGGATATCGCGCCAACGCCACGATCAAAGCCACGCTCGGCCCGCTCGCCGATCCGACCCAGCGCGTGGACGACCTGCACGTCAGGCTGAGGAACGACCTGACCGGCACTCGGTGGCGGCAGGACCTCGCCGGCGAGCTCAGCCGACCCGACATCGACGACAGGGCGCTGAACGGCCTCAAGTTCAGCGCATTGCTGCCCCGCGAACTCGCCGTCGAGACGCTCGCGACCCGTCTGGCCGATCTCCCCGCCGCGGCCGCCGTGCTTTCGGAGCCCGCGCATTTCACGCTCCGATGAGTTGTCTCGCTCGCTGAAGGCGCTCGCCGATCGGCTCGCCGAGCAGGGGCACCCCGATAACGAGTTGCTCGCGCGCCGCATAGTGCTCGCCCTCTCGGAGGGCCGTGATCGGCTTCAGCTCGCGCGGGCGCTGAGCGAGCTCGCCGTGCCGCTCACGGCGCTGGGCCGGCTCGACGATGCCGTCTCCGTACGGCGCCGCGCTTTCCGCATCCTTCGCACCCTGGCCAAGGAGGACGTTACCCGCTGGCTGGATGTTGCCGCGGAGGCCGAACCGTACAGTGCCCTGCTCGTCCATGTCGGCAGTGTGCTCGACGCGATGATGGTCTGCCGGCAGACGGTCCGCGGCCTCGCTCCACTCGTCGAGATGGGTTTGGACTGGGCGCGGGAACCGTACGCTCGCTGCCTGCTGCGTCTCGCCCAGCGCGTGGCCGAGGACGACGACCTGAAGGAAGGCATCCGGCTGGCGGAGAAGTCCATCGAGCAGTTCCGGGCTCTGGGAGGGGGCTACGGTCTAGCCCTCGCGCTCAACATCCTGAGCAACCTCAAAGTGGACGACGGTGACCTCGCCGGAGCCCTCACGACCTCCCAGGCCGCGCTGGAAGTGGCAAGGAATCTGGCCGACGGCGACTACCGTATGACACTCGCCATGGCGCTGCAGACCACAGCCTTACGGCATGCGGATCTCGAACAGTGGAACCAGGCACACGAGAGCCTCATTGAGGCTGGGGAACTCGTTCCGCTGCTGCTTGCCGAGGATTCCGGAGCGGCCCCGTGGTACGCGAGTTTCCTCAGCGACCTCTCCCAGGTTCAGGCGAAGCTCGGCGATGCGGACGCCGCGGTAGAGACCATGGAAAGGGCCACGCAGCTCTACCGTGACCTTGCCCGGCAGGACCCGGCCGCCTACCTGAGCGAACTCGCGCTCTCCCTCGTCAATCTGAGTCACCGCCACGCGGCCATCGGTCAGCACGCGAAGGCGGTGTATGCGCTCCAGGAGTCGATCAAGCACTACCGTAAGCTACGCAAGGAGGACCGAGAGTGGACATCCGACCTCGCTAGCGCCCACCGCTTCCTTGGCGACCAACTGACAGCACTCGGCCAGCACGAACCGGCGCTGAATGAGACGCGTGCAGCCATCAAGCTCTACCGCGAATGCGCGGACCCTCACCTCGGCGAATCCCTCAAGATCTTGGGAACCCGACTGCATAACCTTGGGCGTACAGAAGAATCGGTGGCAGCCACAGCCGAGGCAGTCGAAATCTTCCGTACCGCTGGAGACCTGCCCCAGCTCGCACACACGCTGTTCAACCTCGCGATCACGCACAACGTCTCCGACGAAATCAACGAGGCCGTGCGATCCGGCAGGGAGTCCGTCGAGTCGTATCAGCGCCTGTACGACGACGACACAGGCTGGGCCGTGGCCCTCGCTAACGCGCTGAGCTTCCTCGGCTCCGTCCTCGAGCGAGCCGGCCAGTTCGACCATGCGATCACCGCCGTCGAGCGCGCGGTCAGCCTCCTGGAACGGCTCTACGAGCCCGGCGACGATCAGCTCGGTGCGGATCTCGCGCGGGCGCTGCACAACCTGAGCCGCTACCACGAGGAGGAGGGACGCCTGGAGCGAGCGCTGGAGCACATGCGGCGATCCATCTCTCTGTACGGCGAACTGACCCAGCAGGATCGTGACCGGTTCCGCCCCCGACTGGCGAGCGCCTGGCTCTCACTCGCCATCTACCTGTCCCGGCTCGGCGAAGCCGAAGAAGCCAGATCCGCGGCCGCCCTGGCCGTCGATCTCTGCCGGGAGACCGGAGCCCGGGAAGACCTTGCCGATGCGCTCTTCCATCTCAGCAACCGGGAAGCCGACCTTGGCCGTACCGAAGAGTGCGTCGCCGCCCTCAGCGCGGCCCTCGAGATCTACGAAGAGCTGTCCCTCGTCCAGCCCGACCCGTACCTTGCCAGGATGGCAATGTCGCTGGACAACCTTGCCACTCGCTATTCGAGCCAGGGCGACCCAGGGCGGGCGCTGCCCCTGCTGGAACGCGCCGCAGACATTTGGGGGCAGATGGACGAGACCGGCCAGCTTGCCGGGACTTTGCAACGGCGGCTCTTTGTCCAGTCCTGCCTCGGGCACGACATCGAGGAGACGGTCGAGCGCGTCACCAACATCCAGCAGGACCTCGCGGTCACGGTCCGCACGCTCAACGACGTGGCCCAGGAGCTGATCGGCGTCGAACTCCTCGACCCCGCGCAGCAGCTCCTGGCTCGCGCCTCCGGGTTGTGGGAAATCCACCTCCTCCAACAGCCCGACGCCGAACCGTTCCCCTACATCCACCTGCTCGACTCAAGAGCCACCATCATGTTCAGGCTCGGGCTTCACGAGGAGGCCGCCGCCGCAGAACTCGGCGTGGTGGAGCTGTTCGAGCCGCTCGCGAAGGAGGATCCCGTCAGCTATCTGGCCGTGCTGGCGACCGTCCGAGCCAGGTTGGCCGATTACCTACGCGCCGCCGGCCGGAACGTCGAGTCCCTCCATCACCAGCGCCAAGTCGTGGAAACCTACGAGAAGCTGGCCGCCTCCGACCCCAGCCGGTACCGGCCCTCCCTCGTCGTCTCCCTGACCGACCTCGGTGAACTGCTTCGAGACCTCGACGACGACGATGCCGACCCTGTACTCACACGGGCCGCCACCCTCCGTGCCGCCCTCTCCGGAGACCTTTGAGTGGCATCGACTCGGATGAGGCCACCGCTGGCCAATATGGGGCTGGTAGTGGGCGGGCTTCGTCGGCCTGGTTTCCTTGCCGGCGCACCCGCGACGCGGGAGAAGGTCGATAGCCGCCGGCGCAGGGCGACCCGCCTGTCGGCCCAAGATCCGGCCTGGTCCGGCCACACCATGTCGCAGGGGGCCGTCCCCTGGATCCCGACGGAATGTCGGTGGGCTGATGCATGCTGAACACTGCGAGCCTGGCTTTGTGAGCCTGGATTTGTGAGGGGGGTGTGCGTGCGGAGACCGCGTGATGCCACCGGCCAACGGCGTCAGCCGTACTCCGTTTTCGAGTACGGCGCGCCGACCGGCATCCGGAGGCGTTGCACCACATGTCCCGCACCGACAAGACCGACCCGCTCATCGTCCGGCTCTGGCATGGCGATCTGACCCGCGAGGCCTGCCACGACCACCGCGCCGAGTCCACCTGCGACCTGCCCGCCAGCCTCAAGGAGGATCTCGACGCCTCCTGTACGCGCTGCACCTGGGAGTTCCGCTGGACCGGGATCCGCTGCTGTTGCTGCGGCATGTGCCGTGCCCAGGCAAGATACCGCCGTCTCCTGCGGGGCATCCGGACCGCCGACAAGGCACGGTTGGCGCGCGGGGCCAAGGCCTGGCGCGTGGGCGACGCGACGGCCTTCGACGACATCGTTCCCGCCCTTCGCTACCGGCCTTGAGCATCACGATGAACGAGAGCCCGTGCGCCTGATCCCGCCGGATGGGTGACGACGAACGCCGATCTCCGGGACGGTGTCATCGGTTCCAGGCGGTCTCCCGCTGACCCGGTCGATCCCCGGAAACGCAAGGGCGGCCCAGCCATCCGGCTGGGCCGCCCTTCGCGTAGGCCGCGGGCCGCGTACGGGCTGATCACACTCGGCTTCCCGGGCGCAGCAGGCCGAGCGTGCGGATCCTCGGCGCGCGAAGGACGGGCCGGCTGGACGGGGTTCGGGACCGGGGTCCCGGCAAGACGGGAAGGAAGTCCCTTTGGGGGTGCTCGCCCGGTCGTGGACCTTTGAGACATGGTTCGAACCGCCGGCGAAGCGTGCGACGTCCTCCTGCGTGACGGCGGGGTGGCGCGCATCCGCCCGTTGCGGCCGGCCGACCGGGAGGCCCTGCACGAACTGATCGCCAGGTCTTCCCCGCGTTCGGCGTATATGAGGTTCTTCACCGGAGGCGCCGCCTCGGCCCATGCGTACATGGACCGGATCACCGGGCCCGGCTACCACGGGCACGCCCTGGTCGCTCTGGTCGGCGGCCGCGTGGTCGGCGTGGCGGAATACATCGCCGATCCGGACGGGTCGGAGGCCGAGGTGGGGATCCTGCTGGACGACGCGGTGCACGGCTGCGGGCTCGGCACGCTGCTGCTCGAACATCTCGCGCTGGACGCGGCGGACGAGGGAATCGAGGAACTCGTCGCCACCGTCCTGCCGCAGAACCGGGCGATGCTGCGGGTGCTGAACGATCTCGGCCTGCCGGTGGAGACGCGATACGAGGACGGGCAGGTCGAGATCCGCATCGCCACCCGCCCCACCGAGCGGCTCGTGGCCGAGATCGAGGCGCGGGCGCACGAGGCGGAGCGCAACTCCATCGCGCGCGTGTTCACCCCGGAGTCGGTGGCCGTGATCGGCGCCGGCCGTCACGAGGCCCGCGTCGGGCACCGCGTGCTGCGCAACCTGATCGACGAAGGCTTCCCCGGCCCGATCTATGCCGTCAATCCGCGGGCCACCGAAGTGTGCGGTCTGCCGGCCTACCCGGACGTGGCCTCGCTGCCCGGGCCGGCGGAGCTCGCGGTGATCGCCACCCCGGCCCCCACCGTGCTCGGCATCGCCCGCGAGTGTGCCCGCCATGAGGTACGTGCCCTGGTCGTGCTGACGTCCGGATTCGCCGAAGTGGGAAACCGCGAGGCCGAACGGGAGCTGCTGGAGATCTGCCGGCAGGCGGGCATGCGGCTGGTCGGGCCCAACTGCCTCGGTGTGGTGAACACGGCGGCGCGCCTGAACGCCGGATTCCTGCCCACACCTCCTTCCCCGGGTCCGCTGGGGGTGATGTCGCAGTCGGGCGCGGTGGCCGCGGCCATGATCGAACGCGCCGGACAGCTCGGCCTCGGCATCTCCTCCTTCGCCTCCGTGGGGAACAAGGCGGACGTCAGCGGCAACGACCTGCTCGAATACTGGGAGGACGACCCGGCCACCCGCGTCATTGGCCTTTATCTGGAGTCGTTCGGCAATCCGCGAAGGTTCGCCCGGATCGCCCGCAGGATCAGCGCCCGCAAACCGATCATCGCGGTGAAGAGCGGGCGCAGCGCCGCGGGCAGCCGGGCGGTCCGCTCGCACACGGCCGCCGCGGCGACGCCCGATGTGGCCGTGGACGCGCTGTTGCGCGCCTGCGGCGTCATCAGGGAGGACAGCGTCCAGGATCTGCTCGACACCGCCCGGCTGCTGGCCTTCCAGCCGCTGCCGGACGACCCTCGGGTGGCGATCGTGGGCAACTCCGGAGGCCCGCAGGCGATGACGGCGGACGCCTGTGAACGGCTCGGCCTGGTCGTGCCGGAGTTGTCCCCCGCCACCGCGGAGGCGCTTCGCCCCCGGCTCCGGCCGGCGGCGGCCGTCGGCAACCCCGTCGACCTCACGGCCGAAGCCGACGCCGGGGACATCGCCTTCGCGATCGCGACGGTCCTGGCCGACCCGGGCGTCGACGCCGTGCTGACCGTCTACACCCCGCCGTTCGGCTCGGGCCTCGACGCGACGCGCGAAGCGATCGCGGCCGTCACGAGGAACGCGGCGAAGCCCGTGCTCGCCTGCCTCGCCGGGCACGACGAACTCGTCGACGGCCGGGTGCCCGCGTACGCCTTCCCCGAACAGGCCGTGCACGCCCTCGCCCGGGCGGCCGCGCACGCCGCCTGGCGCGCCCGGCCGCCGGCATCCCGCGAGAACCTCCCCGGGATCGACTCGGCGGCCGCGCGGCGGATCATCACCGCGGACCTCGCCGCTCATCCCCATGGACGATGGCTGGACGAGGGCACGGCGGCCCGGCTCCTGTCGGCGTACGCGATCAACACGGCCGAGTCCGTCCCGGTCGACGGGCCGGAGAGGGCGGCGGAGGCCGCGTCGGTCGTCGGTCTGCCCGCCGTGCTCAAGGCCGTCGGCCCCGGGTTGGTCCACAAGTCCGACGTGGGTGGTGTGCGGATCGGCCTGCGGACGCCCGACGAGGTCCGGCAGGCGTACCGGGAGATGGCCGACCGACTCGGCCCCGCGATGACAGGCGCGATCGTCCAGGCCATGGCAGGCGAAGGGACCGAAATGATCATAGGCGGCGTCGCGCACGAGACCTTCGGGCCGCTGATCATGGTTGGGCTCGGCGGTGTCGCGACCGAGCTGCTGGCCGTTCGCGCATTCCGCGTGCCGCCGATCGACAGGGCCGAGGCCGCCCGCATGATCGCGGAGCTGCGGTGCGCGCCGCTCCTGTACGGCTACCGCGGACGGCCGGCGGCCGACGTGGCGGCCCTGGAGGAGCAGATCGTCCGCGTGGGCCGGTTCATGGACGATCTGCCCGACGTCGCGGAGCTCGATCTCAACCCGGTGATCGTGACACCGGATGGGGCCGTGGCGGTGGACTGCCGGGTGCGGCTCGCCGCCGCCCCGCCGCTCCCTTCACCCTTCCGGCGCCGCCTCCGCTGATCCCTTCCGGTGCCGTCGCCTGCTTCTGAGCACGCCCTGCCCTCAGAAGCGACGACCGCCGTGGGGACCGGGGACCTTCGCCCCTCCCCGCGCAGAGCGGGTAGGCGGGACGGTTGAGTCATGACGATCGCGAGAACAGAACTCCGTCCGATCCCCCGGCGACAGGACGGTGGAAGGGACCGTGACGAGGCCACGGGTCCGCTCGCACGGCGTGCCATACGGGAAACCCTGCGCGAGGTGTTCACCGACGTGGTGGACGACGTGCGCCTGGTAGAGATCGACGGCATGGTGCACGTCTACGTGTTCATCCGCCCCATCGCCTCCGCCTGCCCGGAACACATCCGTGCGACCGCTCGTGAGGCGTACCGGGCCGTTCACTGCGAGCCGGTGGTCGCTCATGTGGCCGCGTCCTGCTCCGCCCATGGACGTTGAGCTCCCAGGTCTCGTCCGGATCGCGAGAGCCCACACCGCGGCACGGCCCGGTCGTGAGAGCCCGCTCCCGCGATGTCACCCGCAAGAGCGATGTCACCGGCGAGAGCGATGTCACCCGCGAGAGCGATGTCACCGGCGAGAGCGATGTCACCGGGAGAACGGCCTGGGCCACGCGGTCACCACCAGCAGGGCCACCACAATGGCGATGCCCCCGGTGACGACCGGGTCGTAGTGCGATCCGGGGAAGAGGGACCAGCCGACGTTGGAGGCGGCATGGCAGACGACCGCGGTGAGCACGCTCGTGCTGTGCAGATACAGCCAGACGATGACGACCCGCAACGCCACCGTGTACAGGCACTGGCCCGCTATCCACAGCGGGCCGTGGCCGGCCTGCGCGTAGGGGACGATGTGCCAGACCGCCCATGTCACCCCCAGGATGACGCCGGTGACCGGCGGGCCCCAGCGGGTGGACAGCGGATCGGTGGCATACGCCGTCCATCCCGCCTCCTCGCAGGCGGCGGCGACGAGGAACACGGCGAACAGCAGCGGGACCTCCACCAGCGAAACCCGCAGCCCGGGCAGTGACCGGCCCAGCAGGACCATCACGGCGTACGAGCCGGCCATGACGCCCAGCGGCAGCGCGATCGCGAGTGCGTGCCAGCGGCCGGGACGGGGAGCGGCACGCCAGTCCACGACGCGCTGCAGCAGCCGCTTCACGGCGCCGCGTGGCTCATGACGGCGGACCAGCAGCATCGCCGCCAGCAAGGGGCAGCACGCCATCAGCGCGCTCACGGGCAGGGTCTCCGACAGGCGGCCGGCCACGGCACCGGCCAGCCAGAAGGGCACGGACAGGGCGAAGGTCAGCGCGATCAGCCGCACGGGCGACCTGTGGTCCGGCTCCGTCCACCCGCTCACACGCCGCTCCTCGAACCATGGCCGACGCCTCCTGCCGCCGCCCCTGAGTGAGCCGCGGACGCAGCCGAAGACATGTAGATGAGCCGCGCGGACCACCCTAACCGTGATTCGCGCGGTGTTTCCGGCGGTTCTGCCACATCCGGGACCTCGCAGGCGTCTCTGCAGTTCCATGGTGGCAGGACGCATGACGGCGACGGGGCTGCGCGCGTGATGCAGGACGGGCCGGGCGCTTCACGCCGGCTTCTCACCCGCGGAGTCGACGATGCGCCGGGCGAACTCCAGACGAGGTCTGTCGATCATCTCTCCGTCGACCCGTACGGCGGCGCCCGCGGACCCGGCCGCCGCGTCGAGCACGCGCCGGGCCCAGTTCAGCTCCGCGTCCGAGGGCGAGAACGCGCCGCGGACGACGGCGACCTGGCGCGGGTGCAGACACAGCTTGCCGGTGAATCCCATGGCCGCCGCCCGGCGGGCGGCCTCCAGGGCCGCCGCATCGTCGTCGATCTCGGGCTCGACCCCGTCGACGGGCCCGGGCAGCCCGGCGGCCCTGGCCGCGAGCACGACCTTGCTGCGCGCGAACAGCAACGCCTGCTCGTCGCCGCCCCGTGACGGGATGCCCATGTCGAGGCAGAAGTCGAGGTTGCCGAACAGGAGCCGCGCCACGCCCGGCGCCTGTGCGATGAGATCCGCGTCCCGTACGCCCCGGGCGGATTCGAGCAGCGCGAAGACCGGCACCCGGGGGCCGAGCGCGGCGGCCACCGACGCGACGTGCTCGGCCGCCTCGGTCTTGGGGAGGACGACTCCGGCGAGCCCTTCGGTCCCGGCGAGCGCGGCCAGGTCGTCGGCGTGCCACGGCGTGCCGATGCCGTTGACCCTGACCAGTGCCGGGTGGACGGAGACGTGGGCGGCGGCGGCCGCCCGCGCGCGGGCCTTGTCCAGCGGGGCGACGGCGTCCTCGAGGTCGATGACGACCGCGTCCGCGCCGCTGGCGGCGGCCTTCGCGAAGCGGTCGGGCCGGGTGCCGGGCACGAAGAGCAGGGTCCGCGCCGTCGTCCCGTACGCCCCGGTCATGGTGTGCCGGGACGCGGGTCGAGCCCGGCGGCCTTCAGAGACCTCTCGTCCCACCGGGGTTCGACGGCGACGCGGCCGGGACCATGACCCCGCCGGTAGACCAGGAGGGTGCGCTCGAAGCTGATGACGATCACGCCGTCCTGGTTGAACCCGATGGTGCGCACCTCCACCACGCCCACGTCGGGACGGGACTTCGACTCGCGCACCGAGAGCACCTCCGACTGGGAGTAGATCGTGTCGCCCTCGAAGACGGGATTGGGCAGGCGCACCCGGTCCCAGCCCAGGTTCGCCATGACGTTCATGGACACGTCGTGCACGCTCTGCCCGGTGACCAGGGCCAGGGTGAAGGTCGAGTCGACCAGCGGCCTGCCCCACTGCGTCCGCTCCGCGTAGTGCCGGTCGAAGTGGATGGCCGCGGTGTTCTGGGTCAGCAGGGTGAGCCACGCGTTGTCCACTTCGGTCACCGTACGGCCGAGCGGGTGCCGGTAGACGTCGCCGACGACGAAGTCCTCCAGGTAGCGGCCCTCCCAGCTCACTGACGGCGTCCGGGGCTCCGGGGAGGCGGTTGAGGCGGTTCCGTTCTCGTCCACGTCGGGGTCTCCTTGTCGATGGTGTCGGTACGCCGGTGCCGCCCTCGCCATACCCGGAGCGGCCGAGCCGGTCTTCAGTCGCGGGCCAGGCCCATGAGCAGGCCGCCGGCCGAGACCGCCGGGCTGCTCGTCAGGAACAACGGTGTGCCCGCCTCGGGCGCCCGCACCTCGGCGAAGACCTCGCCCCAGACGTCGCTCATCGTTCCCAGCAGCCCGCCGGCCGGCACCTGCTCCCCCACCGCCGCGGCGGGCTCCCACCAGCCCTCCCGGTCGGTGCGCAGCCAGTGCCATCCCTCGTGCAGGCGGGCCTCGCGCACCGGCCACGGCTCACCGTCGAGCACGCCGACGGTTCTGGCGATGTTGGTCAGCCCGGCCAGGTGGCGGTCGATCGCCGCCCGGTCGAGCAGGCCGTTCTGGCCCGACTCCGCGACGATCGCCGGGATGCCGGCGTCCGCCGCGGCCGCGCACGTGCTGCCCGCCACGGTCCGCGCCCGCGCGGCCTGCCTGACGACGTGCCCGGCGCCGTACGCCAGGGCGAGCTCCAGCGAGGCCGCCTCGACCGGCGACTCCTCGAAGATCGTGAACGGCTCCAGCGACTCGGGCAGGTCGCCCGCGTGCATGTCGACGAGATAGTCGGAGCCGAGGACGAGCTCGGTGAAGACGTGGTGCGCGAGCACCCGCGTGAACGAGCCGCCCGGGTCGCCGGGGAAGCTCCGGTTCAGGTTCTCGCCGTCCACCGGGACGACGAACGGCGCCCTGGCCCAGAATCCCGGCACGTTCACCACGGGCACGACGACGATCCGCCCGGAGACGGCGGCGGCGTCGAGGTTCCGCACGAACTCGCGGACGGCCGCGATCGAGGCGTACTCGGCGCCGTGCACGCCGGACAGCACGGTGAGCCGCGGTCCGTCGCCGCGGCCCCGGATGTCGAAGTACGGGATGCCGAGCCCGTCCGGGCCGGGGCCGGGGACGTTGAGAGTGCGCCGCTCGATCATCGCGCCGCGGTCCCGAGGTCGGGCAGCGCCTCGGCGAGGAAGTCGCGCATCGCCTGCTGGAAGAGCTCCGCCTCCTCGATCTGCGGGGAGTGCCCGGACTTCTCGAAGACGACGAGCCTGGAGTTCGGGATGAGGGAGGCGATCGTCTCCGACGACGACACGGGAGTGACCCAGTCGTACCGGCCCACGGTGACGAGGGTGGGGCAGGTCACGGACGGCAGTTGCGGCTTGACGTCGTAGATCGGCGCGTTGTGCTGGAAGCACCAGTTGTGCGCCTCGTGGCGGTAGATGCCGGCCTCGACGCGCGCGGCCGCCTTGACCGGGTCGTACTCGTGGTCGTACAGCGGGATCAGCTCGGCCCAGCGGGCCTTCAGGTCGTCGTCGTCGCGGATGTCGCCGCTCCAGTAGCGGTCGTAGTTCTCCCAGTCGAGCTCCACCCGGGTCTGCTTGCGCGCGTTCTCGTGGGCGATCTCCAGGTTGGTCCGGTCCGGTGAGGTGTCTCGAAGGATCATCGCCCGCACCCGGTCCGGGTAGGCGATCGCGTACTCCATGGCGATGAATCCGCCGTAGGAGCCGCCCGCGATCACGACCGACTCGGCGCCGGCCCACTCGCGCAGCGCGTCGACGTCGGCGGCCCACTGGGCGTGCGAGTAGGGCGGGACGCCCTCGCTCAGGCCGCAGCCGCGGGCGTCGAACACCACGACGCGGAACAGGTCGGACAGCGGGCCGAAGGTCGCCTTCGGCTCGGCCAGCGAGCCGATGCCCCCGCCGCCGTGGTGGGCGATCAGCACGGGTGCGCCCTCCTCGCCGAGGACCTCGACGTTGAGCCGCGCGCCGTTGATGTTCACGAACATGTGCACTCCTTGCTGAGGAAACGCGGGCGCCTGGCTCAGGCCGCCGCGGAGTCGATCCAGGCGGCCACGATCTGGTCGAGCACACCGAGGGGGACGGCGCCGTTGCCGAGCACCGTCCCGTGGAAGGCGCGGATGTCGAAACGGGATCCGAGGCGGCCTTCGGCCACGGCCCGCAGGCGGCGGATCTCACGGCGGCCGATCATGTACGCCAGCGCCTGCCCTGGCCATGCGATGTAGCGGTCGATCTCGTTGCGGACGTTGGCCCGCGTCGTCGCGGTGTTGTCCCACATGAATTCCATGGCCTGCTGCCGCGACCAGCCGAGGTGGTGCATGCCCGTGTCCACGACCAGCCGGCAGGCGCGCAGCGCGTCGAACGAGAGCATCCCCAGCCGGGCGATGTCCGAGGTGTACAGGCCCATCTCGTCGGCGAGCCGTTCGCTGTACAGGCCCCAGCCCTCGACGTACCCGCACACCTCGGCGTCCAGGAACCGCCGGTAGGCCGGAAGGTCCGTCAGGGTCTGCGCGGAGGCGATCTGCAGGTGGTGCCCGGGCGTGCTCTCGTGGAAGGCCAGCGCCTCGTACTCGTACACGAACCGCTCGTGCGGGTCGGCCGTGAGGACGCAGTGGGCGCCGGGCCGGGACCCGTCGCCCGCCGGCGGCCGGTAGTGGGCGAGCGCGGCGTTGCCCGCCTCGATCGGGTTGATCTCCTCGATGACGCAGTCGGCGATGTCGTACGCCGGGAACCAGTCGTCGCGCGCCTCCTCGGCCCGGCGCAGGGCGTCGGTCACCACGTCGACGATCTCGGCGGCCGAGCCGAACCGCAACGAGGGGTCCTCCCGCAGCCGGGTCAGGACCTCGCCCACGTCGCTCGTGCCGAGCACCCGTCCGCCCAGCTCGGCCCATTCCTGCCGCAGCTCCGCGAGACAGTCGAGACCGATCTGGTGGATCTCCTCCGGGGACAGGTCCGTGGTGGTGTGACGCCGTACGGCGGCCCGGTAACCCTCCTCGCCACCGGGGACGAAGCGGACGCCGACCCGCTCGTCGGGCCGGGCCACGGGCAGCAGCTCGTCCCGGAGACCGACGAGCAGGCGCCGGAGCGCGGGACGGACGGACTCCTCTACGATGCCGGCCGCGCGCGCCCTGACGCTCCCCTCGTCGACGGCGGCCGGCAGCCGATGGCCGAGCAGGGTGTCGTCGGCCAGGCTCAGCGAAAGGTGCCCGGTGAGCTGGTCGATGGCCTGGCCGACGCCGACCCGGGTGGGAATCCGCCCGTCCTGTTCGGCCGCCCGATAGCGGTCGAGGATCGCGTCGATGAACGCGGGCAGGGCGCTCAGCCGCCGCAGGTACTGGTCGACGGCCGCGGCGTCGGTGAGGGACGCGGCCGGGACCGACATGAACATCATCGCCTGCGGTGAGGAGTAGCCGTCCGCGGACGCCCCCGTCTCCCACAGGCCGTGCTCCAGGTCGGACCGTACGCCCCAGGCGAGGCGGCCGAGCACGGCGTGGTTGATCCGGTCGGCCGGGTTCAGGCCGTCCGGGTCGATCTCCGCGAGCCGCCGTTCGATGTCCGCGATCTTCGCGGCGTCGGCGGCGGCGCCGGAGCGGCTGGGGTCGGGCACCAGCCCGTCGAAGCCCGAGACGCCGAGCAGCGTGGCGCTGAAGGGGTCGGCCGTGTGCTTCACCTGGAAGAACTCGTCGCTGAGCCGGGCGAGCCGGTCGTTCGCCGGGGGCTGGACTTCAGGAGTCACTGATCCTCTTTCCATTCGGGAGGGTTAGGCCCAGATCCGCTCGAGCGCCCGGAGGATGTTGCCGCCGAGCACGGCCGTGATCTCGCTGTCGGAGAACCCTTCCTGGACGAGCAGGCCGCAGATGTTGTGGAAGTTCTCGGTCGGGTTCTCCAGCCCGTCGACGTACTCCACCTTCTCGAAGGAGGGGCCGCCGGGCGCGGCGGCGCCCACCTTGAGCAGGTGCCCGAAGACGGTGTGCAGGCCGACGTGGTCGCCATAGAGGGTGTCCGGCCCGAACGCGACGTGCTCGATGCCGACCAGGTCCAGGCAATACCGGAAGTGGTCCATCACCGACAGGATCGTGTGCCGGGGATGGGCCTCGGACAGCGTCGTGTGGGGCGCCGCCGACATGCCGATGACGCCGCCGGTCTCGGCGACCGCGCGCAGGACGTCGTCCGGCTTCATCCGCGGCGTGTCCCAGACCGCGCGCGCTCCCGCATGGGTCATGAACACCGGGCGCTCGCTCACGGCGCAGACGTCCAGGCCGGTCCGGTCGGAGGAGTGCGAGATGTCGATGGCCAGGCCGAGCCTGTTCATCCTGGCGACCGCGCGCCTGCCGAAGTCGGTCAGCCCGCCGTCGGTGGTCTCGTTCAGCCCGCTGCCGAGGGCGTTGGCGTCGGAGTAGGCGATGCCGATCTGCCGGAGGCCGAGGCCGTACAGGACGTCGAGCCGGTCGAGCTCGTTCTCGATCGGCGTCGCCGCCTCCAGGCCGAACAGCAGCCCCACCTTGCCCGACCTGTGGGCGTGCTCGATGTCGTCCATCGTCCGGATCACGATCACGCCGGACTGGTGGGCGATGTCGGCCTGGCGCATGCCGAGGTCGGTGATGATGTCGAGCCAGCGCCACGGGGCGTTGCCGGTGACGCAGGCGGTGCCGTCCATCATGTTGTCGAACACGACGGTCATGCCCGACGCGAGGAGCCCGGCGAACGCGGTGTGCTGGCGTCCGGTCCTGTTGTATTCCGGCGTCTGCCGCATGTCGGCGGGGAACCGCACGGGATGGTCGTGCAGGCTGATCACGATGTTGTCCCGCAGCAGCCGCTCGGCCCGTTCCCGCTCCAGCTCGCTCAGGCCGCCGGCGTACGGCGGCACGCGGCCGAACTCGGGGGCCAGCTCGATGGCCGGGAAGTCGACGCCGGGCGTGAGATAGCCGTACGACTCGTAGACGCCCGCCGTCACCGCGTGCCGTCCCTGTGCACCGGCGCCAGCCGGTGCGGCCCGTCGGCGAGCAGCCGCCACAGCCGCTCCCAGGCGCGCATCCCCTCGCGCAGCCGGGAGATCCGCATGAACTCGTTCGGCGCGTGCAGGTTCTCGTCGGCGGTGGAGAAGGAGAAGAACAGCGTCTTCGCGCCGAGGACCTCCTCGAACAGGGCCGTCGCGGGCAGGGTCCCCGCGATGACGGCCAGCAGGACGTCCTGGCCCGGGTAGACGTGCGCGAGCGCCTCGGTGGCGGCGCGGATCGCCGGGTGATCGGCGGGGATCGTGTACGCGGGCACCCCGCCCTCGTCGGGGCGGACGGCGACGCGTACGCCGGGGATCTTCTGGGCGAGCACATGGTCGGTGATCGCCTGGAGCACCCGCTCCGGGCGCTGGCCCGGCACGAGCCGGCAGGAGATGTGGGCGGTCGCGACGTGCGGGATCACCGTGTATTTGCCACCGGCCAGGACACCGTTGATCTCCAGGGTGGGCCGCTCCCACAGCCGCTCCAGCGTGCTGTAGCCGGCCTCGCCGAAGAGGGCGTCGAGACCCAGGTCCTCCCGGTAGCGGTCGTCGTCGAACGGCACCGCCGCGATGGCGGCGCGGCGCTCGTCGCTCAGCTCGGGGATGCCGTCGTAGAAGCCGTCGACCGCGACCCGGCCGTCGGCCGTGTGCAGGCCGGCCAGGATCTCGCTCAGGGCGTGCACCGGGTTGGCGACGGTGCCGCCGTAACGCCCGGAGTGCAGGTCGGTGCCGGCGCCGCCGACCTCGACGGTGAGCGTCACCAGGCCCTTGGACGCGATCGACAACGAGGGCTCGCCCGGCCGCCACATCGCCCCGTCGGCCGAGATGACGAGATCGGCCGCGAGTTCGTCCGCGTGCTCGCGCAGGTATGCGGGCAGGTGGGGGCTGCCGATCTCCTCCTCGCCCTCGAAGAGGAACTTGACGTTGAGCGGCAGCGCGCCCTCCTGCTCGATGAACGCCTGCGCCACCTTGAGCACGATGAAGACCGGGCCCTTGTCGTCGGTGACCCCGCGCCCGCGGATCACGTCGCCGTCGACGCGCAGCTCGAACGGCGGGGTGCGCCACTCGGCGGGATCGCCGGTCGGCTGCACGTCGTAGTGGCCGTAGACCAGGATGGTGGGGGCGCCGGGCGCCCCGAGCCACTCGCCCCGGACGATGGGGTGACCTTCCGTGGCGACGACCCGTCCGCCGGCGAAGGACAACTGGGCCGCGAGCCATTCGGCCGCGGTCCGCATGGTCTCCGCGGAGGCGTCCCGGCTCACGCTGGGCACCGCGACGTACGCGGCGAGCTCGTCGAGGTAGGCGGCGGTCGAATCGAAGTCGGTCGAATCAAAAGAGAGCATGTCCACCATCAATCGAGAGGGTCTGACCGGTGATCCAGGATGAGGATTCGGAGACGAAGAACCGGACGCCGTGCGCGATGTCCTCCGGCCGGCCGAGCCGGCGTACGGCGATGCCTTCGACGAGCGCGGCCTGCCCCTGCTCGCCGTAGCTCTCCCACTGCTGGATCGTCGTGGGGTTGGACAGGACGAACCCCGGCGCGATGCAGTTGACCGTGATGCCGAACCGTCCTAGCTCGTGCGCCATCTGCCGGGTGAAGCCGATCTGCCCGGCCTTCGCGCTGGCGTAGGCCTGGATGCCGGTCAGGCTGACGCTGCGGCCCGCGCCCGACGAGATGTTCACGATGCGGCCGGAGCCGCGCCGCTTCATGCCCGGCACCGCCGCCCTGGTGCACAGGAACGTGCTGGTGAGGTTGGCCGCGACCACGGCGGACCAGTCCTCGTCGCCGATCTCCTCCAGCGGGTGGTGGACCTGGCCGACCACGCCGCCGGCGTTGTTGACCAGGATGTCGACGTCGCCGATCTCGGTGAAGAAGGCGTTGACCGCGGACGAGTCGGTGACGTCCACCGTGTCCTTGTCGACGCCGTGCACCCGGACCCCGTCCGCCTCGAGCGCGGCGGCGATGGCCGCCCCGATCCCGTGGGCCGTGCCGGTGACGACGGCGACCCTGTCCCTGGCTTCCGTCACTGGTCGAGCCATCCCTTCTCGAGCAGCTCGCGGACCTCGGCCACGCCGGCGTCCCACACGACCTGCATGTCCTCGTCGCTGCGCTGGTAGGCCCCGCCCAGGCTTCCGTCCGGGGAAAGCTCCCTCATCTCGCGCGCGGTCACGTTGTCGGCCAGCGACCTGGGGAGGACAGGCGCGCTGCCGCCGGGGATCTCGGCGCCGGCGACCCTGGTCCAGGCGAAGTTCTCCAGCCAGGAGCCGTGAAACTGGTCGTCGTCGAACCGGGACGCCGCCTCCGCCGTCTTCGGGGCGTTGTACCAGCTGTGGAACAGCACCTCCACGCGTTCGTCGCGCGGCGCGCACACCCATTCGCGGATGAGGCCGGCGACGGGGGCGTTGCCGCCATGGCCGTTGATCACCGCGATCCGCCGGAACCCCTGGGATGCCAGGCAGTCCAGCAGGTCGCGGATCACCTCGATGTACGTGCTCATCCGCAGGCTCATGCTGCCCGGATACTCCACGAAGTACGGCGCCATGCCGAACGGCAGGACCGGCAGGACCGGAACGCCGAGCGGCTCGGCCGCCTCCACCGACACACGCTCGGCAAGCAAGGCGTCCGTCCCGAGCGAGAGATACCCGTGCTGCTCGGTCGATCCGACCGGGAGCACGATGCGATCGTCGCGTTGGAGGTAGTCGGCTATCTGCATCCAGTTGCTGTCGAAGACCCGCACCGGTCCTCACACTCCGTTCGATGATGCGAAGTGAAACCTATGTCGACCTTGATGGTGGTCAACTGTAAGGGAAGTTTCGTCTCATACTAACCATTTGCCCGACGAATGCCAGGCTTTCACTGCAAACGCATTCGGTTCGCCTGTCCGCGGCGTCCGTCCCGCAGCGCGATGTGGCAACCGTCATACGGTGACTTCGGCGGCGGTGCGCTTTCCGTGCTCCATCCGTGTCCCCGGCCGGGTAGCCTTCCCGCCATGCCCCCTCGCCGTCGTTCCCCTGCTTCGCATTCCTCGGCCGCTCCCCTGCGTGCCGTCGCCGACGTGTCCGTCCCGGCGCCTCCGGTCCCGCTCGACGATGTAGACCGGCAGATACTCGTGCTGCTCAGCCAGGACTCCAGGCGCTCGCAGCGGGCGCTCGCCCGTGAGCTCGGCATGTCCGCCCCCGCGGTCGGAGAGCGCATCGCACGGCTGGAGCGTCTCGGGGTGATCCAGGGGTACGGCGTGCGCGTGAACTGGAGCGCCGCGGGCTATCCGATGACCGTGTACCTGATCATCACGGCGGTCCAGGGCTACCAGCAGCAGGACCTCGTCCAGCAGCTCTCCGTGATCCCCGAGCTGGAAGCGCTCGACATCGTCACCGGCGCCATGGACATGCTCGCCCGGCTCCGCGTGCGTGACCACCTGCATCTGCGGCAGCTGCTCATGGACTGCATCTGGCAGATCGAGGGCGTGCAGCGCACCGAGACCGCGCTGAGCCTGGTGGAGATAGAGCCGAAGAACCTGGTGGCCGACCTGCTGTCGGCCCCGCCCGGCGAGCCGGCCTGAGCGGCCCGGCCGGCTCACCGGGATCGTGTGGAGGTCCGTGTGCCCGAAGGCGTTCCGGGGGCGGGTCACGGACCTCGCGGCGGCGTGGCCATCCTGGGCGGTCCTAGCCCCTGCTGCCGGCGGCGGCGCGCAGCCGCTCGATGCGTTCCGCGTCGTATCCGAGCACCTCGCCCAGGACGTACGCGGCGTCCTCGTCGCGCCGGGGAGCGCGCATGTGGGTGCGTTTCCCCGCACCCACCCGCAGCGGGCTCGCGACCTGCCGCACGGTGCCGAAATAGGGGTGCTCGGTCTCGACGACCATGCCCCTGGCGACGGTGTGCGGATCCTTCAGGGCCTGCGCCACGGTGTTCACCGGCCCGCACGGCACCCCGGCCGCCCGCAGCAGGCCCAGCCAGTGCTCGCTCGTGCCGGTGGCGAACACCGCCTCCAGCTCGGCGACCAGCGCCTCGGCGTTCTCCCGCCGGGCGGCGAAGTCCCGATATCGGGGGTCGTCCGGCCACTCCGGGTGCCCGAGGGCCTCGGCGAGCCGGCGGAAGAACTTCTCCTTCGGGCAGGCGACCACCAGCCAGCCGTCTCCCGTCGGGAAGGCCTGGAAGGGCACGAGCGACGGGTGGGCGGAGTGGTGGGTGCGCCGGGGCTCGAAGTCGCCGTTGAGCCGCCAGGCGGCCGGATAGGTCAGCATCGAGATCGCCGTGTCGAACAGGCTGACGTCGCAGTCGGCGCCGACGCCGTCGCGCCGCGCGGCGTGCAGCGCGGCCAGGATGGACGCCGCCGCGACCAGCCCGCCCGAGTAGTCCACGAGCGACAGCCCCGACTTGGTGGGCGGTCCGTCGGGCTCGCCGGTGAGGTCCATCCAGCCGGCCATGCCCTGCAGCACGTAGTCGTACCCGGGCTCGGTGCTGCGCGGCCCGGTCATGCCGAACCCGCTGAGCGAGCTGCACACGATCGCCGGGTTGAGATGCTTGAGGTCGTCGTACCGGATCCGCAGCTTGGCCGGGACGTCCCCCCGCAGGTTCGAGTGCACCACGTCGCTGACCCTGACCAGGTCCTCGAACACGGCGCGGCCCTCCGGCGTGGAGATGTCGAGGCTGAGGCTGCGCTTGTTGCGGTTGAACGTCTCGAAGAACAGGCTGTCCTCGCCGTGCTGCTCGGGAACGACGTATCTCCCGATGTCACCGCCGGTCGACGGGTCCTCGATCTTGATGACCTCGGCTCCCAGGTCCGCCAGGTGCACGCTCCCGAACGGTCCCGCGCCGTACTGCTCGATGGCGATGATCCTGACATCCTCCAGCGGCATCACGGCAGGACCGGCTTTCCGCGTGCCGCGGCGATCGCCGCCACCCGTGCCATCTCGTTTCCCACGATCATCAGTCCCTCGTCCACTCCCATGCCGGGCTTGGCCAGCACCTGTCCCGCGCCGCAGGCCATGGCGACGTTGGCGCTCACCTGCGCCGAGCGGTCCGTCTCGTTGCACGTGCCGCCGCAGTACGCGACGAGCCCGCGGTCGCGCACCAGCAGCAGCGCCTCGATCGTGTTGCCGATGCCGCCGAGGTCCGGTGTCTTGACGTGGATCACGTCGGCCGCGCCCCGGCCGACGAACATCTCGATGTCCTCCAGGGTGTTGCACCACTCGTCCACGGAGATCTTCACCCGTGCGTCCATCCGCCGCAGGGCGGACCGCAGCCGGACGTACGTCTCGATCTGCGCCTCCCGGTTCCCGGCGTCGATGGGGTGCTCGACCACCAGCTCGTACGGGACCGCGATCTCCCCGAGACGGGCGAGATAGGCGGCGACCGCGTCGACGTCGCCGTCGAAGGCGAGGCCCACGGTGCCGTAGGTGTCGATGTGCAGCCTGGGCGTGTACGCGCTGTCCGGGCGCAGCTCCCCGATCCTCTTCACCAGCCACCGCAGGTAGTCCTCGAGGATCTCGCCGCCCCGGCCCAGCTTGGTGTCGACGTTGTTGATCAGGCCGTGCGGAAGGACGTCCACCCGTTTGAGGATCATCTTCTCCGCGTTGGCGTACCGGTCGTCGCCGGTCTGCGCGAACATCGGCACCGGTCGCAGATCGACGCCGGTGGCGTACTCGTCCCGGACGACCTCGGCCATGGTGAGCCGCCGGCTCTGCGCGACGGCGTCGAGCACCGCCTGCGTCACGCCGTAGCGGATGGCCGTGTGCAGCGGGCCTGAGGCCGTACGGCACGCGTCCACCCGCCCGGCCAGCTCGCGGAACGAGCCGAGCTCCGCGCCGGTCAGCATCGGGACGAGGTGCTCCTCGACGTCCCGGCGGGCCGCCTCGGCGCTGAACAGCGGGTCGCGGCCACCGGCGCCGCTGTACTGCACCGCCGCGCAGTCGCCGTAGGCGACCGAGCCGTCTTCGAGGAACAGCATCACCGACAGCGCCTCGCCCGCCTGCCGTACGGCGGAGAACCCGGGCGTCACCGGGTCGCCCGCGTAGGTGAAGCCGTCGTGCTCCGCACCTGCCCTGATCGCCGCCTGGTCGTCGGCGAAGAAGCCGGCCCGCACCGGCCGCGCGAGCACCTTGACGATCTTCATTCGACCAGCCCCCGGCACAGCAGCACGACGGTGATGAACGTCTGGTAGATCCACAGCGGGTCGTCTCCGACGATGACCGCCGACAGGTCCCCGGTCCGCTCGACTCCGGCGATCCTGGCGGCCAGCTCGCAGTAGTCGCTGCTGCGGAAGGAGATGCCGAGCGTGACCGGCAGCTCGAAGGACGGCGGCGCCGCGCCCGCCAGGTGCTCGACGGCCTCGTGCGCCCGCTCGCGGATCAGGTCCCGCGCGGCCTCCGGGTGCAACGCCTCGGCGGAGAAGCGGGACACCGACCGCTTGACGACCGCGGCCTTGATCCCCGGGCAGAACCGCTCGGTCTCCTCGGCGGTCGTCGCGTCACCGGTGACCAGCACGATCGGCACCTGGTGCGCGGCCGCCACGAGCGCGTTGATGCCCGCCTCACCGGCGACGACGCCGTTGATCTTCACCTCGGCGAACGCCGACGGGAAGTAGGTGTGCGACAGGACCGAGCCCCTGCTGCCCATCGATCCGTGATAGGAGACCAGGAAGATCGCGTCGAAGGTGGAGTCGAGCCCCTGCATCATGTACATCGGCTTGTAGCGGCCGGACAGATAGCCGGCGCGTCCGGCGAGCGCGTCCGGTTTCAGGTTCGCCATCTTCGAGTGCGCGTCGTTCACCAGGAACTCCGTGGCGCCCGCCCGCATCGCGCCCTCGATGGCGGCGTTGATCTCCCCCGTCAGCAGCTCGGTGTAGTACGGATACTGCGAACCGCCGATGACGCACTGGTCCCAGTCGACCACGCCGGCGGTCCCCTCCATGTCGGAGGAGATGAAGATTTTCACGACAGCACGCTCCTCGGGTGGGACTCCGGTCCGGTCGAGCTCTCGGTCATCACCACGTAGTACGAGCCGGCCTGTCCCGCCGCCGCGCCGTGCCGGCCGTCCGGCGTGAGGGCGAGACAGCGCAGCTCGGCACGGAACTCGTCGGGCAGGGTGGCCGCGTCGGCGAGCATCGCCAGGCACGCCTCCGAGGGGTCGAGCCCGCGCGCGATGTCCGCGACGATGCCGCGGGCGCCGAGGACCCGCATGCTCAGCTCTCCCCGGCCGGTGCACGCGGCCCCTCCGTACCGCGCGTCGGCGTAGTTTCCCGCGCCGGGAACGGCGGAGTCCCCGATACGCCCCGGGTATTTCCAGGGGTAGCCGCTGGTGGACACGCCCACGACGAGCTCGCCCGAGGCGTCGAGGGCGATGATGTTGATGGTCCCCCAGGGCCCGTCGTGCGGGGCGAAGCGGTTGACGAGTTCGAGCGCGGTCCGGCGGTACAGCTCGTCACCGGCCTGCGCCGCGGTCCGCTCGCCTTCGACGGACTCGTCCGAGGGCTGGAGCGCCGACACGAACAGCTTCTTGGACTCCTCGGTCAGCAGCTCCGCGCGGGCGAATCCGTTCTCCTCGGCGAACAGCTCGGCGCCCTCGCCGACGAGGAGGCTGTGCTGCGGCAGCCGCTCCAGGACGGCCCGGGCGATGGAGACGGGGTTGGGAAACCCCTTCACCGCGCCGACGGCGCCGAAGGCCCTGGTCGAGCCGACCATCACCGACGCGTCGAGCTCCACCACGCCCCGGGCGTTCGGCAGCCCGCCGGTCCCGACGTAGTGGTCGTCCAGGTTGTCCTCGCACCTGCGCAGACCGGCCTCGACCGCGTCCAGCGCCGAGCCGCCGCGGGCGAGTATCTCCATGGCGGCGGGCAGACCTGCCTCGCTCCGCTCGCTGCCGATGACGATCGGACCGCTCACGCGATCACTCCTTCGGGGTGGTGGGACAGGTGCACGCAGGCGGCGTGCCTGGCCGGGTCACGGGGATCGGCGAGCAGCGGCGGCTCGTCGGCGCACGCGGCGACGACGGACGGGCACCGGTCCGCGAAGCGGCAGGGGCGGGTGCCGTCGCGCTCGGCCGACCGCGCGACCTCCTCCCGCATGGGACCGAGGTCGCCGGTCTTGTCCTCCTCCGCCTCCACCGGGCCGTGCGCGCCGACCAGGCGGGGCACCGAGCCGATGAGCAGCCGGGTGTACGGATGCGCCGGGTCGTCGAACAGGGTGTCGGTGACCCCGGTTTCGACGATGCGGCCCCGGTACATCACGGCGGTGCGTTCGCAGATCTGCCGTACGACAGCCATGTTGTGCGAGACGAAGATGACCGACAGGTGGAGCGTCTCCTTGAGGTCGGCCAGCAAATTGATGATGGTGGCCTGGACCGACACGTCGAGGGCGGAGACCGGTTCGTCCGCCACCAGCACGGACGGCTCCAGCGCCAGCGCCCGCGCGATGCCGACGCGCTGCCGCTGCCCGCCCGAGAACTGACGCGGGCGCTGGCCCAGAGCGCTTTCCGGCAGGCCGACCAGGTGCATCAGCTCGCGGTTGCGCTCGTCCACCTTGTTGCGCGGGACCAGCTTGTGATACCTGAGCAGCTCCGAGAGCATCTGCCCGACCGTCATCCGCGGGTTCAGCGAGCTGTAGGGGTCCTGGAAGACCATCTGGATCGCGCGCTGCTGCGCCCGGGTGCGTCTCTCCGGAAGGACCTCGCCCTGGTAGCTGATCGTGCCCGCCGTGGGGCGGTAGAGGCCGACGATGGTGCGCGCGAGGGTCGACTTGCCGCAGCCCGACTCGCCGACGAGGCCCAGCGTCTCCCCCTTGCGCAGCACCAGGTCCACGCCGTCGACGGCGCGGTTCACCACCGGCTTCTTCCGGAAGAGCCGGTCGGTCACCGACACGGGAGGAGTGAAGTGCCGGGCCAGGCCCTCGATCGAGAGAATCTCGTCAGCCTCCGTCACCGCGTGCTCCCCGCTTCCTGCTCCGCCATCGCATTCCACCGCTCCGCCGTGTCCACGCGCCGGCAGGCGCTCGTTCTCCCCGGTCCGGCGGGCACCGGCTCCGGCTCGCCCTCCCGGCAGGCGTCCTCGGCGAACGGGCATCGGGGGGCGAAGGAGCAGCCGGTCAGAGGCTGAGTAAGGTCCGGCGGCCGGCCGTGGATGGTCAGCAGCCGGGCCACCCGCCGGTCCGGGTCGGGCACCGACCGCAGCAGGGAGAAGGTGTACGGATGCCGGGGCTCGGTCACCAGGTCGACCAGGTCGCCCGACTCGACCACCTTGCCCGCGTACATGACGTACAGCCGCGAGCAGGTCTGGCTGACCACGGCCAGGTCGTGGCTGACCAGCAGCAGGCTGACGTTCTCCTCCTGCTTGAGCTGCCGCAGGACGCCGAGCACCTGGGCCTGGATCGTCACGTCCAGGGCCGTGGTCGGCTCGTCGGCGAGGATGAGCCGGGGCTTGGTCGACAGCGCGATCGCGATGCAGACACGCTGGCGCATCCCGCCGGACAGCTGGTGCGGATACAGCTCGTAGCGACGCTCGGGATCGGCTATCCCGACCTCTCTCATGAGGTCGACGGCGATCGCCCTGGCCTCGCCGCGCGACTTGCCGAGCCTGCGCAGGGGCGCCTCGGCGATCTGGTCGCCCACGCGCATGACCGGGTTCAGCGCCGTCAGCGAGTCCTGGAAGATCATGCTCATCGTGTCGGACAGCCGGCTCCGCAGTTGCTTGGCAGGCAGCCCGGTGACGTCCTCGCCGTCGATGAGGATGGTTCCCGAGACGATCCGCGCCGGGCGGGGCAGCAGCCCGAGCAGCGCGCGCAGGGTGAGGCTCTTGCCCGAGCCCGACTCGCCGACCAGCCCCACCGACTCGGCCGCGCCCACCGTGAGGGACACGCCGCGGACCGCGTGCAGCCGCGCGTGCGGCATGGGGATGTCGACGTGCAGGTCGTGCACTTCGAGCAGCGGAGGGGTCATTGGTTCGCCTTCTCCACGATGCCGTCCGCGATCAGCGCCAGTGCGAGTCCCGTGACGACGACGGCCAGGCCCGGGATCGTGGACATGTACCACTTGGTCAAGAGGAACTGCTGACCTTCCTGGATCATGGTTCCCCAGTCGGGGGTCGGCGGCGGCACGCCGAGGCCGAGGAAGCCGAGGGTCACGATCGCCAGCAGGGTGAGCACGATGTCGCTCATCGAGAAGATGATCGCCTGCAGGACGACGTTCGGCAGCAGGTGCCGGAGCAGAATCCGCCATGTCGGCAGGCCGCTGGCCCGCGCCGCCATGGCGTACTCCTGCTCCTTGGCGACGAGGACCTGACCGCGGACGATGCGGCAGTACGCCACCCATCCGACCAGGGTCACCGCGACGTAGATGCTGGTCGTCCCCGGCCCCATCGCGAACACCAGCGCGATGACCAGGACCAGGAACGGGAACGCGATCACCATGTCCACGATCCGGCCGATGACGGCGTCCACCCATCCGCCGAACCATCCCGCGATCAGCCCGATCAGGCTGCCGATGATCAGCGGCGAGATGACCGCCACCACGCCGACCCGCAGGTCGACCCGGGCTCCGTAGAGCAGCCGGGCCAGCACGTCGCGCCCGAGCGCGTCGGTGCCGAGCAGGTGGCCCGGCGCGCCGGGGTCGAGGAATGCGGCCTGGAGGTTCTGCTTGATCGGGTCCTGGCTCGTCAGCAGGGGCGCGCAGAGCGCGAGGGCGACGATCAGGCCGAACAGGATCAGCCCGGCGACGAGCGGCGCGTTCCACCACCCACGCCGCCGGCGGCGGCCGGAACCCGCCGGCGCGGCGGGGGCCGCGGAAGTGATCGCGCTCATGCGAGCTGAACCCGGGGATCGAGGGCGGAGTGGGCCACGTCGGTCAACAGGTTCACGACCACGACCATGATCGCGAAGACCAGAGTGATTCCCTGCACGGTGGGGAAGTCCCTTCCGAAGATGGAATTGATCATCTGCTGCCCGATGCCGGGGAGCGAGAAGACCCGTTCGACCACCAGCGTCGATCCCGTGAGATAGGCGATGTTGACGCCCAGGACGGTGACGGACGAGACGGCGGCGTTGCGCAGGGCGTGTCCGAGCACCACCCTCGCGGTGCTGATCCCCTTGCTGTGCGCCGTCACGATGTAGTCGCTGCTCAGCACCTCGATCATGCTGGCGCGCAGGCTGCGGATCACGATCGGCGCGAGCGTCAGGGCGACCGTGATGCCGGGCAGCACGATGCCGCGCACGTGTTCGGCCAGGCTCTGGCCGTATCCCCCGACCGGGAACCAGCCCAGCTTCAGCCCGAAGACCACGATGAGCGCGATGCCCAGCAGGAACGCCGGCAGCCCCAGGCCCACGACCGGCACCGCCCGGATGATGTTGTCGGCGATCCCGTTGCGCCGCGCCGCGGCCAGGACGGCCAGCGGCACGGCGATCAGCAGCGTGAAGAAGGTGCCCGAGACCAGCAGCCAGATCGTCACCGGCAGGCTGGTCGCGATCAGCCCCAGGACCGAGCTGTTGTACACGTAGGAGAATCCGAGGTTGCCCTGCAGCAGGTGGCCCAGGAACGTCAGATACTGGCTCAGCAGTGGCTTCTCGAGCCCCATCTGGTCGCGCAGTTCCTTGACCGCCTGCGGCGTGGCGTGCACCCCGAGCAGGGTCGCCGCCGGGTCTCCCGGGATCAGCCGGATCAGGAAGAAGACGATGAACGAGATCCCGAGCAGCACCGGGATCAGCGACACCACCCGTTTCAGGATGTAGACGACATATCTCATCGTTGCTCTCGCTCCAGGTTCTCAGTCCGCATCGGCCCGGCTCAGAGCGAGACGTCTTCCATGTGGTACGACCCGGTCGGCAGCACCTTGAAGCCCTGCACGCTGCTCGCCGTCGCGTACGGGAAGGGCGTGTAGAACAGGAACGCGAGGAACGCGGATTCGGCGGCCTTCTGCTGGAGCTCGCTGTACAGGGCCTGGCGCTTGGTCTTGTCGAACTCCTTCTGCGCCTTGTGGACCAGATCGATGAGCTCCGGGTCGTCGAAGCCGGTGTCGAAGGAGTGCCCGCCGGACGTGGGATCGAGTGCGAACTGCGCCAGCTCGTCGGGGTCGGCCAGGTCCATCGTCCAGTAGGAGTGCGCGATCTCGTAGTCCAGCTTGCCGGTCATGTCGTGCTGCGCGCTCGGGTCCACGTTCTGGATGTTCATCGTGATGCCCAGCTCCTTCAGCGACTCCTGCAGGACCTGCGCGATCGCCGCGTCCACCGCGTCGCCCGACATGGCGAGCCACGTCGTGGTGAAGCCGTTCGGCACGCTCGACTGGGCCATCTCCTCCTTGGCCTTGTTCATGTCGTACTGGATGCCGGGGCAGTTCTTGTCGTAGAACGGCGTGGACGGCATCAGGAACGAGTTCGCCGGGGTGCCGTTGCCGAACAGGATGGTCTTGATCAGCGCCTCCCGGTCGATGGCATACGAGATGGCGCGGCGCACATGAACGTCGTCGTACGGCTTCTTGTGCTGGTTCATCATGATGTAGTCCGTCCGGGTGGACGGGAACAGGTCGACCTTCACGTTGGGCGTGTTCTTGAGCTGGTCGAGGCTGGAGAACGGCGGGCTCTCGTTGATGTGCGCCTGCCCGCCCTGCAGCTGGATCGCGCGGGCGTTGCTGTCCGCGACCACCTTCCAGGTGACCGAGTCGAGGTACGGCTTGCCCGCCTGCCAGTAGGAGGGGTTCTTCTTCAGCGTGAGGGCACTGCCCTTCTGCCAGGTGCCCCACACGAACGGGCCGGTCCCGATCGGGCTGGCGTAGAACTCGTCCTTGCTCTTGCCCGCGTAGTCCTTGGGGATGATCCCGTTGTTCGGGCAGCTCAGGTCGGCGAGCAGCGGCGCCCACGGATACTTGGTGGTCACCACGACGGTGTAGTCGTCCGGCGTGGTCACCTCCTTGATCGCGGAGTTGATGAACTCCCAGCCGCCCTTGGTCTTGCTCGACTCGTCGATGGAGAACTTCACGTCCGCCGAGGTCATCGGCTGGCCGTTGTGGAACTTGACGTCCTTCCTGAGCTTCAGGGTGCACGACTTGTTGTCGGGCGACATCTCGTAGCTCTCCGCGAGCCAGGGCCTCACCCCCTGGCCGTCGTCCGTCATGGCCACCAGCGGCTCGTAGATCTGCGCGTAGGTCCAGATCGAGGCGTTGCTGAACACCATCGTCTTGTCCATGTTGACCGCGTCGTGGTCGCGGACGATGACCAGGTCGCCGCCCTTCTTGGCCGCGCCGGACGCGGCGCCGGACGAGGCGCCGGTGGAGGTGTCCGACGACGATCCGCAGGCTGCCAGCAACGGCGCGGACGCGAACGCCCCGAGGCCGAGCGCGCCGAGGTAGAGCATCCGGCGCCGGCTGATATCAGGTCCCCTGAGGCCGGCGAATATCTGCGAGGCCGATGGGATCGATGCGTCAGTGCTGTGGTCAGACATGCCTATCCTTCACGAGATGTCGCGGCGCTGCGCGGGGGTCGCTGTCGACCGAGAAGAGGCCTCAGCAACGGCCTTGGAGGATCCGATGGAGGATCAGATCGGTCTGCGACGAAGTATTGGAGCATGACGACGTTTCGTAAAGGTTACGGCGTCGATCAACTGTCATACGTAAGGTCGCCGTCCCGACTTCACCAGCAGATGAAGACTAGAGCATTCAAATCGGTTCAGGTAGTGTCCAACGGCAAAGCCCCCCAATCACTCCCAAACCAGGCGGCTTCTCATGCAACTGACGATCATCGGCGCGGGCGCGATCGGCGGCACGATCGGTGCGCACATGGTCCGCGCCGGCCACGACGTGCTCCTGTGCGACGCCGATCCCGCGCACGTCGAGGCGATCAATCGCGACGGCCTGACCATCGAGGGGCCCGTCGAGAACTTCACGGTGAAGGCGCGGGCGGTCACCCCCGATGGCCTGCCGGAACGCCTGCACCACGTCGCGATCGCGGTCAAAAGCCATCACACCGACCAGGCCGCGCAGCTCGTGCGCGATCGGCTCGATCCCGGCGGATGGCTGGTCAGCTTCCAGAACGGCCTGACCGCCGACCGGCTCTCCGCCGTCGTCGGCGCCCACCGGCTCATCGTGAGCTTCGTGAACTTCGGCGCGGACGTCCTCGGCCCGGGCCGGATCATGCAGGGCAACATCGGCACCTTCCGGGTCGGCGAGCCGGCCGGCGGCGAGATCACCCCGCGGGTCCGCGAGCTCGTCGAGGCCCTGCCGTACGCCGAGGCCACCGGCAACATCATGGGCTTCCTCTGGGGCAAGGAGGCCTACGGCGCGATGCTCTACGCGGGCGCCGTCTCCGACCTGTCCATCGCCGACTCCCTGGAGGCGCCCGAGTGGCGGCCCCTCATGCTCGGCATCGCCAGGGAGGTGCTCGCGCAGGCGCCGGTGAAGCCCGAGGGATTCGACGGCTTCGACCCCGACGACCTCGAAGGCTCGCTCGACCGGCTCGTCACGTTCAACCGCAACAGCGCGAAATCCCACAGCGGCATCTACCGCGACCTGATGGTCCGCAAGCGCAAGACCGAGGTCGACGACCTGCTGCACGACCTCTCCGGGCCGCTGACGACCTTCACCGGCGAGCTGATCAAGGCGATCGAGCGGGGCGAGCGCACCTGCGAGGTCGCGAACCTCCGCCTGCTCGCGGCGTACGAACGGGCCGAACGGCTCGGCCGGCCGCTCGACGCCGTGGTCACCCTGTTCCCCGCGCCTTCGCGCGCGCCCGAGGGGCCCCTGCACGGCGTGCCCGTCGCCGTCAAGGACATGATCGACATCGCCGGGCACCCGCGCGGCAACGGCAATCCCCACTCGATGCGCGCCGAGCCCGCCGCCGCCGACGCCCCCGTCGTCCAGGCGCTGCGCGCCGCAGGCGCGGACGTCTTCGCGGCGACCTCGCTGCTGGAGTACGCGGCCGGCGCGGTCCACCCGGAGGTGCCGGAGGCCATGAACCCCTACAACCCCGGGCGTACGGCAGGCGGGTCCAGCGGAGGATCGGCCGCCCTCGCCGGCGCCGGCGTGTGCCCGGTGGCACTGGGCACCGACACGGGCGGCTCCATCCGGATCCCGGCCCACTACTGCGCCGCAGTCGGATTCAAGCCCAGCTACGGCGCGCTGCCGGTCGACGGCGTCGAGCCGCTCGCCCCCACGCTCGACCACGTGGGGCTGCTCGCCGGCGACGTCGCGACCACGACCACGGTCTTCTCGGCTCTCACCGGCGACCGCCCCCTGACCCGGCCCGGTGCCGGCATCCGGGTCGGCGTGCTCCCCGGCCTGCTGGAGCGCGCCGAGGTCGAGCCCGACGTGGCCGCCGCGGTCGGGGCGGCGCTCGGCACCCTCCGCGACGCCGGCTACTCCGTCGTCGAGGTGGACGGCTCGGTCTTCGAGGAGCTCGACGCGACGTTCGCGCACATCCTGCTGTACGAGGCGTGGCAGGTGCACGGGGCGCGGGCGAGCGCGGATCCCGGCCACTACGGGCCGGAGACCCTGCGGCTGCTGCGCGCCGGCTCCGAGGTGAGCCAGGCCGACTACCGCAAGGCCCTCGCCGTACGGGAGCGGCTGCTGCCCGCCGCGACCGAGGTCTACGCGGCCGCCGACGTCCTGCTGACGCCCGCCGCGCCCTTCGTCGCGCCCGTCACGACACCTCCCGTGGACACGCCGGAAGGCGCCGCGGAGGGTCTGTTCACCGGCATCCACAACCTCACCGGAGCCCCGGCGCTGGTGCTGCCCTGCGGCTGGAGCGCCGACGGCCTCCCGATCGGGCTCCAGCTGTCGTCCGCGCCGGGCACCGACATGGAACTGCTGGCCGTGGCCGCCCACGTCGAGTCGACGCTCGCCGTGGACGTCCGCAGGCCCGCCTTCAACTGATCGAACGACACCACGAAGGAAATCCCCTTGCGCGCCGCCCTCTACATGTCCGCTGGCCACGTCGTCGTCGAGGACGTGCCCGACCCCGCGTTGTCCGAGCCGACCGATGCCGTCGTGCGTGTCCTGCGCGCCGCCGTCTGCGGCTCCGACCTGTGGTCCTACCGGGGCGTCATCACCCGTGCCGAGCGGTCCCGGCTGGGCCACGAGTTCATCGGCGTCGTGGAGGAGGTCGGCGGCGAGGTCCGCACCGTCCGCCCCGGCGACCTGGTCGTCGCGCCCTTCACCTGGTCCGACAACACCTGCCCCACCTGCCTGGACGGGATCCAGTCCTCGTGCGAGAGGGGCGGCACCTTCGCCTCGGCGGGCGCCGACGGCGGCCAGGGCCAGGCGGTGCGGGTGCCGTGGGCCGACGGAACGCTGGTGAAGGTGCCCGGCGGCCTGGCCGGTGTGGACGAGTCCGTGTATCCCGCGCTGCTGGCCGCCTCCGACGTGATGGCCACCGGCCTGCACGGAGCCGTCATGGCGGGTGTCACCGAAGGGTCCACGGTGGCCGTCATCGGCGACGGAGCCGTCGGGCTGTGCGCGGTGCTGGGGGCGAAGGCCGTCCTCGGAGCCGAGCGGATCATCCTGATGAGCCGCCACCCGGACCGCGCGGCCGTCGGCAAGGCCTTCGGAGCGACCGACGTCATCGCCGAGCGGGGTGATGAAGGCATCGCGGCCGTACGCGAGCGGACCGGCGGCCTCGGAGTGCGGCACGTGGTCGAGGCCGTCGGCACGCCGGAGTCATGGGCCATGGCGGTCGGCATGGCCCGGGACGGCGGTGCCATCGGCGCGGTGGGCGTGCCGCACACCACGCCGGCGCTGCCACTGTTCCAGCCGCTCGTCCACAATCTGAGCCTGAACCTCGGGATCGCCCCCGTGCGCCACTACCTGCCCGACCTGGTCTCACGCATCACGGCCGGGACCCTCGACCCCGGCCCGGTGTTCGACACCGTCCTGTCTTTGGAGAACGTGGCGCGGGGCTACGCCGCGATGGCCGCCCGGGAGGCGATCAAGATCATGCTCATCCCGGGCGACCCCGCGCCGGCGCTCTCATAACCGGCCTCCCGGCCGTAGCCGGCCGAGCGTGCGGCACGCGGCGGCCCACCCTCTCGACTTCTGCTTGCAGCCGCATCAAGTTCTGTTCATTCCTGGCGAAAGTCGTTAATCTCATGGCCATCGGTCCTACGGGTCCGAGCCGGATCTTCCCCGCCCAGGGGCCACACCTCGTGGAGAGCAGAAGTGACGATGGCGCGCTGGTTGGGCCGGTTGCTTCTGCTGATCGTCGCGGGCGTGCTGACGATGACCGCCCTGGCGGCGCCCGCTTCTGCCCACGGCCAGCTCGCGATGTCGACACCGGCCAAGGACGGCACGGTGCGCGAGCCGCTGGAGTCGCTCTCCCTCTACTTCACCGAGGCGCCCGCCCCGAACGCGTATTTCGCGGTCACCTCTCCCAGCGGCGCCCGGGTCGACCGGCCCTGGACGCACGGCCGGCCCAAACGCCTCGACAAGCCGGTCCAGGAGTACAACCTCGTCGACGGGTTCTGGGAACCGACCGTGTACAACACCGGATTCCCGGCCGAGGTCCCCGTCGCCTACTGGCCGGAGCGGGGCGAGTACGTCGTCCGGTATCTGTCGATCGCCTCCGACGGAGAGCCGGTGCGGGGTGAGCTGCGGTTCACCTACAAGGGCAAGACCTCGCAGCCGCCCAAGGGCTGGCAGGCCCCCGACAACGAGCCCGACCCCAGCCTGCTCGACTCGGACGGGCACGGGAGCGGCACCCAGGCCCCGGCGCCGTCGACAAACGGCAGCCCGGCGGCGTCCCAGACCGGCGGCAGCCCGGCGGCGATGGGCCCGGCGGCACCCCAGGCCGGCGGCAGCCCGGCCGCCGTTTCCGGAACCGGCGGCAGCCCGGCCGCGGTGCCCGCGACGGGCAGCGCTGCCGCGCGGGTGGCGCAGCCGGCCGACTCCGTGTTGTCGGTATGGCTGGTGCCCGCGGTCCTCGTCGCCGGAGCGGGCGCCCTGGTGGTGCAGGCGGCGCGGAGGCCCGCGCTCGCCACCCCGGCGCCAGGGCGGCCTTCCGGCCGCCCGCAGGCCAGGAAACCCGCACGCGCCCCGGCGTCACGTACTCCACAGCGCTCCAAGTCCACCAAGCGACGCTGACTCGTCCCACCCCCCTCAGGAGAAACCCCCCATGACGATCGCCCCTGCGCGCCTGCGCCCGCTGCTCGCCGTGCTCCCGCTCGGCGTGGCCCTGCTGATGGCCACCTCGGCCTGTGCCGGGTCGGATGCCGCCGCCCCCGCCCAGTCGGCCGCTTCGGTATCCGCCGAGTCCGCTGCCGCGGCTGCCGAGTCGGCTCCCGCCGCCCCCAGCGAGCCGGCCGCGGCCGCCCCCGCCGACCCGGCCGTGAAGGAGATCACCGTCACCATCGCCGGTCGGAAGGTCACCCCGCCGCCGGGCCGCATCGAGGTGGCCGAGGGCCAGACGGTGCGGATCACCGTCACCGGCGACGCCGCCGACGAGGCGCACCTGCACGGGTACGACAAGGAGGCCGAGCTGAAGCCCGGCGTTCCCGCGAGCATCGAGTTCGTCGCCGACCAGACCGGCCTGTTCGAGATGGAAACCCACGAGTCGGGGCTGCAGCTGTTCCAGCTCGTCGTGCGTTAGGCCGCCGGGATGCTGCTGGCTCACGGCGTCGGCGGCCGACAGGACCTGCCGATCCCGTTCTCGGCCGTGCTGACCGGTGCGGCCCTCGCGTTGCTCGTGTCGTTCGTGGCACTCGGCGCGCTGTGGAAACAACCGCGCCTGGACGCCGCCCTCACCGCCGCCCGCTCGGTGCCCGCCGCCCTGCAGACGGTCGTGACCGCGCCGGCCTGGCGGTGGATCTGGCGGGTCGCCGGGCTCGTCGCCGCGGCGTACTTCTGCATCGGGCTGGTCTTCGGTCCCGATCGGGCCGACAATCCCACGGCCGGGGCGTTCTACGTCCTGTTCTGGGTCGGCCTGGTGCCGCTGTCGCTGCTGTTCGGCCCGGTGTGGCGCGGCCTGAACCCGCTGCGGACGCTGCATCTGCTGGCCTGCAAGGGGCTCGGACGCGACCCCGAGCTCGGCCTGCGGCCGCTGCCGGCGGGCGTCGGATACTGGCCCGCCTGCGCCGGGCTGTTCGCCTTCGTCTGGCTCGAACTGGTCGCCCCCGAGCGGGCCACCCTGCCGGTCATCGGCGCCTGGCTCGCGGCCTACGCCGTGCTCATGCTCGCCGGGGCGGTGGTCTTCGGCTCCCGGTGGTTCGGCCACGCCGATCCGTTCGAGGTCTACAGCGACCTCGTGGGCAGGCTCGCCCCGGCGGCCAGACGCGGCGACGGCGTCGTGGTCTGGCGCAACTCCCTCGACGGCATGGCCGGGCTGCGACCGGCACCGGGACTGACGACGCTGGTGGTCGTGCTCCTGGGCTCCACCATGTACGACAGCCTGTCCAACGCCCCGGTGTGGGTGCGCTTCATGCAGGAGAGCGCGGTGCCCGCCCCGGTCACGGGCACCGCGGGCCTGCTCGCCGTCATCGCTGCGGTGCTCGCGGCGTACCGTGCCGCGACCGCGCTCGCCGGCCGATGGGGCGCGGCCCGGCCCGGCACGACGGCGGGACAGATCGCCCACTCGATCGTGCCGATCGCCGTCGGATACGTGGTGGCCCACTACTACACCTTGTTTCTCCTGGAAGGGCAGCGGACCATCGCCCTGCTGTCCGACCCGCTGGACACCGGCGCGAACTGGCTCGGCACCGCCGGGTGGACCATCCAGGCGCTCGGCACCACCCCGGCCGGAGTCGCCACCCTCCAGGTGACGGTCATCGTCATCGGCCACGTGCTGGGCACCGTCCTGGCTCATGACCGCGCACTGGCCCTGTTCCCCCGCCGGACCGCCGTGCTCGGGCAGATTCCCCTGCTCGTGCTGATGGTCGTCTACACCGTCGTGGGGCTGCTTCTCCTGTTCGCCGCCTGAGGCGCGAGGGGGGAAGCCCGTAACGAGCCACGAGCCGGAGATTCCTCATGTCCGGCTCCGGCCGCGCCATCTCTGGCAGGGCCGGCAGCGCAGCACGCCGGAGCGGCCATGGCTCCGAAGTCGAAACGATTCGACACGTGTCGAAGCCAACGTCGGTTCGCACGCGTCAACGAGAAGGGACTCCGGGACCTGCGTGCCGCGGGGTCGCATGACGGCCGAATGGCGCGGGCGTGTCACGGACGTTTCCGGCTCTTGACCCTCCCGTCACACGCGCTTATGGTCTTGTCGAATCGATTCGCCGAATCGATTCGACCCGGCCGTATCCCGACGGGAAAGGCGCATGGTCACACCCTTGTCTCGGCGGGCACGCAGGATCGTGCCGCACGCCGTTCTCGCCTCCACACTCGCGCCGACCACGATCCCGTGGCCGCGATGCGGGTCGGCCCGTCCGCGAAAGAAGGAAGAATGTCAGCTCATCCGAAACGCTTGGTCGCACTCAGACATCCCGGCGGCACGGCGGCGGCGCCCGGCCAGGGCCGCGGCCTGAAGGGCAGAAAGGGACTCTCGGTCCTCGGGACACTGGCCGCCACCGCCGCCCTCCTGGTCAGCGTCCAGCAGCCCGCCGCGGCGGACCCGAACGCCGGCTCCGCCGGCGTGAAACAGCTGAGCGTCGACCTGTCCGCGAAGACGAAGCCGTCCACAGGGGTGGGTCTCGGCATTCTCTACGGCATCACGCAGGACGGGTTACAACCGGCCGACGAATACCTCGAACCGCTGACACTCAATGCCTTCCGCAGCGGCGGCTGGTACGCGGGCGGCTGGATCAAGGACAAGTACACCTTCGGACCGGGCACCCAGGCCAACATCGACGCGGTCATCGCCGAGGCGAAGCGTTTGCAGCGCCCACCCCGGCACAAGTTCGAATACCAGGTCCTGCTCAGTGACGTGTTCGGTTCGACCGGCGGAGCTCCGGCGAACACGCTGTGGCCGTGCACCGACGGCGACTGCGGCAACTGGATCGAGTTCATCGACGCGACCGTGACCAGGCTCCAGGCTTCCGGCCAGAAGTTCACCTACGAGATCTGGAACGAGCCCGACCTCAGCATCTTCTGGAGGCCGGGCGTCAACACGGAGCAGTACTTCCAGATGTGGGACAGCGCCTACCGCGAGATCCGGCGCATCGCCCCGGCCGCGACGATCGCCGGCCCGTCCTTCGCCTACACCCCTGAGCGACGCCCCGACGAATGGCAGGCCTTCCTGGCCCACGCAAAGGCCGCCAACACCGTCCCGGACGAGATCACCAACCACGACGAGGGGACCGTCGACGACCCGGTCACCGTCGGCAGGTCCCTGTCGGACGCGCTCGACGCCAACGGGATCGCCCAACGGCCCCTGTCGGCCAACGAGTACCAGCCCGCGGATCGGCAGACCGCCGGAGACACCGCCTGGTACAACGCCCGGCTGGCGCAGTCGAACTACGCCAACGCCATGCGCGGAAACTGGAGCTGCTGCGTCATTCCGAACCTGACCGGGCTGCTCACCAAGCTCCCGAGCGGATGGGCGCCCAACGGTAACTGGTGGGTGATGCGCACGTACGCCGACATGACGGGAACACTGGTCTCCACCTCCGAACAGGTCGGATCGACCGCGATCTCCGCGTCGGCGGACCCGGCGAAGAAGCGCGCGGTGGCGCTGCTCGGTGACATCCAGGGCGCATACACCGGGCCGATGGCCGTGACGTTCACGGGGCTGTCCTCGACGCCGTGGCTGGTCCACGGCGGTCTCGCGCACGCCACCGTCTACAGGATCCCGGACCAGGCCCCCCTGTACACGCGCCAGGTCGTCTTCAGCCAGGACGTCAAGGTCGAGAACGGCGCCATCACGGTGCCGTTCGACTTCGCGTCGCAGCACGACGCCTACGCCGTCTATCTGTCCTGGACCGAACCGCAGGAGATCTCTCTCGGCGCCCCGGCCGCCGTACGGCCCGGGAGCACCTACACGGTCCCGGTGACGTTCACCAACGGCGGCGGGCAGATGGATCGCGACGTCCGGACGAGTCTCGCCGCCTACACCCCGGACGGCAAGCCGGCCCCGGGGATCACCATCACCTGCGCCGACGGTCCCGCGCCGGCGTGCCCGGGCGTGCCCAAGCTGGACGCCGGTCAGAGCACCGTCGTGCGGTACACGATGAGAACCTCTGCCGATCTCCCCAAGGACAACTACCGGTTCACGGCGGTCGCCACGGCGAAGTCCGAAGGGCAGGACATCTCCGTGAAGAACTCGGCCGACGCGTTGTTGCAATGTGAGGTGGGGGACGTCTGCGAGGCCGAGGACGGAACTCTGGCCGGCGGAGCATGCCTGGCCACGGACCATCCCGGGTACACGGGATCGGGCTTCGTCGCGTGCTTCACCTCACGGGGGCCGAGCGTGACCCAGCGGATCGTCGCCCCTGACGCGGGCACATACTCGCTGGACCTCCGCTATGCGGCCGGCCCCGACGGTCCGGCCGGCACCCGGAGCGCATCGGTGTCGGTCAACGGCGGAGCTCCCCGGCAAATCCTGCTTCCGCTCACCGGGAGCTGGAACACCTGGGCCGACGCGACCATTCCGGTGCAGCTCGCGGCGGGCGTGAACACGATCAGCGTCAGCTACGGTTCCGGTGACGCCGGGTGGTTCAACCTCGACCACCTGGTAGCCGGCAAGTAGCACATCGCATACTCGGGCGGCCCCATCCCGCAACCGGCTACGCCGGTGGCGGATGGGGCCGCTGCCTGCCGCGCCGGAACGGACGGCCCCGTCAAGGCGTGGCCGGCGATTCCGATACCCACGGTGGTGCGGGGAGCTCGCCTGAAAGGCTCGTCACTGTCTTCCCTCCGGAGTCAGCACCTGCCGGGTCCGCTCCCCGCTCCAGGCCGCTTCGAGGATCGCGGTCAGGCTGGCGGTGTCGGCCGGGCCCGGATGGTTCTGGATCAGGCGGGTGACGCCGCCGGCCATCTCGGCGAAGCGCGGGAGGTCGGCGCGTGCCACGCCGATGTCCGCCAAGGTGGGAGGGATGCCGATGTCGGCGAGGAGCCCGTCGAGCCAGGTGAGGAACATGTCCGCGGCCTCGGCGTCCGAGGCGCCGGTCACGTCGAGCCCGCACACTCCGGCGAGGACGGCCAGCCGGTCGGCGATGGCGTCCTTGGCCGCGTCCAGCGCGTACGGCAGCAGCAGCCCGACGCCCAGGCCGTGCGGCGTGTGGGTGGCCGCGCCTATGGGGTACTGGAGTGCGTGCGGAGCCGCGGTGCCCGCGTGGGCGAACGCGAGCCCCGCCAGCATGGACCCATAGGACATGTCCGCGCGGGCGTCCTTGTCGCCTCCGTCCTTGACGACGCGCGGCAGGCTGCGGGCGATCCGCTTCGCGGCCAGAAGCGCGTAGTGATCGGTGACCGCGTTGCGGCCGAGGAAGACCTGCTCCACCGGGTCGCGCGGCCCGTGGGGCCGGGGTCGCGCGGTGTAGCTCTCCACCGCGTGACAGAACGCGTCGATGCCGGAGTGGGCGCTGACGGTCGCGGGGCAACTGTAGGTGAGCTCGGGGTCGACGATGGCGAAGTCGGGCACGATGTGGACGCTGGAGACCCCCACCTTCAGCTCGCGGTCCGGGTCGGTCAGCACCGAGACGGGGGTGAGCTCGGAGCCGGTGCCGGACGTCGTCGGCACCGCGACGAGAGGGATCGTCGGACCCGGCACCTTCGACTCGCCGTAGTAGTCGCGCGGCGACCCGCCGTGACGCCGGATGACGCCGACGATCTTGGCGAGGTCGATCACCGTGCCACCCCCGATGGCGAGGATCACGTCGGCGTCCACCTCCGCGGCGGCCGAGACGGCCAGGGCGACGTCGGAGAGCGGCACGTCCGGAGTCGCGTCGGCGAACACCCCGGTGACCGCTGCCTTCTCCCGCACGGCGGCCACGATCCCGGCCACACCCGGCTGCTCCAGCAGAACCCGGTCGGTCACGATGAGGACGCGCGAGCCGCACTCGGCCACCACCCGTGGGATGTTCTCCGCGACCCCTTCGCCCACGATCAGCTGGCGTGGTCCGCGGACGGTCTCAAGCATGTAAAGGCCTCTCTGGAACGTCGGCGGTGATGTGCTGGGCGGACGTCCGGGTCTCCTGCGAGACCGGGACGGCGTCGCCGAGGGCGGTGGGAGTCAAGGTCGCGACCAGCGCCTCGGTCATGAGCCCGAGGGCGTGGCGTTCGGCAGGTCGATCGCCGCGTAGGTGACGTCGAGGTACTCGAGGATGCCCTCGTGCGACCCCTCCTTGCCGATCCCGGACTGCTTCACGCCGCCGAACGGAGCCGACGGGTCCGAGATCAGGCCGCGGTTGATGCCGATCATCCCCGTCTCCAGCCCCTCGGCGAACCTGAGCGCCCGCTGGAGGTCGCGGGTGAAGACGTATCCGACGAGGCCGTGCTCGGTGTCGTTGGCCTTCGCCATCACCTCGTCGTCGGACGTGAACGAGATGATCGGCGCCACCGGGCCGAAGATCTCCTCCCCCAGCATCCGCGCGTCCTCGGGCACGTCGGCGAGGACGGTGGGCGGGTAGAAGTGGCCAGGCCCGTCCGGACGCTCGCCGCCCACCAGGACACGGGCGCCGCGCTCGACCGCGTCGGCGACGAGCTCGTCGATCTTGGCGACCGAGGCCTCGTCGATCAGCGGCCCGACGTCCACGCCGTCGTCGAGACCATGGCCCACCGATAGCGCGCCCATCCGCTTGGCGAAGCGCGCGGTGAACTCCTCGCGCACCGGCTCCTCGACATAGATGCGGTTGGCCGCGATGCAGGACTCCCCGATGTTGCGCATCTTGGCCACCATGGCGCCGTCGACCGCGACGTCCAGGTCGGCGTCGGCGCACACGATCAGGGCCGCGTTGCCACCCAATTCCATGGAGGTGCGCAGCACGTTGTCCGCCGCCTGCCGCAGCAGCACGCGCCCGACCTCGGTCGATCCGGTGAACGAGAGCTTGCGGGTGCGGCGGTCGGCCAGCAGCGCCGAGACCACCGTGCCGGCACGCTTGGTCGTCACGACGTTGACGACACCCGGGGGAACGCCGACCTCCTCCATGATGCGGGCCAGCAGCAGCATGGTGAGAGGCGTCTGGGCGGCCGGCTTGGTGATCGTCGTGCAGCCCGCCGCGAGCGCAGGAGCGATCTTGCGGGCGCCCATGGCCAGCGGGAAGTTCCAGGGCGTCACGAAGACGCACGGCCCGACCGGCTTCGGCACGGTGAGGATGCGATATCCACCACCGGGGGCGGTGTTGTAGCGCCCCTCGATGCGCACCGCCTCCTCCGCGAACCAGCGGAAGAACTCGGCGCCGTAGGCCACCTCCGCCCGGGCCTCGGCGAGCGGCTTGCCCATCTCGAGGGTGATCAGGCGGGCGACCTCCTCGGACCGCTCGGTCAGCGCCCGGTATGTCGCGGTCAGCAGCTCCGACCGTTTCCGCGGCGGGGTCGCCGCCCACTCCGCCAGCGCCTTGGTCGCCGCGTCAAGCGCGGCGAGCCCGTCGTCGACGCCGGCGTCCGCCACCTCGGCGATGGTCGTGCCGGTGGCCGGGTCCTCGACGGCGAAGGTGGCTCCGCCGGCGGCGTCGCGCCAGGCGTCGCCGATCCGGAGCCGCCGGTGCTCGGGGGCCAGGACGTTGATGGGGTCACTCACTGCGTACGCCTCCTGTGATGTTCTTGGTGATGTCCGGCGTGACCTCGCCGCCCTGTGTGTTCATCTCCCGGCATCGGACAACGACAGCCCGGTGTCCGCGTCGAACAGGTGCGCCCGGTCCAGGTCGACCGTGACCTGCAGCCGCTCGCCCGGCACACCCGTGACTGTCGGTCGTGCCTTGACCTTGAGGATCTCCGTCCCCACGCGGACGTCGACCACCGTCCGGTCGCCGAGCGGCTCAAGCCCGTAGAGCTCCCCCGGCAGCGACGCGTCCCCGCGCTGCTCGATGGACACGTTCTCCGCGCGCAGGCCCAGCAGCAGCGGACGGCCGTCCTCGGCCATGGCCCAGCGAGGCCGCGGCAGCGTCCAGCTCTCACCGACCAGGCGGTCTCCCTCGGCGCGGCAGGCGAGCAGGCTGATATGCGGGCTCCCGACGAATCCCGCGACCCACTGGTTGGCCGGACGCTCGTACACCTCGGCCGGCGTTCCGACCTGTTGCACCTTCCCCTCTTTGAGGACCGCGACCTGGTCGGCCATCGACAGGGCCTCGACCTGGTCGTTGGTCACGTAGATGAAGGTCGCTCCGAGGCTCCGGTGGATGCGGGTGAGCTCGGTGCGCATCTCGACGCGGAGCTTGAGGTCGAGGTTCGTCAGCGGCTCGTCCATGAGGAACGCGCGCGGGCTGCGGACCAGCGCCCGCGCCAGGGCGACACGCTGCATCTCACCGCCCGACATCTGCGCGGGACGACGCTGCAGCAGCCGTTCGATGTGCAGCAGGCTCGACATCCGCTCGACGGCGGCCGCGATCTCGCTCGAAGAACAGCGGCGTGCCCGCAGCGGCGAGGCGATGTTCTCGTACGCCGTGAGTTTCGGGTAGAGGGCGTAGCTCTGGAACACCATGGCCAGGTCGCGGTCGGCCGGGGCGTCGCCGGTCGCGTCCCTCCCGTCCAGGTGCACCGAGCCGGCATCGAGCTTCTCGAGGCCGGCGATCGCCCGCAGGGTCGTCGTCTTGCCCGCCCCGGAGGGGCCGAGCACGACGAAGAACGAGCCGTCCGGCACGTCCAGCGTCACCTCGTCCAGTGCCTGGACCTTGCCGAAGGACTTGCGCAGCCCGTGCGCTGCCACGGTTCCCATCAGGCCACCAGCTCTTCCGTGCTCACGTCGTAGACCGGCGGGGGCCCGCCGGTGTGCCGCAGACCGACCGGTGCGTCGGCGGCGAAACGGACAGTCGGCGGCATCCGGACCCGCACCTCGTGCTCACCGCCGTGGTCGACCACGTAGATGATCTCGTCGCCCAGCCACTCGGCCGAGATCACGCGGGCCGGGGCCGAACCCTCCGCCCCCGGTTCCGTGACTTCCAGCGCCTCCGGCCGTACGCCTGCGACCAGGCGGCGGTCGCGCGGCAGGCCCGGCGGCGGCGTGAGGACCAGCCCGCCCTTACTGCGCAGCTTCCCGTCGGCGATCTCCACCTCGATCAGGTTCATCGGCGGTGAGCCGATGAACGCGGCGCAGAACAGGCTCGCCGGGCGGTCGTAGACCTCCAGCGGTGTGCCGATCTGCTCGACGCGGCCCTTGTTGAGGATGGCGATCCTGTGGCCGAGCGACATCGCCTCGACCTGGTCGTGGGTGACGTAGACCATCGTCGTCCCCAGCTCCCCCTGGAGGTGCTTGATCTCCGTGCGCATGTCCGCCCTCAGCTCCGCGTCCAGGTTGGTGAGGGGTTCGTCCATGAGGAACGCGCGCGGTCGCCGCACCAGGGCGCGAGCGAGCGCGACGCGCTGCTGCTCACCGCCGGACAGCCGGTGCGGTCGCCGGTCCAGGAGCGGGCCGAGCCGCATCAGCCGGGCGGCCTCGTCGACCCGCTCGCGCACCTCCGCCTTGGGCAGTCCCTCGGCCCGCAGCGGGAACGCCAGGTTGTCGCGGGTCCTCAGGTGCGGATAGAGAGCGTAGAACTGGAACACCATGGCGATGTCGCGCTCGGCGGGCGGCAGGTCGTTGACCAGCGTGTCGCCGATGCGGATGTCGCCCGTCGTCTGCCTCTCCAGGCCGGCGATGGCCCGCAGCGTCGTCGTCTTGCCGCACCCCGAAGGGCCGAGCATCACGAACAGCTCGCCGTCGCCGATGGACAGGTCCACGTGCTCGACCGCGACGGTCCCGTCCGGATACCGCTTGTGCAGGGCGGTCACCTCGATGCCCGCCATCAGCGTCGCACCGCCCCGAGCGTCACACCGGCGACGAGGTGCTTGCGCACCAGGTAGGCGAAGATGAGCACCGGCAGGGCGAACACCACGGAGGAGGCGGCCACGAGACCCCAGTCCACGGTGGTCCCGCCGATGAGGCCGGCGATGGCGGGCGGGGCCGTACGCACACTGTCGCTGGAGGTGAGGAAGATGGCGAACACGAACTCGTTCCACGAGAAGATGAGTGCGAACACCGCCGTCGCGGCGATGCCGGGCAGCAGCAGCGGAAGGGTGAACCGCCGGAACGCCTGCAGGCGGGTGTAGCCGTCGAGCATGGCGGCGTCCTCGTACTCCGCGGGCACCTCGTCGACGAACCCCTTCATCATCCAGACCGTGAACGGGACGTTGAACGCGGCGTAGATGAGGATCAGGCCCAGTTTGGAGTCGATGAGCCCGACCTGGCGGTACATGAGGAAGATCGGGATCACGACCACCACGGGCGGCATGAAGCGGGTGGACAGGATGAAGAACAGCTGGTCCTTCTTGGCCTTCACGGCGAAGCGCGAGTAGGCCCAGGCCGCCGGGACCCCCAGCACGGTGGCCAGCGCCGTGGAGACCCCGGCGACCACGACGGAGTTGAGGAACGCGACGGACAAGGTCGAACGGCCGCCGCCGGAGGCGACGAACACGTCCTTGAAATGGTCGAGGGTGACCGTGAAACCGAAGAACTTCGCCGGGATGGCGTAGACGTCCCGGTTCTCCTTGATGGACGTCTCGACCATCCACAGCACCGGAAAGAGCATCACGACGGCCAGCACGGCCAGCAGCGCGACCTCCAGCACCGAGCGGCCGCGAAGGCCGAAGCGGCGCGCGGGGGGCGTCTCATCCCGGACAGGACTCGTGGACACGGCCTCGTCGACGGACACGGCCATCAGTCCTCCTTGAGCTTGTTCAAGTAGCGCAGATAGAGCTGCGTAAGGACGATGACGACGAGGACCATGAGGATCCCGTACGCCGATGCGGTTCCGGTGTTGAAGCCCAGGAACGCGACCTTGTAGACGTGGAACGACAACGTCTCGGTGGAGACCCCCGGCCCTCCGCTGGTGAGGATGTAGACGAGGTCGAACAGCCGGAACGCCTCGATGGCCCTGAACAGCACGGCGATGAGGAGCAGCGGCCACACCAGCGGAAGAGTGATGGTGCGGAACCGGAACCACTCGGACGCCCGGTCGATCGAGGCGGCCTCGTACAGGTACTTCGGGACCGCGGTGAGGCCCGCGAGCGCGATGAGCATGATGAACGGCGTCCACTGCCAGGTGTCGACCACGATCAGCGAGAACAACGCCGTCTGCTGCCGGGTGAGCCACTCCACCTGCCCCAGGCCGAGCGAGCCGAGCATGCTGTTGATCACGCCGAACTGCGCGTCGAGCATGAACCGCCAGAACAGCCCGACCACGACCGGCGACAGCATCATCGGAACCAGGAACAGCGTGGTCAGCAGCCCTCGCCCGTGCGTACGCCGCGAGATCAGATAGGCGATGGTGAAGCCCAGCACGGTCTGCAGGGCGACGGCGCCGATCACGTAGATCAGCGTCGTCAGGGCCCTCAGGTGGACCTGCGCCGAAGCCAGGATGGCGGTGTAGTTCTCGAGCCCGACGAAATTGGCCGGCCCCCCGCGGGTGGCCGAGTAGTCGGTGAACGACAGGTACAACGCCCACAGCAACGGAAACACCGACATCGCGAGCAACAGCAGCAGCGCCGGGGAGATGAAGACCACGGCGAGCCATCGGTCGCTCAGGCGGCGGGACCGGCCCCGGGCCGGCGGCGTCGCGGACGCCGCCTGCCCGGGGTGGTCGGTCGTCAGGGAGGCGGAGTCACTCACAGCCCGCCGCCGCCCTTACGGTTGCTGGAGTCGAGCACGCTCTGCTGCTGCTTCGCGATGTCGTCGAGCGCCTCCTTCGGGCTCTTCGCGCCGTTGAGAGCCGCGTTCACGTTGGTGTTCTCGATGTCGACGAGACGCGCGTACTCGGGCACGTTCCACATGTCCCGCATCCGCGGAACCGAGTCGGCGTACACCTTGTTGAACGGCCCGGCGTTGAGGAACTCGGGCGACTCGAGGGCGTCCGTACGCGCGGGCACGCCACCGGCGGCGGCCCACTTCTTCTGGATGTCGGCCTGCTCGAACCACTTCATGAAGTTCAGCGCCTCCGCCTGCTTCTCTTCCGAGGAGTAGGCCGACACGTGCATCCCCATGCCGCCGAGAGGCACCAGGTTCGTCTTCTGGGTCGGCAGGGTGGCGAAGCCCAGCTTCTCGAGGATCTCCTCCCGCGTGCTGCCGAGCGTCGACTCCTTCGGGTCGAGCAGGGCGCCGCTCGCGGCGATCCAGTTGAACGCGATGCACGCCTTGCCCTGGGCGACCGCCGCGTTCACCTCGTCGATGAACCAGTTGCCGGAGCCCTTGGCGGTCAGCGGCTTCATCTTGTTGACCAGGACGTCCATCGCCTCCTGGCCCGCGGCGTCGTTGAGGACGCCGTCGATCTTGCGCGTCTTGGCGTCCCAGAGGTTGCCGCCGTAGACGCCGTTGACCGTGTTGTAGGTGACGGCCGCGGCGTCGGAGCCGTTGGCCTGGTGGAAGGCCAGGCCGCTGACGCCGGGGTTGTCCGCCTGGCACTTCTCGGCGACCGAGATCATCTCGTCCCAGGTCTGCGGCGGCTTGTCGCCGATCAGGTCCTTGCGATAGATCATCGTCCAGGTGTCGCCGAGCAGCGGCAGTCCGTACAGGCTGGCGTTCTCGTCGCGCTTGCCGGTCTCCGCCTGGGGGAACTGGCCGTAGGCCGCCAGGAGATACGGGTTGTAGGCGTTGACGTCGATGTTCTTCTTGACGAAGTCGGTGATGTCGAGGATGTTGCCGTTCGTCACGGCCTCGCCGATGTGCTGCGAGTCCAGGATCGGGATATCGAAGTCGGTCTTGTGCGCCGCGAACTGGGTGAACATGGCGTCGTGCCAGTTCGCGTTCGGCACGGTGTTGACCTTGATGGTCACGTTCGGCCGCACCTTGGTGTACTCCGCGTTCGCGAAGTCCTCCAGCGCGTGAGCGGGGGGCCAGTCGAACCAGATGAAGCTGAGGGTCAGCGGGTCCTTGGTGAGCTCGGGGATGGTCGCCGGCGCCTTGGGGGCGCTGCTATCCGTGCCGCCGCCGCAGGCCACCGCGGTCGTGACCATCAACATGGCCGCCGCTGCCAGCCGTGCCCTTCGACCGGGAACCGACAGTCGTCCTATTCGATGTGGATACCGCATCCTTGCCTGCTTTCTGGGTGGGGGGCTTTGGAGCCTTGCTGCGTGCTTCGCCGAGCAGTTGGGGGGTGTTGAGGCGTGTTACCGGCTGTCGCAGGGGCTGACCCGCAGACAGGGGCGTCACGAGTACGCCACGACGCAGTGGAGCTCCAGGCAGGCGCGAAGTCCTTCGGGCCGTGCGGGGCCCGGCGGCGAATCGAATAGGACGTCGAACATGCTCATGAGGAGCTCCAACTGGTCGAAGCGGAGCGATGGCGGACGATTCCGCGATTTGTGGGGGATGGCCAGCATCCGCCCCCTTTCCTATACGATCCGATTGGGGGCGTCAACATCCCGCAGCGTTGCGACCGATGTCAACAGGTTCCCGAAGAGATAAGAAAGGACCTCGTGTCACGATGGACGACGAAGCGATGATCGCGCGGCGCGGTGGGACCCTGACGGCCGGAACGCCGCCGAGAAGATCCCGCGGCCGGCTCGCCGACGAGGTGTACGACACGCTGCTCGGACAGCTGATGTCACTACGGATCGAGCCCGGTTCCCGCGTCACCATCGATGCCCTGGCACGAGAGCTGGGCGTCTCGCAGACGCCGATCCGAGACGCTCTCAACCGCATGGAGTCCGAGGGCCTGGTCGTGCGCGTTCCCCATGCCGGCTATCGCATTCCCCCCCAGATCACCCGTCACCGATTCGAGGAGATGCTCGAGCTCCGCCTGCTTCTCGAACCGGCGGCGGCGCGCAGATCCGCGGAACGGGCGTCGTTGGAGCAGGTGGACGGCCTGCGGCGGATGCTTGAGGAGATGGCGGAGCTGGAGGGGGGCAGCGGGCGCATGGCGTACGGCGCCTTCGGGCTGCGCGACGCCGCCTTCCACGATCTCGTCGCCCTGAGCGGGGAGAACCAGGCCATCCGCGAAGCGCTCGCCCGCCTGCACACCCACGTGCACCTGTTCCGGCTTCTCCACGACACCCAGGTCACCCACCTGGCCATGGCCGAGCACGAGGAGGTCGTGGCCGCGATCGCCGCGCGCGACCCCGACGCCGCCGCCTACGCGATGCGCCGGCACATCCTGCGGTCGGGCGAGCGATTCCGGCGATTGTTCGATGAGGTCAAGGACGCGGACGAATCGCGGTAAAGGCTTGACGGGCGGGCCAGGCCGAGGAATGCTGGCGAAATCGGATCGGATCGGATTGGATCCGTCTCCCCCCGCCCCAGTTTCGAGGAGAAGCAGGTGCCCAGAGCGCTGCTCCTAGCCGGCGATGCCGCCGAGGAGCTCGACACCATGTATCCCTACTACCGCGTACAGGAGGGCGGCTGGGACGTCGACGTCTCGTCACGGACGAAGCGTGACATCCAGCTGGTCATCCACGAGTTCGACCCGAACTCCGACGCCTACGTGGAGAAGAACGGCCGGAAGCTGCCGGTCGACGTGACCTGGGCCGAGGTCGACGTCGAGCGCTATGACGCCCTCATCATCCCCGGAGGACGCGCCCCCGAGTGGATCCGGGTCGACCCCGACGTCAGGCGCATCACCGAGCACTTCTTCGCACGCAACCTCCCCATCGCGCTGGTGTGCCACGGCGCGCAGGTGCCGGCCGTGTACGGGCTGCTGAAGGGCCGGAAGACGGCGTGCTTCCCACCCATCACCGGTGACATGGAGAACGCCGGCGCGACGGTCATCGACGCTCCGGACGTCGTCGACGGCAACCTCGTCTCCTGCCGCGGCTGGCCCGACATGCCGCAGTTCGGCAAGGTGATGATGGAGGTCTTCTCGAAGTCCATCGACTCCGCGTCGGCATGAGCACACGTGAGGTGCCGACTGTGACGGAACTTCGGACCGTCACAGTCGGCGGCTCCCCCGTCCACGTCATGGACACCGGCACCGGTCCCGCGGTGCTGATGCTGCACGGCTCCGGACCCGGCACGACCGGATCCGGGGCCTGGGCGGCGACGGCACAGGCGCTGGGCGCGTCCTGGCGCCTCGTGGCCCCCGACCAGGCGGGGTTCGGCCGCACACCGATGCCGCCGGGCTCCCGGGGCGGGCTCCGGCTGTGGACGGAGCAGGCCGCGGGCCTGATGGACGCTCTCGGTGTCGAGCACTACGCCGTGGTGGGCCACTCCATGGGCGGTGCCGTGGCGCTGGCGTTGGCGGCCGTGCGTCCCCGGCAGGTCACCCATGTCGTGGCGGTCTCGACGATGGGCGCCCCCGGGGCGCCGCTGTCCCCCGACCTCGACGCGCTCTGGGCCGCCCCCGCCGGCCCTGCCGGGGCGCGAGACATGCTGAGCCGTCTCTTCTTCGACCAGGCGCTCGTGACCGAGTCGGCCGTCGCCGCCCGTGCGGAAGCGATGCTGGAGGGCGCGGCCGCGTACGCGTCGCTGTTCCCTCCACCCAGGGCACGCTGGGCCGACGACCTCACCCTCTCGGCGCCAACGCTTGCAGGGATCCGCGCGCCCGTGCTGCTCGTCCACGGCGCCGAGGACCGGGTCACCCCGCTCGGAACGGCGGCCCTGCCCCTGCTCGAACACCTGGCCGACGTCCGTCTGCACGTGTTCGGCCGATGCGGGCACGTGCCCGCGATCGAGCACCCGCACGAGTTCAGGCGGCTCCTGTCGTGCTTCCTCGGCCGGGAACGAGTGCACTGATCGCTGCGCCGGGCCCGCAGCCCGTGCTCAAGCGGACCGGCATGCAGCAGGCGTGTTCCGCGCGGAAGCGATGCCCTCCCCCAGGCCCGAGCCATGACGAGGCAGTGGCCGACGTCATCGGCCGACATGGTCCTATCGGCATCCGCGTGAACCACGCCGGGCGCAGTCACGCCGGTGCCGCGGAGGAAACCGGCGGCGCCGGCACCCCGCTCGGCCGCGTCGGCACCGCCGAGGAGGCCGCGCCGCCGCGGCGCTGTTCTGCATGGCCGACAACTACGTCACCGGCCAGATCATCACCGTCGACGGCGGCGAGAGCCTGGTCTGAGCCCGCCCGTCAGTGCAGCGTGGGGCGGTAGACGAGCTCCTGGATGCGGCCGTCGAGCGTCCGGCTCTCCAGCAGCTCCAGAGCGAAGTCCGCCGCGCCCGCGAAGACCGGGGCCTCTCCGTACGCCCCGTGATCATCAGCATGCGGGTCACCCACGCGTCGTGCACGTCGGCGTCCTCGCCGGCCTCGGCCAGGATCCGTACGAACTCGCGGAACTTCCCGAGCGCCGGCGCCGCTCCGGATGTCAGTTCCGCGATGTCAGCGCTGCGGGCTCAGGCCTGCCACGGCCAGCGTGAACAGGCGCTCGGCCGCCGCCCTGGGATCGGGGTGGTGCTCGGTGGCCAGCGCGATGCCGACCACCAGCGTGACCAGGTCGGCGACGGTGACCTCGCTGGACACCGCTCCGTCTCGGACCGCCCGGCACAGCAGCGGCTCGCCTGCCTCCTCCATGCGGGCCGAGCAGGCGTTCTGGTGCGCCGCCTCGGCCTCGGCGTCGTAGGTGAGGACGTCGGCGAGCCCGCGGGCGCTCACGCAGTAGGCCAGCAGGTCGCCCAGCCACTCCAGCAGGGCGGCGCGGCCGTCGTCCGTGCCGGCCAGCTCGCCGGCGCGCTCGCACAGGGTGTCGACGCGCTGGTGGGAGACCGCCTCCAGCAGGGCGCGGCGGGTCGGGAAGTGGCGGCGCACGGTGGCCGAGCCGACCCCGGCGACGCGGGCGATCTGCTCCAGCGAGGCGTTCGCGCCATGGGCGGCGACCTCCTGCTCGGCCACGGCGAGGATGCGCGCGTAGTTGCGCCGGGCGTCCGCGCGCTGGCGCTCGGGCATGGCGTCATCACCCCATCGATAAGTGGCGGACCCCGCCGATTCGGCTTGCTAAACGGCGGGGGCCGCCATATCGTACCGCGAAGATAAGCGGCGGACCCCGCCGTTTTCGTTCGGCAGAGGAGAGTCATGCCCACATCCACCGCACCCGTCCTGGTCACCGGCGTCACCGGCAGGCAAGGCGGCGCCACCGCCCGCGCCCTGCTCGCCGCCGGGGTCCCCGTCCGCGCCCTCGTCCGCAACCCTGACTCCGAACCCGCCAGAGCCATCCAGGCGGCCGGCGCCGAACTGGTCACCGGCGACCTGCTCGACCGCGGCTCCCTGGACCGCGCCGCCGAGGGCGCCCGCGCCGTCTTCTCCGTGCAGATGGCGCCCTTCACCGGGACCGGCTTCGACTTCGACGCCGAGGTGAGAATGGGCGTCAACCTCATCGAGGCCGCCAGGGCGGCCGGCGTCCCGCAGTTCGTGCACACCTCGGTCAGCGGCGCGGGCCGGCAGGAGGAGATCCCCGGCTGGAACGAAGGTCGCTGGAGCGCCCTGGAGCCTCCGCTCACCGCCAAGACCGCCATCCAGGACCGGCTCCGCACAGCCGGCTTCCCCCGCTGGACGCTGCTCAAGCCGTCCTTCTTCATGATCAACTTCCTGCCGTCCATGCGCTTTCTGTTCCCGCGCGGCATCGAGGGCGGCCTGGCCAGCCTGATCAAGCCGGACACCCGCGTCCCGCTCATCGACACCGAGGACGTCGGCGTCGCGGCCGCGGCCGCCATCACCGACCCCGACCGCTTCCACGAGGTCGAGCTGGAGCTGGCCGGCGACTTCCTGTCCATGAAGGAGATCGCCGCAGTCCTGTCGCGCGCGCTGGGCGTCCCGCTGGAGGCGCCCGACATGACGCTCGAGCAGGCCAAGGCCGCAGGGATGCCGGACATGGGGATCGCACACGCGTACATGAACGTCCGGACCCAGCCCGCCCGGCCGGAATTCGCCCGCGATCTGGGCCTTCCCGTGACGAGCTTCCAGGAGTGGGCCGAACGCAACCTCAGCCCCACCGCCTGAACACAACCTCAGCCCCACCGCCCGGCACACCACGGCGCCGCGGCGTTCGCAACCGTTCTCATGGTCGCGCATGCCGGTTTCGTCGAAGGCGGCCGGGCCCGCTTCGGCGGACATCGCCCGCTCGGCACCGCACTCGCGGGATACCCCTAGGGGGTATTAGTTTCGGACGAGCAAACGAGGTCCACCTACATGTGTCGGAGCCGTCATGAGCGAGCACCACCACCACAACCAGATGGAGCATGAGCACGGGGAGCACCCGCCGACCATGGACCATGCGGCCCGTTCACATCACGGCGCCGGAACGAAGGCATCCTGGCGGACGGCCGCGTCCGCGACGCTGCACTGCCTGACCGGGTGCGCCATCGGCGAAGTGCTCGGCTTGGTGATTTCCACCGCGCTCGGCCGGACCACCGGCCCGTCCGTCGCCGTGGCCGTCGTGCTCGCCTTCTTCTTCGGCTATCTGCTGACCCTGCTGCCCCTCCGTAAGGCCGGAGTGGGCTGGGGCAGCGCGATCAAGCTGGCGCTGGCGGCCGATACCGTCTCCATCATCGTCATGGAGATCGTGGACAACGGCGTCATGATCGCCATCCCGGGCGCCATGGCCGCCACTTTGACGTCCGCGCTGTTCTGGGGCAGCCTGGCGCTCTCCCTGCTCGTCGCCTTCCTGGTCACCACGCCGATCAACAAGTGGATAATCGGCAGGGGCAAGGGACACGCCGTCGTCCACGCCTACCATCACTGAGCCGCGGCCGGCAGATCCTCTCGGCAAGCCGGCCGCTCGGCGACCGGGCGCGGGTCAGGGCCGCCGCTGGATTCTCGACTGTGACCACCGCGCCAGTGCCAGTGCGGCGGTGAGCAGGAAGGCCACCCCCGCGTAGACCGCCATCTCGGTGAACTGCTCCCGGCTCTCGGCCGCCGTCATCGACACGGTGAGCCGCACGACCACCGACATGATGTGCCGTACGACGGCGATGATGCCGACGATGATGAACGGCTCGAGCCGCAGCCGGCCGCCCTCCAGGTGGGTCAGGACGGTGGCGAAGATCTCCAGGACGATGAGCACGAGGAGGAGATCCTCGATGACGACGACGACCTTCTCCGTCCACCTCTCGCCGCCGCTCACCACCATGACGAACAACATGATCACTATGCCGCCCGCGATCGCCAGCAACGCCGCCGACACCACATAGAGGATCACGCGTTCGGCCGCGGCCAGCGCCTTCAGCAGCCGCACGTCCAGCTTCGTGCGCGCACCCCGGATGACCAGGGGGTGGTCCCCGTACCGCTGGTCCCGCGCGGGCGAGCCGTCGTTCACGGCTCGCCCGTGAACCGGTCGTGGTGGTCGGCGAGCGTGCCGTCCGATGGGCGGGGCTCGCAGCGCACCTCGATCTCGGGGGGCAGTCCGCTCACCTTGGTCTCGCCACTGCTCCACACCACGAGGTTGACCCGTCCACCGGCGAGCGGAAGCCCGGTGATCCTCAGCTCGCCGAACTTCTCCGGCAGCACCGGGGCCACCCACAGCCGGCCGTGCGGGATCCAGGGGTCGAAGCGCAGCAGCGCGCGCATGATCTGGACGGGGCTCGCCGCCGCCCACGCCTGGGGGGAGCACGACGTGGGATAGGGCACCGGGACGGGGAACTCCTTCCTGCCGAACCCGCAGAAGAGCTCGGGGAGCCGCCCGCCGAACGCCTCCGCAGCGTCCAGCAGGCCCATGGCCACCCGCTGCGCCTCGGCGACGAACCCGTAACGCATCAGGCCCGACACGATCAGGGCGTTGTCGTGCGGCCACACCGATCCGTTGTGGTAGCTCATCGGGTTGTAGGCGCCCATCGACGATGCGAGCGTGCGGACGCCGAACCCGGTGAACATCTCCTCCGACAGCAGGTGCCAGGCGACGTACTCCGCCTTGTCCTCGTCCACGATGCCGGTCCACAGGCAGTGGCCCATGTTGGAGGCCACGCTGTCGATGGGCCTGCCCTCGCGGTCCAGCCCGATCGCGTAACAGCCCCGCTCGGGAAGCCAGAAGAGCTCGTTGAACATGCGGCGGAGGGAGGACGCCTTGTCGAGGTAGCGGCGCTCGGTCTCGTGGTCGCCCGCCTCGTGCGCGAAGTGGCTGCGCGTGACGTAGGCGGCGTAGGCGTAGCCCTGTGCCTCCGCCAGGGCGATGGGCGCGCGGGCCAGGGTGCCGTCGGCGAAGTTCACCCCGTCGAAGGAGTCCTTCCAGCCCTGGTTGACCAGGCCCTTGTCGGTCTTGCGGCGATACCAGAGCAACCCCTCGATCGGGCCCGCGCGCTCGCCGTACTCCTCGATCCACGACAGCGCCGCGTCGGCGTGCGGCACGAGCTCCTCGACGGCCTCGCGATGGATGCCCCAGCGGTGCAGCTCGCCGAGGAGCACGACGTACAGCGGGGTGGCGTCGACCGAGCCGTAGTAGCAGGCGGCGCCGTGGGGGGAGACGCCCTGCCGCGCGCCGAACCGCAGCTCGTGCGGGATCTTCCCGGGCTCCTCCTCCGACAGCGGATCGATCTTCGTGCCCTGGAGCCGGGCCAGGCGGCGCAGCGTGCCGAGCGCCGGCGACTGGTCGAGCGGCAGCGCCATCCACGAGGTCAGCAGCGAGTCGCGGCCGAACAGCGTCATGAACCACGGCGCGCCGGCGGCTATCGTGGGCGGCTCGTCCGGGGACCCGGGCTCGTACAGCCGCAGCGACCCCAGGTCCTCCTTCGACCGCCGGAGCGTCATGGCCAGCACCGGATGGTCGGTGACCACGCACGGGCCGTGCCGCTGCCAGGCCGCCAGGCGCACGGCGGGCCTGGCGTGCTCGACGGGGTGACGCGTGGAGAACCACGCCTGCGACTCCTCGCCGTCGATGATCGGATTCACCTGGAGGGACGCCCTCCACTCCCCCCGGGCCGGTACGGCCACGCGGAAGCCGAGCAGCCCGGGAACGGCCAGCGCGTCGGCGGCCCTGATCACGGCGCCGCGTGCGCGGCTCGGCGAGTAGACCCGCAGGCTCGCCCCCTCGGGCACCAGCTCGACGTCGGGGACGTGCCGAACCCGGTTGATCTTCACCTCGAACAGGTCGGCGACGTCGGAGCCGATGTGGACGTCCACCACGCAGCCGGCCGGCTCGTCGGAGAGGTTGCGCAGCAGCAGGTCCTCCCGCAGGCCGCCCCCGACGTACCGGTCCCGCACCACCATCAGGGTGCTCTCCGCACGCCCCGGCCTCGGCTGCGTCCGGCCGAGGAACGTGGCGTGGTACGGCGCGCCCGCCAGCACCTGGAGCGGCTCGATCGGCGCGTCGTCCACCCGCAGCTCCCACCGGGACAGCAGCCGGGTGTCGGCGTGGTAGACGCCCTGCGGCCCGCCGGGCCGGATGTCGCCGTTCCAGGAGGAGACGCAGAACGAGCTCCCCTCGACAAGCGTCACGGTGCCGGCGCCCAGGGCGGCCGGCTGACCCTCGAACGTCCATGCGTCCGCCATACGATCCCTCCCCCGAACGGCGAACCTGCTGGAACCCTGCCGTCCCGGTCTCGGACCGCCACCGGGCAGGTCTCCCGGACCTCGGCGGGCGGGTGGCTCCGGCCCTCCCGCCTCGCCGGCTCGCGGGACTCGTGCTCGGCGACCTGCCGGATGGGTGCCGGGCCGGAGACAGAGCCCGCGGACGACGACATCGGGCAGCCGATACCCCCGTCCGAGTGGCGCAAACGCGCAGGCCGGTCGGCCTACCCGACGTGCACCCGGGGACGGCGTTCGGGATCGGGCTCGGCCTCCCGCAGGATCTCGCGGGTCATCGCCGGGACGTCGCCCACACCGAACACCAGATAACGGAGCATCGCGGCGACGGGGTTCTCCTCGGACCAGTGGAAGTAGATGTGCGGCAGCTTGAGGAAGCGGTTCCGGATGTAGAGCAGCAGGGCGGCCAGCGCGTTCGGGATCGAGGAGCTCTCCAGCCGGAGGATCCGGTGCCCGTGCCGCTCCTCGCCCCGGACGCTCAGCTCGGTCAGGAACTCCGACGCGTCCGGGACGGCGGCCTCCACGAACAGCACCGGCGTGGCCGGATCCAGCCGGTGGTTGCGCCACTGCTCGCGCAGCTTCTCCTCGTACTCCGCCCGGTCCCGCCGCTGCGGCTCGTTGGCGACCAGGTAGACCTCGTTGCCGGGCACCTCCCGGAGGAACCGCTCCGCCAGGGGGTCGAGGACCACGCGGGTGACCCGCAGCTCGGTGGACCGGGTCGCCCGGGAGATCAGCGAGGTGACCACGATGGCCGCGATGAAGAACGACGCGATCTTCACACCGTCCGGCCGCTCGATCACGTTCGCCACCAGCGTGTAGATCAGGACGAGGGTGATGGCCGCGTACGCCGCCGCCGCGCGCCTGCGGCGCCGGTGGGCCGAGACCGTGACCGCGACGGCCGCCGAGAGGATCAGCACGAGGACTCCGGTGGCGTACGCCCCGCCCTGCGCCGTCACGCTCGCCTGGAAGATCACGGTGATGGCGAACGCGACCGCCGTGAAGACCAGGACGAGCGGCCGGACCGCCCGCGTCCAGTCCGGGGCCATGCCATACCGGGGAAGGTAGCGGGGAACGAGGTTGAGCAGGCCCGCCATCGCGGAGGCGCCGGCGAACCACAGGATCGCGATCGTGCTCACGTCGTACAGCGTGCCGAACCCGTTCCCGAGGTAGGCGTGAGCCAGGTACGCCAGGGCCCGGCCGTCGGCCCTGCCGCCCTCCCGGAACTCCCGCGACGGGATCAGCACGCTCGTGACGAAGCTGCTGGCGATCAGGAAGACGCTCATGACCAGGGCCACCGTCGTCAGCAGCCTCTTGGCTCCCCTGATCCGTCCCGGCAGATCCCCCTTGATCAGCGGCATGACGGCCACCCCGGTCTCGAACCCGGACAGGCCGAGGGCGAGCTTGGGCATGACGAGCAGGGACAGCAGCACCATCGACGCCGGCCCGCCGTGCGAGGACAGCAGAGCCTGCTTCCAGCCGGCGAACAGGACGGGCCGGTCGGCGAGATGGAGCACGGCTGCCGTCACCACCACGACGTTGAGCGACAGGTAGACGCCCACGAGGACGACGGCGAGGCCGATCGCCTCGCTGAAGCCCATCAGGAACACGCCGCCGAGCAGCGCCAGCAGGCCGAGCGTCACGGCCATCTGGTGCCCTTGGAGGGCACGCGGCACGAAGGGGTTCTCCAGGATGTGCGCTGCCGCGTCGGCCGCCGACAGCGTCATCGTGATCACGAAATCGGTGGCCGCGAACCCGAGCAGCACCAGGACGAACAGCTTGCCCCACCACCTCGGAGCGAGCCGTTCGAGCATGGCGACCGAGCCCTGGCCGTACGGGCTCTCCACCGCCACCCGCCGGTAGACCGGCAGCGCGCCGAACAGCGTCAGCGCGACGAGGAACAACGTCGCGACGGGCGACAGCAGGCCCACCGCCAGCGCGGCGATCCCCGGCTGGTAGCCGAGGGTGGAGAAGTAGTCGAGACCGGTGAGGCACATGACCCGCCACCAGGCATGCCGCCTGTGCGGCGCCTCCATCACGTGGGGCCCGGCGGGCATCACGTCCTCGTGCTGAAGCCCCTCCAGGAGCCAGGAACGGACCCTGTCCCTGGTCCTGGTCGCCATGCCGCCCACGCTCGCCCTACCCCACTCCTAGATCTCCCTCCAACCGGCGCTGGAGTTCGCGCACACGAGCGCGTCGACGCGGTCGGCCAGGTACGCGTCGCGCTGGCCCGCGCTCATCTTGTCCCAGTCGGCCCGTGGAACCCGGATCTCCTCGCTGACGACGTCGTGCCTGCACTGGAAGAACAGCTCGACCGTCACCGTGTCGCCCATGTCGTCTGCCGGCATCGCTCACCCCTCCGCCCACCGCTCACGCGACGGCGGCCGCTCGTCGAAGACGAGGCGCCCGCCGAGCTGGCTGTAAAGCTCCAGCTGGTCGAAGTAGATGCGGTGACTGATGATCCTGTCGTTGCCCACCGAACAGGTGCTGGTGCCCCGGATGGCGACATGGCGGCCGGTTCGTTCCAGCACCTGGCCCCCGGGCAGCAGGAAGGGCCCGGCGTGGGTGCCGGTGAGCAGCCATTCGGTCACCGCCGGATCGGCGCACAGGACGGTGTGCCAGACCGTAATGCGCATGTCGGGGAAGCCCCTGAACAGATCTTCGTAGTAAGAGGCGATCTGCTCGTGTCCCTCCGCGACGCCCGCCGGGGTCACCAGGACCGCGTCCCGACTGTGACACTGGATCACCTCGTCCAGATCGTGCCTGTTGAAGGCGTCGTGCAGCCTTTGCTTGAGCCAGCGGGCGTCCGGCATGCGCATGGCGCGTCCCCCCTCACCGCCATGGCGGACCGCGAGGCCCGCGGCCGCGACGGGAGGGTCAGCCGATGCCGGCGGGATGCAGGACGACCTTGGTCCAGCCGGGATCCCTCCGGTCGAAGTGCTCGTAGCCGCCGGGCGCGTCGTCCAGATTCAGCTCGTGTGAGACGACCCACGACGGCCGGGCCTTCCCCTGGTGGATGAGGGTGCAGAGCTGCCGGTTGTAGTTCTTGACGTTGCACTGACCGTTGCCCATGGTCTGGCCCTTGAACCAGAACATCCCGTAGTCGAAGGCGATCTCGCCCTGCTTGTAGAGGTCGTCGGGGCTGCCGGGATCCGTGGGGATGTACACGCCCACGACCCCGATCGTCCCGGCGAACCTCACCGACTTGACGAGGTTGTTCAGCGTCATGTTGGGATGCTCGTGCCCCTGGGGGTCGTGCGCCTGGTAGCCCACGCACTCGCAGCCCCGGTCGGCGCCCCTGTCGTGCGTGAGCTCCATGACCTGGTCGACCGGCGATGCCTTGGAGTCGTCGATCGGGATCGCCCCGATCTCCTCGGCCTTGGCCAGCCGGTCCGGGTGGCGGTCCACGACCATCACCATGCCCGCGCTCTTGAACATCGCGGAGTAGGCGGCCATCAGGCCGACCGGCCCCGACCCGTAGATCACGACCGAGTCGCCGGCCTGCACACAGGCGAGCTGGGTCGCGTGCCAGCCGGTGGGCCAGATATCGGCCAGCATGACGTAGTCGGTCTGCCTCTCCCGCGCGTCGTCCGGCAGGACAAGGCAGTTGAAGTCGCCGAACGGCACGCGCAGCAGCTCGGCCTGGCCGCCGTTGTACGGGCCCATGTCCGCGAAGCCGTAAGCGGCCCCGTCAACCCCCGGCTCCGGGTTGGTGGTGAGGCAGAAGGCGGTCAGGCCGCTCTCGCAGTTGGCGCAGAAGCCGCACGCGACGTTGAACGGCACGCAGACCATGTCGCCGACGCGGACGCGTACCACTCCCGGCCCCACCTCGACCACCTCGCCGAGGTTCTCGTGGCCGAGGACACGGCCCGGCTCCAGGTCGGTCCGGCCTTCGTACATGTGCAGGTCCGACCCGCAGATGTTGCTCGTGGTGACGCGGACCAGAACATCGGTGGGCATCTCTATCCGCGCGTCCGGCACGTTCTTGACACCGACCTGCCGGGGTCCTTCGTATACGACTGCCTTCATGATGTCCTCGCTTCTAGAGAAGCAGCTCGAAAACGCGGATCACGCGTTCCCACTGCTCGGTCCTCGGATTCTTCAGGCCGGGATCGAGGATGGTGAACGTGCGCGCCAGCGCCAGCGACAGCCCGCCGGCGATCTCGGGCAGCCTTTTCGTCACCTCCTCGCCGATGGACAGGTCGAGCGGGGGCAACGCCGCGAGCTGCTCCAGGATCGGTTTCAGCTCGATGTCCTCGTCGAGGTCGCGGAACCGGTGGATGCTCTCCTGGAGGCCCTTGGTGATGGGCAGGTCCCAGGTCTCGATGATGTCCCGGACGTTCGCCTTCGCGTGGGCCTCGCCGATCACCAGCAGGTCGTACAGCTTCTGGTTCACGAAGTCGCTGTAGCGCCGGAGATCCTCCTTGTCGACGTCGAGGCCCGCCGCCTTCCTGAAGAACCGCTCGAACCTCGGCACCGCCATCACTTCTGCCATCGCCAGTCCCCTTCCTCCCCGCGTGGGCCTCAGCCCCTCAGCTGAAGGTGTTCGTGCACGAGGCGCACGGCCATCGCGCCCTCGCCGACGGCCGACGCGACCCGTTTGATCGACCCGTTCCGCACGTCGCCGGCCGCGAACACACCCGCTCTGCTGGTCTCCAGCGGGAACGGCCGGCCGGCGGAGTCGGGTACGCCCTTCCTGCCGGAGCGAGCGGCGTCCAGCCCGGTCAGGATGTATCCCCGGGAGTCGAGCGCGACCTCGTCGGCCAGCCACCGGCTGTACGGCTCCGCACCGATGAAGACGAACATCGCGCGGGCCTCGAGGGTGAACCGCTCCCCGGTCACGTTGTCCTCGGCGACGACCGCCTCGAGCGTCTGCTCCCCGACCAGCCGCCGGACCTGGGTGTTCAGCATCACCTGAATGCCGGGGTGTTGTTCGATCTCGACCGCCAGATAGCGGGACATGTTCCTGGTCAGCGCGTCGTCGCGTACGAGCAGGCGGACGGAGGCGACGTGCTGGGCGAGGAACAGTGCCGCCTGGCCGGCCGAGTTGCCCCCGCCCACGACGACGACCGGGTCCCGGCTGCACATCTGTGCCTCGAACGCGGTGGCCGCGTAGTAGACGCTGGTCGCCTCGAACCTCTCCAGGTCGGGCACGTCGAGTTTCCGGTACCGGACGCCCGTCGCTATGAGCAGCGCCCGCGTCTGGATCACCGCCCCTTCCTTCACGGTGACCACGTGATGGCCTTCCTGCTCTTGGAGCGTGCACGCCTCGGCCGGAATGGAGAACTGCGCGCCGAACTTGCGGGCCTGGATCTCCGCCCGCTCGGCCAGCTCGCCGCCGGAGAGCCCGGCGGGGAAGCCGAGGTAGTTCTCGATCCGCGACGAGGTGCCCGCCTGACCGCCCGTCGCCACGCTGTCGAGGACGATCGTCGTGAGGCCCTCCGAGGCGCCGTACACCGCCGCGGCCAGCCCCGCCGGACCGGCTCCGACGACGAGCAGGTCCCAGCCGCTCTCCCGCGGCGCGGGCGCCGGCAGGCCGATCAACTTGGCCAGCTCCGCGTTCGTCGGATTGCGCAGCACCTTCTCACCGCGCCAGATCACGAACGGGGTCTCCTGCGGAGTGAGACCCATCCGCTGCAGGAGGCTCTCGACGTCGGTGTCCTCTTCCAGGTCGATCCACCGGTGCGGCAGCCGGTTGCGGGCCGCGAACTCACGCAGCCGCCGGCAGTCCGGCGAGTAGCGGGAGCCGATGATGCGGAAGCCGGCCCCGAGCCCGATGAGCATCGAGCGGCGAATCAGGTAGGCGCGCAGGACGAGATCGCCCAGCGTCTCGTCCTCGGTGACCAACCGGCGGAGCTCCTCGGCGGGCACGGCGAGCGCCTCACCGTCCTCCGCCACCACGGCCGTGATGAAGCTGGCCTGGCCGGTGAGCACGTTGAGATCGCCCAGGAACCGGCCGGCCCCGTGGATGCCGATCACCTGATCGTCGAATCCGTATCCCTTGACCTCCGCGACCTTGCCTGCCAGGACGACCAAGAAGGCGACGCACGGGTCGCCCTCCGCGAACAGAACGTCCTCCCGGCGGGCCGACCGCCGCTCGCCGCAGGCGGACAGCGCCTGGATCTGCGCCTCGCTCAGCCGAGGGTAGGCCCCCTGCAGGTCGGGGGTCTCGACCAGCTCATCCGGCCAGCGCATCGCCGACCCACTCCCGCAACACGGGTGCCGGCGCCGCCCCGGCCCGCCGGGCCACGACCTTCCCCTGCTTCATCACAACGAGCGTCGGGACGGCCTGCACGCCGAAGCGCCGCGAGGTTTCCGGTGCCTCGTCGATGTTCACCTTCACCAGCTTGATCCGCCCGGCCAGCTCGGTGGCGACCTGGTGGAGCGCCGGGCTCACCATGCGGCATGGTCCGCACCAGGACGCCCAGAAGTCGACGACGACCGGAATCGGCGCCGCCTCGGCGACCTCGGCGAAGTCCTCGTCCCCCGCGTCAACCACCCAGGGCAGCGATTCGCGGCACTCGCCGCAGCGCGGGACTCCGGCACCCGCCCGCGGCACGCGGTTGTTGCGGCCGCAGTGCGGGCACCGGACGACGCTCGATTCCGCGACCTTCGGCGGCATCGGTCAGCCCTCCGGGTTCTCGTAGGTGACGATGAGCTCGCCGCCGGACATGGCCACCCGGATGGTCGCGCCGTCCCTGACGTCGCCGGCGACCAGCGCCCGCGCGACCCGGGTCTCGACCTCCCGGGCGATGAAGCGGCGCAGCGGACGGGCTCCGTAGACGGGGTCGAACCCGCGCTCGGCGATGTGGCGGACCGCCTCCGGGCTGATCTCGAGCGTCATCCTGCGCTCGGCGAGCCGCGCCCTGATGTCGTTGAACATCAGCGTGACGATCTGCTCGATCTCGGCCTCGGTGAGCGGCTTGAACAGCACGATGTCGTCGATGCGGTTGAGGAACTCGGGACGGAAGCGGGCACGCAGCTCCGCCATGACCATCTCGCGCACCTCCGGGTCGATCTCGCCCGACGGCGCCGCCTTCTCACTGAGGTAGTGCGAGCCGATGTTCGACGTCATGATGATCACGGTGTTGCGGAAGTCGACCGTACGCCCCTGGGCATCGGTGAGCCGCCCGTCGTCCAGCACCTGCAGCAGGGTGTTGAACACGTCCGTGTGCGCCTTCTCGATCTCGTCGAAGAGCACCACGGAATAGGGCTTGCGCCGCACGGCCTCGGTGAGCTGGCCGCCCTCCTCGTAGCCGACGTACCCGGGCGGGGCGCCGACGAGGCGGCTGACGGTGTGCCGCTCCTGGTATTCGCTCATGTCGACGCGGACCATGTTCTCCTCGGTGTCGAACAACGCCTCGGCCAGCGTCTTGGCCAGCTCCGTCTTGCCGACTCCGGTCGGCCCGAGGAAGATGAACGACCCGATCGGGCGGCGGGGGTCCTTGATCCCCGAGCGCGCCCTGATGATGGCGTCGGCGACCGCCCGCACGGCCTCGTCCTGGCCGATCACCCGCTCGTGGAGGATCTCGTCGAGCCGCAGCAGCTTCTCCCGCTCGCTCTCCTGCAGGCGGCTGATCGGGATGCCGGTCCATCGCGACACGATGCCGGCGATCTCCTCCTCGGTCACCACCTCGCGCAGCAGCCGGTGCCCGCCCTGCTTGCTCTCCAGCTGTTCCTCCGCGGCATGCAGCCTGCGCTCCAGTTCGGGGAGCCTGCCGTGCCGCAGCTCCGCCGCGCGGTTCAGGTCGTACATGCGCTCGGCCTGCTCGGCCTCCCGCCGTACGCTCTCGATCTCCTCGCGCAGCTGCTGCACCTTGCGCAGGGCGTGCCGCTCGGCCTCCCACTGGGCCCGCATGGCGTCGGCCTCCGCCCGCAGGTCGGCCAGCTCCTTGCGCAGCGTCTCCAGGCGCTCCCGGCTCGCCGGGTCGTCCTCCTTGGCGAGCGCCGCCTCCTCGATCTCCAGCCGCGTCACCCGGCGGGTCAGCTCGTCCAGCTCGGCGGGCATCGAGTCGATCTCCGTACGGAGCATGGCGCACGCCTCGTCGACCAGGTCGATCGCCTTGTCGGGGAGGAAGCGGTCGGAGATGTAGCGATGGCTCAGCACGACCGCGGCGACGATCGCGCCGTCCTGGATCTTCACGCCGTGGAAGACCTCGAGCCGCTCGCGCAGCCCGCGCAGGATGGAGATGGAGTCCTCGACCGACGGCTCGTCGACGAAGACCGGCTGGAAGCGGCGCTCCAGCGCCGCGTCCTTCTCGATGTGCTTGCGATACTCCCCCACGGTCGTCGCGCCGATCATGTGCAGCTCACCGCGGGCCAGCATCGGTTTCAGCATGTTGCCGGCGTCCATCGCCCCCTCGGCGGCGCCCGCGCCGACCACCGTGTGCACCTCGTCGACGAACAGCAGGATGCGCCCCTCGGACGCCTTCACCTCCGTGAGCACGGCCTTCAGGCGCTCCTCGAACTCGCCGCGGTATTTCGCCCCGGCGACCAGCGCGCCCATGTCCAGGCTGAAGATCGTCTTGTCCTTCAGGCCCTCCGGCACGTCGCCGCGTGCGATGCGCTGCGCGAGGCCCTCCACGATCGCCGTCTTGCCCACGCCCGGGTCGCCGATCAGGACCGGGTTGTTCTTGCTCTTGCGGGACAGGATCTGGACGACCCGGCGGATCTCGCCGTCCCGCCCGATGACCGGGTCGAGCTTGTCCGCCCGCGCCTCCGCCACCAGGTCGCGCCCGTACTTCTCCAGCGCCTCGTACGCGACCTCCGGGTTGGCGGAGGTCACCCGCTGGTTCCCGCGCACCTGCGTCAGCACCTGCAGGAAGCGCTCGCGGGTGAGCCCGTGTCCCTTGAGCAGGCGGCCGGCCGCACTGTCGACGCCCTCGTCCAGCAGCGCCAGCAGCAGGTGCTCGACCGACACGTACTCGTCCTTCAGCCGGCCGGCCTCCCGCTCGGCGGCGTCGAGCAGCCGCGACACCCGCTGGGTGACGTAGACCTGGCCGGGAGCGGCGCCGGGGCCGGTGACGCGGGGCCGCCGCTCCAGTTCGTGCTCCAGTTCGAGCAGGAGCTTGTCCGGGTCGGCGCCGGCGGCGGACAGCAGGCGCGGGACGAGCCCGTCGGGCTGCCGGATCAGCGCCAGCAGCAGGTGCTCCCCGTCGACCTCGGTGTGTCCGAAGCGGATCGCCGCGGTCTGGGCGTCGTGCAGTGCCTCCTGCGACTTCTGCGTCAGGCGGTTCAGGTCCACGATCTGTCTCCGGTCCATCTCGTACGGGTACGCAGAGCCGCCTCCAGCTCCGCGATTCGGTCCAGAAGGTCGGTCACGAGGCCGAGGGAGGCGTAGTTGACGGCGAGTCCGGCGCGCAGGCGCTGAAGGCGCCCGGCCGCGGCGACCTGGGCGGGCGGGAAGCACAGGCCGCCCGGCAGGCCGGGGCAGGTGTCGATCAGCCCGAGCGCCACCAGGCGGCGCACCAGTTCCGGGTGCAGTCCCGTGGCCCGGGAGAACGACTCCAGGTCCAGGTGACCGACGTGGACCCGGGCGAGCCGGACGAGCGGATAGGTCATGACCGGCTCCTCGGGTTGAACGTCGAGACCCTGGCCAGCTGCTCGTACAGGCGGCGCTCCTCGTCGCTGAGCTTGGGCGGCACCATGATCCGGGCCTCGGCCAGCAGGTCTCCGGGCCGGCCCCGCGGGTTCGGCATGCCCTGCCCGCGCAGCCGCAGGCGGCGCCCGGACGAGGTGCCCGGCGGCACCTTGACCTTCGCCTCCCCACCCGGCGTGTCCACCGCGACGGTCGCCCCCAGCGCGGCCTCCGACGGCGTCAGCGGCAGGCGGACATGGATGTCGCGCCCCTCCACGCGGTAGCGCGGGTGGTCGGCGATCCGCGCGATCAGGTAGAGGTCGCCGGCCTTGGCGCCGCCGCTGCCCGCGCCGCCCTGGCCCGCGAGCCGGATCCGCTGGCCGTCGGTCACCCCGGGCGGGATGTCCACCTGGAGGGTCCGCCCGCCGCCCGGGCCGGGGATCGTGATGGTCCGCCGGCCGCCGCGGTAGGCCTCCTCGACCGTGAGCGGCAGCTCGGCCTCCTGGTCGGCGCCGGGCACCGGGCCCCAGCCGCGGCCGGTCGCGCCACGCCTGCGCCCGCCGAAGACGCCGCCGAACAGGTCGTCGAGGTCGATGCCCTCGAAGCCCTCGCCGACGGTGAAGTGGATCTCCTCCCCGCCTGGTCCGCGCGCCCAGCCCGGTCTCGCGCCGGCTCCCGCCCGGGCACGGGCGTACGCCGCAGGGTCCACGTCCTCGGGCACCCGGCGGAAGTCCGGCCCGAACGCGTCGTATCGCCGCCGCGTCTCGGGGTCCGACAGCACCGCGTACGCCTCAGAGATCTCCTTGAAGCGCTCCTCGGCGTCGGGAGACTTGTTGACGTCGGGATGGTAGGTGCGGGCCAGCTTCCGGTAGGCGCGCTGGATCTCGTCCTGGCTCGCCGTTCTCGGCACGCCCAGGATCTCGTAGAAGTCGCGCTCCGCCATCATTCGCCGGCTTTCGTGGAGACGACGACGGCGGCCGGGCGCAGTTGCAGCTCGCCCTCGCCGTAGCCGGGCCGTACGACCTCGACCACGGTGCCGGGGTCGGCGTCCGGGACGGCGACGGTGCCGACCGCCTCGTGCCTGGCGGGGTCGAACCGCGCGCCCACGTCGTCCCTGCGCGGGAAGCCGAGGCGCGCGAGCACGCCGACCGCCTGGTCGCGGACGGCCCGGACCCCCTCGATCACCGCGCCGGCGTCGGCACCCGCGTGCTTGAGCGCGAGTTCGAGGTTGTCGACCACGGGCAGCCACTCCGCCGCCACGCGCATGCGCTCGTCGATCCGCTGCCGCTCCATGTCGCGTGCGACCCGCTTGCGGAGGTTGTCGAGCTCGGCGACGGCGCGCAGCCACCGGTCCTCCAGCTCGGCGAGCTGCTCCGCGACGGGCTCCTCGATGGGCTCCTCGACGGGTTCCTCGACGGCCTGCCGGGGCTCCGGAGGTGCTTTCTCGTTCCGCTCGGTCATGTCGGATCACGGGCTGTTGGGGCTGGTGAACTCGGCGTCGATGACGTCCTCGTCCGACCCGCCCGAGGCGGACTGCGCCTGTCCCTGCGCCTGGCCCTGGGGCTGTCCCTGGGTCTGGCCGGAGGCGGCGGACGCCGTCATACCGAGGCCGTGGTAAACCTGCTGCAGCTCCGCTGTCAGGCTCCGCAGCCGGTCTATGGGCGCCTCCTCCTTGATCGCCTGACGTGCGTCCATGATCAGCTGCTCGGCCCGCGCCTTCTCGTGCACCTGGACGGCGTCGCCCAGCTCCGACAGCCGGCGCTCGACCTGGTAGGCGGCGGAGTCCAGCTCGTTGCGGGCGTCGATCGCGGCACGAAGCTGCGCGTCCTCGGTGCGGTGCCGCTCCGCCTCGGCGATCATCCGGTCGATCTCGCTCTTGTCCAGGTTGGAGCTCTCGCTGATCGTGATGCGCTGCTCGGCGCCGGTGTCCTTGTCCTTGGCGGAGACGTTCAATATGCCGTTGGCGTCGATGTCGAAGGTGACCTCGATCTGCGGCACCCCGCGCGGGGCGGGCCGGATGTTCTCCAGCCGGAAGCGGCCGAGCACCCGGTTGTCCGCGGCGCGCTCGCGCTCGCCCTGCAGGATGACGATGTCCACGGCCGACTGGTTGTCCTCCGCGGTGCTGAACGTCTCCGTACGGCGGGCCGGGATCGTGGTGTTCCGCTCGATGATCTTCGTCATCACGCCGCCGAGCGTCTCGACGCCGAGCGACAGCGGCGTGACGTCCAGCAGCACGACGTCCTTCAGCTCGCCCTTGATGATGGCCGCCTGGACGGCCGCGCCGACGGCCACGACCTCGTCCGGGTTGACCGTCATGTTCGGGTCCTTGCCCGTCAGCCGCCGCACGAGCTGCTGCACGGCCGGCATGCGGGTGGAGCCGCCGACGAGGATCACCTCGTCGATGTCGTTCGTCGTCAGCTTCGCGTCGGCCATGGCCTGCTCCACCGGGCCCCGGCAGCGTTCGAGCAGGTCGTGCGTGATCTGCTCGAAGGTCGAGCGCATGAGCGTGGTGTTCAGGTGCTTGGGGCCGGTCGCGTCGGCCGTGATGAACGGCAGGCTGACCTGCGTCTGGGTGACCGCCGACAGCTCCACCTTGGCCTTCTCCGCGGCCTCGAACAACCGCTGGAGTGCCTGCGGGTCGCGGCGCAGGTCGATGCCCTGCTCCTTGTGGAACTCGTCGGCCAGGTGATCCACGATGCGCCGGTCGAAGTCGTCGCCGCCCAGGTGGGTGTCGCCCGAGGTGGCGCGGACCTCGATGACGCCCTCGCCGATGTCGAGGATGCTGACGTCGAAGGTGCCCCCGCCCAGGTCGAACACGAGAACGGTCTCGCTGCCCTTCTTGTCCAGGCCGTACGCCAGGGCCGCCGCGGTCGGCTCGTTGATGATGCGCAGGACCTCCAGGCCGGCGATCTTGCCGGCGTCCTTGGTGGCCTGCCGCTGCGCGTCGTTGAAGTACGCCGGCACCGTGATGACGGCCTCGGTGACCTTCTCCCCCAGGAACTTCCCGGCGTCCGAGGCCAGTTTGCGCAGCACGAAGGCGGAGATCTCCTCCGGCGCGTACGGCTTGTCGCGCACCTTGAACCGCACGGCGCCTTCCGGGCCCGGCACGACGTCGAACGAGACCGCCTTGATCTCGCTCTGCACCTCGTCGAACTTGCGCCCGATGAAGCGCTTGGCCGAATAGATCGTGCCTTTCGGGTTGAGGATCGCCTGGCGTCTGGCCATCTGGCCCACCAGCACCTCCCCCTGGTCCGTGAAGGCCACCACCGAGGGAGTCGTACGCGACCCCTCGGCGTTCGGGACGACCGTCGGATGCGTGTCCTCGGTGGTCGCGATGACCGAGTTGGTCGTGCCGAGGTCGATTCCCACCGCCTTGGCCATGTCCTCATCCCCCTCCTCTTGGCGCTCGCCCGAGCGCAGCGGCCTCACGAGCGCCCGTGAGCACTCCCCTGCGCGACGTCGGCGAATTCGATGATCGGAAAGTCGTGGCGGTCCAGGACGCCCTCCGCGTGCCGGGCCGCGTCGCACCCGCTGCAGGTGGCCGGCGCCACCTTGCGGGGCCCTGTTGTTCTCGGGGCGCTCACGGGACCAGTCCCCCGGCTGTTCCAGATCGTGAAGTCAGCTCGCCACGCCGCTGAAACGCATCAGCCCGAGCCGGAAGAACCGGGATCCACACCACCTTCGGACCGGTGGTGTCAGGGCTCTGCCGGCGAGCGTGTCCCCGTCGGCTTGCGGAACACCGCGACGGGATTGTCGTCTCCTCCCGCCTCTCGTTCCCCCGCACCACCCTTCCCGCACCTCATCTGCCTCCGATGAGCCGTGGCAGGCCGCCCAGTGGAACGCCAGAGGAGAAGCAAGCGACCGGGAGGAGGCGCTTCCGGGGACCCGCCAGGGTGCGTGGAACACGTGGAGCGGCGAGCCCGCCCGCCTCCCGCTCACGGATGGGGAATCAGGGCCCAGTACTCGTCCGGCAACTGGACGGTGACGTCGAAGAACTCGTCGACCGTGACGGCCTCGCGCAACGTGGCGAACACCGCGGCGGCATGTTCCCGCGCCTGGTCAAGGGACACGCCCTCTCGCTCGGCCACCCGGCGCAGAAACTCCTCCAGCCCCATCCGCGTGGCCGTGCCGGAGCTGTTGGCGATGCCCCGTCTCAGCGGTGGATGCAGCCGGACCGGCAGCTCGCGGATGAGATCCCTGACCTCGCCCGCGGCGATGCGCTCCGCGAGCGTCTCCAGCACGGCCGCGGTGGCGCGTTCGGCGCCCTCGGCGTCGAGGCCGGTCCGCCTGGCGACCCTGGTGAGGAACTCCGAGGACCGCATGACCTCCACGTGCCTCCGCTGGGCCTCGGCCACCAGGGGATCGAAATCCTCCGGCAGGTCCGCCCCCAGGTCGGCCACCTCCTTGGCGTCCAGGGCACCGCCCAGCGCCCAGAAGACGGCTCGCGCGCGCCGTTCGGCCTCCTCGACGTCCACCTGCTCCCGCTCGGCCACGCGCCGGAGGAACTCGTCGACGTCGAAGGCCTCGGAGCCCTCGTCCGTGTAGACGTACGACTTCAGCTCGGCGGGCAGTTGCCGGAGCAGGTCGCGGCTTTCCCCCTTCGACAGACGCCGCGCGAGCGTCTCAAGCGTCGCCTGTATGGCGCGCTCGGCGGCCTCGGCGTCCAGGCCGGTCTGACGGCTCACGGTTTCGAGGAACTCTTCGTAGTCCACGGCCGCGCTCCTCGCTCGACACAGCATGCATGGGTTTCTCGTGGTCAGCTACCCGCCGGCCACGGGGAGGCTCATCCAGCTCAAAGCGGCGTTTCCGGAAAATGACGCTTCCATGGCCTGGGGTTACCCGGGACGCATCCCCCGCAGTCTCCCGAGCCCGTCCCGGGAAGAGCGCATAACGCATGACCATGCGCAGGGCATCGCCGCCACGACACCTCGCGTCGTGTACCGGGAGCCCGGCATCCATGAGGCCCAGGCGCGGTCTCACCTGCGCGGAAGCATAGGCTGATTCGTAGCCGGCTTGGGGAGGCCGCCATGCGTACGACCACATTGCCGTCCGGCGAGCAGGTCGTGGTCCTTGGGCAGGGCACCTGGCACATGGCCGAGAACCCGTCGCGGTGGGACATCGAGATCAAGGCGCTGCGGCTCGGCCTCGAGCTTGGCATGGCCCTGATCGACACCGCCGAGATGTACGCGGACGGCAGGGCGGAACGCCTGGTCGGCGAGGCGATCGCCGGCCATCGCGACGAGGTGTTCCTGGTCGGCAAGGTCCTGCCGCAGAACGCGACCCGCACGGGCACCGTCGCCGCCTGTGAGGGAAGCCTGCGCCGCCTGGGCACCGACCGGCTGGACCTCTACCTGCTCCACTGGCGGGGACAGGTGCCTCTGGAGGAGACGCTCGCCGCCTTCGAGCAGCTTGTGGCCTCGGGGCGCATCAGGTGGTGGGGCGTCAGCAACTTCGACGTCTCCGACATGGAGGATCTCGTCGCGATCACCGGCGGCTCGGCCGTGCAGAGCGACCAGATCCTCTACAACCTCGCCAGACGCGGTCCCGAGTTCGAGCTGATCCCCTGGTGCCACAACCGAGGCATTCCGATCATGGCGTACTCGCCGATAGAACAGGGCCGGTTGCTCGGCCGTCAGGCGCTTCTCGACGTCGCGGTCCGCCATGAGGTGACCACGGCGCAGGTGGCCCTCGCATGGGTGCTCCGGAACGACGGCGTGATCGCCATACCGAAGTCGGGCGTGCCCGCCCACGTGGAGCACAACGCGGCGGCCGCGGCCATCCACCTCACCGACGACGACCTCCTGCTGCTGGACGCGGCGTTCCCGCCGCCGCTCTCACGGCGTCCGCTCGAACGGCTCTGAGCCTCCCGTCGCCGACCGAGCAGAAGCCGGAGATCAGGTCACGGGCGTTCCCGTCAGACGCGAGTCCAGGAGCCTGGTTCCCGGCCTGTCCGATCTGCTGGAGGCGCCGTTCGCGGCGCTTCCTCCGCCCCGGCACTGGGGACAAGGCTGGACAGACCCGCCGATGTCCCGCGAGAGCTACCACGTGAACCGCCTGGAACGGGCGGTCGCGTCGACGTCCATACCGGCCGCCCGCAGTTCCGCCTGCGCGCGTTCATCTCTGTCAGTCGATGCCTTCGACGATCCGGAAGTCGCGCTCGACGCCGTCGGAGAGGGCGGTCAGCGCCTCCTGGTAGGCCGCACTCTCGTACGCCGCGACGGCCTGCTCGAAGCTGTCGAACTCGACCAGGACAGTGCGCTCGGCTAGTCCGGCGTCGTGCGCCACGACCCGGCCGCCACGGACGAGAGTCCGACCGCCCCCGGCCTTGACGGCCGGACCGGCCAGCTTGTTGTAAGCAGCCAGCTTCTCGGGGTCGGAAATGGTGCGGTAGGCGCTGACCCAGTAGCCCTTGGGCATGGAACCTCCAGTGTCGGGATGAGTGCATCGGACTTACGGGTTGGTCTCGGGCCGGCGTCGGCGGGCGAGCGCGAGGCTTGTCAGCGTCGTGATCGCCATGGCGCCGATGCCGGCCGGCGCCGCGGTGGTGTAGGCGCTGTCGTCGGGGAAGAGGTGGCCGGGGCCGGGGCCGGCGGCGTCAGCTTGCCGGCGACGAACCCCAGCACCGAGAACGGGATGAGGACCAGCCCGGCGACGAAGGTCGTCAGCCCGAAGCCGTAGCCGGCGCCGTGCGGCGTCCGAGATCAGGGCGATCACGGCCGCGCCGCGCTCCTCGGGGAGGTGGTCCCGGGCCACGCCCGTCATCAGCGCCGTCAGCCCGAGCCCGATGCCCTGGGCCGCCCTGCCGGCCAGCAGCCACGCGAACGGCAGCGGCAGCACGGTGAGCGCGCTGCCGGCGACGACGACCGCCGGCGTGGCGAGGATCGTGGCCCGCCGGTGCGGGCCGGCTCCGAGCCGGCCCAGGACCGGCGTGGCGACGGCGCCGCTGAGCAGCGCGACGGTCAGCGTCCACTGCGCGCTGCCGAGCGAGACGTGGAACAAGGTCGCCACGCTGGTGATGAGCGGCGTCCCGAGGCTGCCGACCGCCGCCACGACCAGAGCGATGAACATCAGGGCGGGGACCAGCAGCCGCGCCTCGGAACGCGCCACCGGGAACGCCGTCGCCTCGGCCCCGCCGACCGGCCGCCCGGTCACTGCTTCGGCCGTTCGCGGTCCCGGCTTTCGAGCTCTGCCAGATGCTGCAGCGCCGGAAGGGCCGCCACCAGCGCCTCGACCTCGTCGCCGGTGAGCTCGCCGATCAGCCGCTCGAACGCGTGGACGCCCTGCTGGCGCCGCGTCCGGACATAGGAGGCGCCGGCCTCGGTCAGGCACACCAGCGTGACCCGCTTGTCGGACGCGTCGCCGCGCCGCTCGACCAGGCCGGACTCCTCCATCACCCGGACCAGGGTGGTCATCGCGGGCTGGGTGACGCCCTCGACCGCGGCCAGGTCGGTGATGCGCCGCGGGCCGGTCCGCTCCAGGGTGGCCAGGGTGGCGGCGGACGTCAGGCTCATGTCCCGCGGCAGGCGTCTCACGGCCCTGATGGCCAGAGCGTAGAGGGCTGCCCCGATGGCGGCGGAAGCGCCAGGATCGGGGTCGTGACGACTCACGCTCGAAGCATAACACTTTTATATTCATAGTTTATATAAGTGCTCCACCGGCGCGGGCGGCCTCGACCGCTGGGAGCCGGTGACGTCGCGGTGCGCTGCCGCATCGACTTCAAGTACGCCCTCGGCCTGGAGCTGGAAGACCCCGGCTTCCACCACAGCGTCCTGTCCGACTTCCGCGACCGGCTCGCGAGGGCGACCGCACCGACCGACCGCTGGGCCTCGCGCTCACCCTGAAACCGGCGGGCCGACTTGCCCCCGGTGACGCGGCGCAGGCGGTCAGCGAGTCCCGGCCGTGCGGCTCGTCCTGATCGGCGCGGTGGGGCTCGACCTCGATGCGGGTGACGGCTTCCTCTTTCGCGCTGCGGATGGTGATGACGTCCTCGCGCCGGGTGCCGGGGGTAAAGGGTTCAGGGGGTGGCCAGCACCGCGTTGGCCCTGGCCAGGACGGTGTTCAGGACGCGGCCTGCGGTGGCCAGGTCCTCGGGCGACAGGTCGCCCCACAGTCGCCGGGTGATCGGATCGATCGCGGCGCGGACCTGCGTCCAACGCTCGCGTCCTTCGTCGGTGACCTGGACGTGGCCCTCACCGCCGTCGCACAGGAGCCCTGCGGCGGTCAGTTCGGCGATGCGTTCGGCCACCGACGCCCGGGTGGACTGGGTGGCGCTGCCGACACGGTGGATGAGCTCGGCCCGGGCGACGGTCCCGCCGCTGACCACGGTCAGCGTGAGGGTCACCCACTGGGGTTCGGTGATGCCGGTCCCGGCGAGCTGCCGGTCCAGGATCGCGTTCAGCGCCTTCTCGGTCTGGCCGATGAGCGCGGTGCCGAAGGTCTGGGTTGCGGTCGTCACGATGACCTACCAATCCGTTTCAGTAACTAACGTTTATATCGCTAACGTTTGTGTTGTGAACGAACCTACATCGTTAGTCCGACTAACGCAATAGGGTAGGATCAGCGTCATGAGCAGCGGCGGGCCTGGCGCAGCGCCAGGTGCGAGAGCATCGTGCCTGCGGTCGCGGCCACATCGGACGCGACCGCAGGCGAGAGCCGGACGACCAACTTGCCGGTGACGAGCGGAGAGCGACGTGCCGGTCAGATCGACGGCGACCCTGGCTCCGGCACTGCGCCCGACTTCCTGGCCAAGAGCCGCCACCAGGACCTGGCCGGTCTCGGCCCGCTACGTCCGCCTCGGCGCTGAGACCTCCGCCCGCATCACCGCCGAAGCCGACCCCATCCAGCGGCGCCGCCTCCGCTGACCGCACCACACCATGGCGGCCGACTGCTCATCAGGTCGGCCACACCCGCAGGATCTGCTCGTCATCGGAATCGGGCTCGGCCCGCATTCCGACCGGCCTGCACCTTCCCCAAGCTCTCCTTCCAGCGGGCCCGCAATGTCCGCGACGTCGCCCGCTTCACCCTCGACCTGATCGAACGGCAGGCCACGGGGGTCTACAACGTGGCCGCGCCGATCGGCAGGGAGACCGACGGCGGCATGCTCCAAACATGCAAGCAGGCCACCGGTCCGACTGCCGAGCTCGTGTGGATGGAAGAGTCCCGGCTGGCCGAGCGCGGCGTACTGGAGTGGACCGAGATCCCCATCTGGCCGGTACGGCCAAGGCCTCCCGCTCTGCGGTACTCGGGCTGCTGGGTGCCGTGCCGTGTGCCGACTGCCGCCGTTCCAACGCCTCGGGCACGTCGCGATACTCCAGCAGGTGCCGGCCGGCCGGCTCAGCCCCGGCTGCTGGGCGGCCCTGGTGACGCTGCGCTGGTCGAGCAGCGCGTCGAGAGACACCAGCAGGTTGAGGTCCAGGTTCGAGAGCCCCATGACCAACAGCTTGGCCATCGCACTGGTGAGCGACATCACCCATTGCCTCTTCCCTGATGACCATCCCTCCCGCACCATGGTCAACGTCCCCGGCCCGAGAGAGGACCTTCGTGCCCCGCATCCCCGCCACGGCGCCCGTGCACCCTGCGGATCCCGAGGGAGCCATCGCCGCCGCCGAACGGAACTCCAATTGGGGTCGCTGGGGCGTGACCGGCGCCGTGGGCGGACCGGTCAATCCGATCGCAGTCAAGTGATCAAGGAGTCCTGACATGCCCGCCGTGAAGAACGTCCTCATCGTCGGCAGCGGCCTGGCCGGAGCCGGAGCAGCCGTACACCTGGCCTCCGCCGGGGTGGCGGTGGACCTGGTGGAGATCGAGCCGCAGGTCACCGCGCTCGGCTCGGGGATCACCCTGCAGGGCAACGCACTCCGCGAGCTTGACAGACTGGGCGTCTGGGAACGCGCGAGCGAGCGCGGCTACCCTTTCGACGTCACCGGCATCCGGGCGCCCGACCCGTACGGGACGGTGCTCTTCGAGGTCCCGGATGCCAAGACCGGCGGCCCGGACTATCCCGCCGCGATGGGGATGTCCCGCCCCGAACTGGCCCGCATCCTGCACGACCGCGCCAGGGAGGTGGGCGTCAAGATCCGGTACGGGATGACATTCACCGAACTGCGCCAGGACGACCCCGAGGTCGCCGTCACCTTCTCCGACGAGTCCGCCGGGCGGTACGACCTCGTGATCGGTGCGGACGGCATCCGCTCCTCGACCCGCCGTGCGCTGGGCATCGACCTGGAGACCAAGTCGGTCGGCATGGGCATCTGGCGGAGCTTCGGCCCGCGGCCGGCCGGTGTGACACGCACCGACCTCTACTACGGCGGCCCCTCTTATATCGCCGGCTACTGCCCTACGAGTGAGGATTCGCTTTACGCGTACATCGTGGAGGACGCGCAGGACCGCTCCACCCTCACGCCGGAGCAGCAGCTGGCCGTCATGAGGGACCTCTCCCAGGCCTACCACGGACCGTGGGACGAGATCCGGGAGACGCTCACCGATCCCTCCCGGGTCCACTACACGTGGTTCGAGACCCACGTGCTCGCGCCGCCATGGAACCGCGGGCGAGTCGTGCTCATCGGCGACGCCGCGCACACCTGCCCGCCGACCATCGCCCAGGGCGGCGCCCAGGCCCTTGAGGACGCCGCCGTCCTCACGGAGCTCCTGATCACTCATGACGCCGTCGATCAGGATCTCTGGGACGAGTTCCACGCTCGCCGTGTGGGCCGTGCGAAGACCGTCGTCGACGCCTCCAACCAGCTCGCCGCCTGGCAGCTCGCGCGCGAACAGGGCGACATTCCCGGCCTCATGCGAACCATCACGATGCTCGTCAGCCGCCCCGCCTGATCTACCCCTGACCGATCCGTCACCGGAGAAACCGCCCGAACGTCTGATCACCCATCTACGGCACGTCGACCTCGCCGTGCCGACCACGCCAAGCAGCTCGAGTTCTACACTCTGGGGGCTCAAGGCCGAGCACGGCGACACCCGTCTGACCTTCCCGTCCGCCGAGGGGTCGTCCGAGCAGTAGGTCGTCCGGCTGCGCGAGTCGGCCCACAAGCGCATCGACCTCATCGCGTTCGGCGCGGCCAGCCGTGCCGGTCATGCGGCAGCCGTGTTCACACCGCACGAGGGAAACATCACTCCTGTCATACGCTGTGCCCCGTGCAGGTGGACGTACTGGGGGCGATCAGGGCATCCCACAACGGCTACCTGGTCGATCTCGGTGGTCGCAAGCAGCGGCAGGTGCTCGCGGCGCTCGCGTTGTACGGCGGGCGGCCGGTGTCCGTGGACGCTCTCATCGATCTGTTGTGGGGGGGACGCGCCGCCGCCGAACGCGGTGCCGACGCTGCACGTCTACGTCGCCGGCCTGCGCCGGGCGCTCGAGCCCGACCGGCCCGCCCGCATGCCCGCGAAGGTCCTCGTCACGGTCACGCCCGGGTACGCCCTGCGGCTGTCCGCCGAGGCCGTCGACGCGGCCCGGTTCGACGCCGCCGTGACCACCGCGCACGGCCGTCTCGGCGCGTGGCCCGCCGCCACGGCCGGTTCCGTGGTCAACCGGCCCGATCTCACCGCCGCGGAACTGGCCGAGGTGCTCGGAGAACTCGATGCCGCGCTCGCGTTGTGGCAGGGGACCCCGTACGTCGACCTGGGTGAGGTGCCCGCGGCCGTCGCGGAGCGGGCGCGGCTGGAAGAGCTGCGCATGGTCGCGATCGAGGACCACGCGGCCGCCCTGCTCGCCCTCGGGCGGCACGCGACGCTCGCGGCGGAGCCGGAGGCGCTGACGGCGGAGCATCCGCTGCGTGAGCGACTGTGGATGCTGCGCGTCCTGGCCTTGGCCGGCGCGGACCGGCAGGCGGACGCCCTGGAGGCGTTACGGCAGGTACGCCGGATCCTCGCCGACGAGCTGGGCCTGGATCCGGGGGCCGCGCTGCGCGAACTGGAGGGCGCGATCCTGCGTCAGGACTCCGCCATCTTCTGGCGGCCCGCCCCCGCTCCGGTCACCGTCCCCGCCTCCCCTCCCCCTGCCCTTTCCGCCCCGTCCCGTCCCCGCCCGCACCCGCACCCGCGCCCGCGCCCATCGCCGTCCCGGCCGAGGACCCCGCCGCCGGCACCGACCCGCGGCCCTGGCCGCTCGTCGGCCGCACCGCGGAACTCGCCACGCTGGAGGACCTGCTCGCCGCGGCGGCGCGTGGGATTCCGCAGTTCGCGATGCTGGTGGGCGAGCCGGGCATCGGGAAAACGCGGTTGAGTCAGGAACTGGCGGCCCGGGCGCGGGAGCGGGGTTTCGCGGTGCTCGTGGGCCGGTGCTCGGAGGACGAGAGCGCGCCGCCGCGCGGTACGGCTCGGCGACCCGGTGCTGACCGTGCGTAACACCGACGGCTGGCCGTTTCCGATCAGATCCCTCGGCGCCGAGCCGACGGATGACGGTTTCCTGATCCGGACCGGCCTCGGCTGCGACATCGCCGCCGGTCCGGCCTGCCTGACCTTCCCCAGCCATCCCGAGGACTTCAACGGCCAGGAGAACGTCGTGTTCATCGGCTCCGCCACCCCCGTGCCCGGCGGCGCGCACGTCACCGTGGACCGGGCGCTGGCGGACTCCAGCCTCGCCGGCGGCAGGCTCCGGCGGTTGCGCACCCTCCTGGCCAACGGCCGCGCCCTCGCTCCACGGCTCGCCCACGAGGCCGCCCGCCGCGCCCAGCCGGTTCCCCTCGTCCGGCGTCCACGTTGAATCCGCCCCTCGGACACGGCCGCGCCACGTCCACACCCGCCACAGACTCAGGCCCCGCCGGGGTACGGTGCCGGCGAGGCCCGAGGCGTGCCCGGACCAGGGCGCGATCACGGGCCACACGCTCGATGCGGTCGGCGGCCTCGGTGACGTTCCTGACGAGGGCGATCCGTTCGGGCCGGGGGAACCAGAAGCTCCACTCCCCCTCCGCATCCGGCGCGACCATGATGTGCTCCGTGAGGACCGGAGCCTCAGGGTTCATCACGAAGAGGTGGAGCGAAAACCCCTCACCGCTGCGGAGCCACACGGCGAAGCCCCGGCCTTCGAGTGCGGCGGCGAGCGACTGGAGCGCGTCGCGGACCACCGCCGGATCGGCAAGCTGCGTACTCATGGCGCGACCGTACGGCCGCCTCACACGCGCGAACCCAACCAGCGGTTGGGGGGTGACATTCAGGCGATGACGCGGGCTTTTGCCGCGAGCTGCAGCAACACATCCGGAGGACGACGCTTCGCCACGATCATCTCGCCGATGGTCTGCCGTGCGAGCGGGTTGAAGACCACGGTCTCCGCCGACTGTGTCTCCGACATCCGGAGACAGGCGATCAGTTGGTCAATGCCGACTCGTCCTGTACGAAATTGATCAAACTGGATAAGGCGAATCGGCCGGGCGTATAGCTGTCACCGAGAATCACTGTGTGCCGATGCGTGTCGCTGGCGCCTCCGGACGATTGCGCGCGCGATCAAAGCGGAGCCGATAAGGGCTGGGAGCAGCCAGTAGGCAACGGTCGGGAGCCTCTCCCACAACGGCAGGCGGGGGCCGTTGTCGACATAGAAGCCGATCAACAGGAGCACGTAGGACGCGCCCATTGCGAGGATGTGAGGGTCGGGCCGGCGCCCCCGGTTGACGTAGCCCGTCAGCGCGGCGGTAAGGCCAAGGGTGCCGATGACGAACAGGTGGACGTTCTCCCGCCAGCGGATCACCGACATGACGGTCAGGGTGAGGTAGACCACGGCCCACGCCCACAGGTAGACGCGGCCGAACCGCCGGTGCCGTGGGCTTCCCTTCCATGTCAGCGCGGCGATCGCACCGCAGCACACGCAGGTGATCCCTGCAGTGATGTGGATGGCGAGTGCGACGAAGAAGACCGGTCCGGCGTTGGGGATCGGAGTGCCCAGGATGTCGATGTGGTCCATCGCATCTCCAATACGTAGCGTCCCTACATGTAGGGACGCTACTCCGGGTCTTGGCGTACAGGAAGAGCAGATATAGCGTTACTACCTATGAGGGCAGAAGCACTGAAAGGGCACCTGGACGGCCTCCTGCTCGCCACACTGGAGGACGGGCCGCAGCACGGCTACGCCGTGAAGGAAGCCCTGCGCGACGCCACAGGCGGCAAGCTCGATCTACCCACCGGCACCGTCTATCCGGCGCTGCACCGGCTGGAGCGCGCGGGACTGATCAAGGGGAGCTGGTCGGTGGTGGGCGGTCGCAGACGGCGCACTTATGAGCTGACCGAGCAGGGGCGGCGCTCTTTGGCGGGGGCACGCGACCAATGGCAGGAGTTCGCCGCGGTGATATCCGCGGCGCTGGGTGGTGGACCGTGGCCGGCCACGAACTGATCGAACGCCACCTGCGGACGCTCGCCGAACGTCTGCCCGGCTCCGTGGTCGACGAGCTCGCCGACGGACTGCTCGCCTCGTACGACGACCAGATGGAGCGGCTCGGGGACCCGGATGCGGCAGCCCGGGCCGCCCTTGCGGACTTCGGCGACGCCGACGCCGTCACCGCCGCCTTCGTTCGCGCCTCACCGGCTCGGCACGCCGCGTTCACGCTGCTCGTGGCCGGGCCGATCGTCGGCCTGTGCTGGGGCACCGCTCTTATCACCGCCGACGGCTGGGCCGCGGCGATCCCACTGGCCGCACGCCTGGCCTTCGGCCTCCTGCTCGGCTCGGCCGTGCTCATGCTCGTGACCGCCGTCCGGGAACAGCGGCACTATCACACCGTACGGCTGGCCGCCCTGGGCGGCGCGGGAACCGTCGCCGTCCTGGACACGGTCATAATGGGCACGGTCGTCACGCTTGTGCCACCGCCGTCCTTGCTGCTGCTCGTGGCGCTGACCGGCAGCGTCGCGAGGATCATGCTGGCGATACGAGCCATCCCAACACTGATCACACGCCTATGACCATGCTGCGGCATCGTCTCGCGGGGATGCCGGCCCGCCGGCAGGAGGAACGCGACGGGGCGCTGCCGCCGACCGGAGTACGCCCGCGCGAGGACACCCGGGGGTGGCGGCAAGAGCGGCGAGATCAGCTTTCTTGCTGCGCATCGATCTCGGCGATCAAAGCCTGGACGCGGGTGTTGATCTCGTCGCGGATCGGCCGGACGGCCTCGACGCCCTTGCCTGCGGGGTCGTCCAGTGCCCAGTCGAGGTACTTCTTACCAGGAAAGATCGGGCAGGCATCCCCGCAGCCCATGGTGATGACGTAGTCGGAGGCCTGCACCACCTCGGGGGTTAGCACCTTGGGGGTCTGGCCGGAGATGTCGATGCCGACCTCCTTCATCGCCGCCACGACGGCCGGGTTCACCTGCTCGGCGGGCAGCGACCCGGCGGAGCGGACCTCGATGCGGTCGCCGGCAAGCTGGGAGAGGAATCCGGCGGCCATCTGGGAGCGGCCGGCGTTGTGCACACAGACGAACAGAACCGACGTGGTTGTAGCGGTCGTGAGCATCTTCCTTTTCTTTCTCGCCAATAGTGGTGGCGGGCAGGCGCGGGGCAGGGTGGCGAGCAGGTCGGTGACTCGCCCGTCGATCGCGTCGCGAATGGCGTGCCGAAGGTGGGCCGGGGCGTCAGGTTCGCATCAGCGCCGGCTGATGTGAAAGTATCAGTACATGCTGATGTCAGTCGACACTGATCTGTTGCGGGTGCTGGCCGATCCCCTGCGGCTGCAGATCGTGACCCTGCTCGCCCGGGAAACGCTGTGCACCACGCACCTGGTGGAAGAGACCGGCGCGCGGCAGACCAACCTGTCCAACCACCTGAAGGTGCTGCGGGACGCCGGGGTGGTGGACACCGAGCCGTGCGGCCGGTTCACCTACTACCGACTCAAGCCTGACGTCATCGCCTCCTTGGCCGGGCAGTTCGCCGAACTGGCCGATACCGCCCGTGCCACCGCCGCCGCCGGCAGGAAGAGGGCCTGCCCATGACGGCCCCCGAGCCCGCGCACGCCGCGCCCAGCGGCGTGGCGGGCAAGCTGTCGCTGCTGGACCGTTTCCTTGCGGTGTGGATCCTGGCCGCCATGGCCCTGGGCCTCGGTCTGGGCCGCGGCGTCCCGGGACTGAACGCCGTGCTGTCGAAGGTCGCGATCGGCGGCATCTCCCTGCCGATCGCTCTCGGTCTGCTGATCATGATGTATCCGGTGCTGGCCAAGGTCCGCTATGACAAGCTCGACGCGGTCACCGGCGACCGCCGCCTGATGATCTCTTCGCTGGTCGTCAACTGGATCATCGGCCCGGCCGTGATGTTCGCCCTGGCCTGGATCTTCCTACCTGACCTTCCGGAATACCGCACCGGTCTGATCATCGTCGGCCTGGCCCGCTGCATCGCCATGGTCATCATCTGGAACGACCTGGCCTGCGGCGACCGCGAGGCCGCCGCCGTCCTGGTGGCGCTCAACAGCGTGTTCCAGGTCCTGGCGTTCGGCCTGCTCGGCTGGTTCTATCTGCAGGTGCTGCCCGGCTGGCTCGGCCTCGGCCAGGGGCAGCACCTCGGCATCTCCTCATGGAAGATCGCCCTCAACGTCGTCATCTTCCTCGGCATCCCGCTGCTGGCCGGATTCCTCACCCGCCGCCTCGGCGAGCGCAGGCTCGGCCGCCAGCGATACGAGAGCGTGTTCCTGCCGAAGATCGGCCCGTTCGCACTGTACGGGCTGCTGTTCACGATCGTGATCCTGTTCGCTCTGCAGGGCAGGACGATCACCTCCGAGCCCGCCGACGTCGCCCGCATCGCGCTGCCGCTACTGGCCTACTTCGCGCTGATGTGGTTCGGCACCTTCGCCCTCGGCAAGACCCTGGGCCTGCCGTACGACCGGACCGCCACGCTGGCCTTCACCGCGGCCGGCAACAACTTCGAGCTGGCGATCGCGGTGGCCATCGCCACCTTCGGCGTCACCTCCGGCCAGGCCCTGTCAGGGGTCATAGGACCGCTGATCGAGGTCCCCGTGCTGGTGGCGCTGGTCTACGTCTCCCTCGCCTGGCGGCGCAGACTCGCCCCCGCCACCCCCTGACAAGACACCCGTCGGCGGCACGTGTGCTGCTCCGGTAAGTCCACAGCGGACCCGCTGCATACAGGCCCGAACAGTGTTCTCAGACGCGTGCAGCGCCGGTCAGCAGCCGGCCCATCCCGGCCAGCACGCTCGGCTCGACCCGGTAGTACACCCACGTGCCCCGCCGCTCGGAGGCCAGCAGACCGGCCTCCCTCAGCTTCTTCAGATGGTGAGAGACGGTCGGCTGGGAGACCCCGACATCGGAGATGTCGCACACGCACGCCTCGCCGTCCGGCGCGGAGGCCACCGCGGAGAACAGGCGTAGCCGCACCGGGTCGCTGAGCGCCTTGAACATCGCCGCCGTCCGCTCGGCTTCTGCGGCCGTGAGCGTGCGTTCGGTGAGCGGCGGGCAGCACGGCACGACATCAGGCTCCAGCACTGGCAGCGTCCGCGTATTCGACATGCATCTATGTTGACATACGTCGAACCAACGCGTGAGGGCCCACCAGTGCATCCGCCGCAGTGGGTGACGCACGGCCGGTCAGCGGCGCAGGCGTGCAGCCAGCCGGCGGGCGGCGCGGGCGGCGTCCCGGCCCACCCCGCGCAACGAGTTGGACGACAGGCTGCGCTGCCATTCCAGCCCGACGTAGGCGAGCAGAGGATGGGTGAGCGAGGCGCCGTCGCGGTGTAGCGGACGCCCGGCCGCGTCCAGCACGCCGAGCCCTGCCAGATAGGGGAGATCGGGGCGGTAACCGGTGGCCAGCACGATCGCATCCACCTGCTCGGTCGTGCCGTCCGCCCAGGTCACCTTGCCGTCGCCGGCCTCGACGAACAGGGCACGCCGATCCGGGGCATCGACGTCCAGGGCTGAGCGGTAGCGGCCGTCGTCGAGGACCGGCTGCGTCGGAGGTGTGCGCAGCAGGCGGCCCAGCGGCGCGGTGTCCAGCCCGGTGACGGTGAGCCAGAAGTGCAGGTCCCGGCCGAGCAGGTGCTGACGGGCGAACCGCACCGGAGCGCGGGTCGCCAGCGTCACCCGCGCCACCGTGGCGAGTTCGGCGGCGATCTGCACCGCGGAGTTGCCCGCCCCGATCACGATGACTCGCTGACCGGCGAACGGCTCCGGGGTCCGGTAGTCGGCCGCGTGCAGCACCGTCCCGGTGAAGTTCTCCAAACCGGGCAGCGCCGGCCGGTAGGGGTTGCCGAAGGTTCCACTCGCCGCGACCACCGCGCGCGCGGCGAGGCGGCTGCCGTCCTGCAGGGTGATGCCGAACCCTTCGCCCTCCGCGCTGACCTCCGCCACGCGGGCACCGGTGCGAATGTCGGCGTCCAGGCGGGCGGCGTAGGCGGTGAGGTAGTCCACCACCTCGTCACGGTGCGGGTAACGGTCCGGGTCGCCGCCGAACGGCATCCCCGGCAGCGAGCTGTAGCGGGCCGGGGAGAACAAAGTGAGGCTGTCGTAGTAGTGCGGCCACGACCCCGCCGGCCGGTCCGCGGCCTCCAGCAATACCGGCGTCACCCCCTCTCGTCGCAACGCGTACGCCGTGGCCAGCCCCGACTGGCCGCCCCCGATCACCACAACCTCGGCTTCCATGACGAACCCTCTTCCTATTTCGATGAATGTCTATGTTGACGAACATCGAAACAGATGCCATGCTGGCCGCGCAACTCATAGACGAATGTCGAATCAGAGGAGACGCCGTGACCACGTCCGCCGCCGAACTGCCTGTCATCGTGATCGGAGCCGGTCCCGTCGGCCTGGCCGCCGCCGCCCACTTGGTCGAACGCGGACTCGACCCACTGGTGCTGGAGGTCGGCCCGGCGGCCGGATCCGCCGTCCGGGATTGGTCACACGTGCGGTTGTTCTCCACCTGGGGCGAGGTCGTCGACCCCGCCGCCGAAAAGCTGCTAGCCCCGACCGGCTGGGTCCGCCCGGACGCGGCGACGTACCCGACCGGCGGAGACTGGGCCGAGCAGTACCTCCAGCCGCTCGCCGACGCCCTCGGCGACAAGGTCCGCTACACCACCACAGTCACCGGCGTGGCCAAGGCCGGACGAGACCGGATGGTCGACTCCGGCCGCGACGAGCAGCCCTTCACCGTGCACGTACGCACCGGCGACGGCGGTGAAGAGCGCATCAGTGCCCGTGCGGTCATCGACGCCTCCGGCACCTGGACCACCCCCAACCCGCTCGGCGGCGACGGGCTGCCCGCCCTCGGTGAAAAGAGCGCAACCGACCGCATGTTCTACCGCGTCCCCGACCTGCGGGACCCGGCCGTACGCGCCCGGTACGCCGGTCGGCGCACCGCGGTGGTCGGCTCCGGCGCCTCGGCCTTCACCGCGCTGGCGGCCCTTGCCGACCTGGCCGAGCAGGAGCCGGGCACGCACGCGGTCTGGGTCCTGCGGCGGAGCATCGGCGCGGGCACCTTCGGCGGCGGCGAGGCCGACCAGCTTCCCGCACGCGGCGCCCTCGGCCTGGCGGCCAAGGCCGCTGTCGAGGCCGGCCACGCCAGCGCGGTCACCGGCTTCCGCACCGCCGCGATCGAGCATGACGGCGACCGCCTGGTCCTCGTCGCCGACGACGGCCGGGCCACCGAACCGGTCGACGAGGTCATCGTGCTGACCGGATTCCGCCCCGACCTGTCGTTCCTGTCCGAGGTGCGCCTCGGCCTGGACGAGCGCCTCCAGGCCCCGCTCGCGCTGGCGCCGCTGATCGACCCCAACGTGCACTCCTGCGGCACCGTCTACCCCCACGGCGTGAACGAGCTGTCCCACCCCGAGCAGGGCATCTACCTGGTCGGCATGAAGTCCTACGGCCGCGCCCCGACGTTCCTGGCCATGACCGGTTATGAGCAGACGCGCTCCATCGCCGCCGCCCTGGCCGGCGACCGAGAGGCCGCCGAACGCGTCGAGCTCGTCCTGCCCGAGACCGGGGTGTGCGGCGGCTCCGGCCTGTTCGACCAGGCGGACACGGCGCAGGCGTCCGGTGGCTGTTGCGCTGCCCCGGCCACGCTGCAGATCGGTATCGGCGCTCCCGTCTCCTCCGGCGGCTGCTGACCCGGTGACCGACCTTCACGATCACACGGCCGCGACCGGAGATGACGACCGGTCGCGGCCGCGTGCCGTCCTGCCCGCCCTGTGCGCCACCCAGATCACCAGCTGGGGCGTGGTCTACTACGCCTTCCCGGTGCTCAACCCGGCCATCACCGCAGACACCGGCTGGCCGGCTCCCGCCACCACCGCGGCCTTCTCCGCCGCCCTGCTCGTCTCCGCCTTCGCCGGCATCCCCGTCGGCCGCATCCTGGACGCCCGCGGCCCACGGGCGGTGATGACCATCGGGTCCATCCTGGCGACGCTCAGCGTGCTGGCCGCCGCCTGCGCGCCCACTCTGCCATCCTTCACCGCGGCCTGGCTGCTGGCCGGGATCGCCATGGCGGCCACCTTCTACCAGCCGGCTTTCGCCGCCGTGACCCGCTGGTGGGGACCCGACCGCGTCCGCGCGCTCACCATCGTGACCCTCGCCGGCGGGCTGGCCTCCACCGTCTTCGCCCCCCTGACCGCCGCCCTCGCCGAGCACCTGTCCTGGCGCACCACCTACGTGGTGCTCGCCGCGATCCTGGCCGTCGTCACCATCCCGGCCCACGCTCTCGCGCTGAGAACCCCCTGGCCCCTCGCTCCATCGCCGCCGTCCGGGCAGCCTGCACATGGATCTGGCGATGCACTGGTGAACGTGGCCAGGAGCAGGCCGTTCCTCCTGCTGACTGCCGCGCTGACCGCCTCCGCCTTCGCGATGTACGCCGTCGTCATCGCGCTGGTTCCCCTTCTCACCACGCGTGGTGCCTCTACCACGGCCGCCGCCTGGGCACTCGGCCTGGGCGGAGCCGGTCAGACCCTCGGCCGCACCCTCTACGCCACCCTCGCCCGCCGCACCGACGTGAGGCTCCGCACCGCCGCGCTGATGGCGGCCGGTGGCGCCACCACCGCCGCCCTGGCCATCATCCCCGGACCGATTGCACTACTCACCGCGATCGCCGTCGCCGCAGGCATGGTGCGCGGCAACCTCACCCTGCTCCAGGCCACCGCCGTCCCCGACCGCTGGGGCACCGCCCACTACGGCCGCCTGTCGGGCCTGCTGGCCGCCCCCGCCACCATCGCCGCAGCTCTGGCTCCCTTCGCCGGGGCCGTTCTCGCCCCACCCCTGGGCGGATATCCGCAACTGTTCACTCTGCTTGCGGCCATGTCCGCCCTCGCCGGTCTCCTCGCCCTGGGCACCGGCCCCAACCGCATCAGGCACTGACACCACCGGTGACATCAGATGGCCGGGCTACGGCGTTCGATCATGACGACGTCGCGCCAGACGCCGTGGTGGCGTCCGATGCGTTCGCGGGTGCCGAGGACGCGGAAGCCGGCCACCTGGTGCAGAGCCAGGCTGGCCGTGTTCTCGGGGAACACACCGGATTGGATGGTTTAGATGCCGGCGTCCTCGCTTGCGGTGACGAAGGCGTCCAGAAGGGCACGCCCCAGGCCCCGGGAACCGTAATCGGCGTGGACGTAGATGCTGTGTTCGACGACGCCCGCATAGACAGGACGGGCGGAGCGGGAGGCAGCCACCCAGGCGCCTGGGGCGCCCGGCTTCACCTCATCCTGCCGCGGCGGGGATCCGGTAGGTGGGACGCGGGTAGCCAGGCTTGAACGACGGGATGCCGGCGCTCTGTACGGCCGATGTGCCGGTGGTGGCGGACACCGCCTCCACCGCCTCCGCCACCGCGGCGTCGAGCTCGGCGGGCTCGCACGCGACGCGGGCGTTGAGCCGTGCCACCGCCTCGGTGAACGTCCTCCCCGCGACGGCGTCCACGGTCGGCTCGGCGCCCCCGGCGGTCACGCTCACCTTGCTCAGGTCACCGGCGGACTCGAGGCTGACCTTCACGTGGCCGATCATCCAGGCGTTGCGGGCGGCGGCCGCGGACAGGTGCTCCATCAGCCCACGTGCCCAGGCATCGGGGTCGAAACCCTCCGCCGCCGTCACGTCCAAGCCGAGGTTCAGCCACGCCAGCGCGGCCTCGGCGTTGGCGTAGCGGTCGTAGTCGATGTCGAGACCGCGCCTCGCGGGCTCCGCGCCCAGCCAGAGAGACACCAGTTGTTCCAGACCTTCCCCCGTTTTCGCCGAGTAGCCGAGAACGGTGGCGGTCGGGTACCGCTCGCGCAGATCCGCGATGACGGCGGCGGCCTTCGCCGCACCGAGCAGGTCGATCTTGTTGAGCGCGATCACGTCGGCTTCCTGTAACTGCTTACCGAACAGGTAGGACATGTCCGACTCCGTGTCGTCCAGCGGCAGCGACGTACGGAGCGCGTCAAGCCTTTCCGGTTCGACCACGACCAGGAGAGGGGCGGGCGTGAACCGCTCACCGTAGTGGGCGCTGAGCGGCCGGATGACGGTGGCCTGCAGATCGGTGCAACTGCCCACCGCCTCGGCGAGCAGGGTGTCCACCTGGTGGCCGTCGACGAGGCGCTGCGCGACGGTCAGCAGGTCTTCGAATCGGCAGCAGAAACATCCGCCCGTCACCTCACCGGCCTCCGCGATCGCCGACCTGGCGAGCTGTGTGTCCACCAGTTCGGTGCCCTGGTCGTTGGTGATGACCGCGACATTCCGGCCCTGCGACTGGAGATGTTTCGCGACCGCGACGAGAGTGGTGGTCTTGCCCGCACCGAGAAAACCACTCAAGGTCATGAAAGTGATCAACCGGCGTTCGCCTCACTTCTGCTAACGGTGCTCCGTACAGATATCGCCGCATGGCACGGCACGAGTGAGTATTCACGTCACGGGGTGTCGCAGGGGTTTCGGTGATCCGCTATCCGCCAGCCAGCTAACAGCGTCCGTTCCACGAGGTCAAGATTCCCGACGACAGGAAACAAACGATTAACAATGCCGCGAAGTCACACCAGAAATGGGTATTGATGACAATCAATGCAGGTGCTATCATCGTTGAAAATTTATTCGTGCGCGAAAGAAGCCGCGCATCGTTTCCGCAATGAGGGCAGCGATACGCTACCGATCGCCGGATCGCCTATCGCGTGGCGGCGGCGGGCAGGGCGATGATGTTGGTCAATGCGGTGAGCGCCTCGGGCACGACACGGTAGTAGACCCAGGTGCCCCGGCGAGTAGACGTGACGAGCCCGGCGTCGCGGAGAACCCTGAGGTGATGGCTGATGGTCGGCTGGGTGAGGTCGAACGCCCCGACGAGGTCGCACACGCACGCCTCGCCGTCGAGGTGGGAGGCGACGAGGGAGAGCAACCGCAGCCGTACGGGGTCGCCGAGCGCCTTGAAGCCCGCGGCCAGCTCGATGCTCTGCTCCCGCGTCAACGGCTCCGTCACCCGCGCCGGGCGCGGCACACCGGGTTCGACCGCGGGAAGGTTCTCATGCGGCAGCAGCACAGGCTCGTCGTGCTCGGCCATGGCGATCAGGTCCTCTCCCTAAGCGCCCCGGGCGTGGGTCACCCGGCCGCATCCCCCCACGAGTCTAGACAACCCTTCCGCGAGGAGGTCTCGTCATACCGCGTCCCCCGCTGACCCACGCCGAGGCGACGGAGCGTGGCGCTCTGCTGCGCGTGCGGTCGTACGACATTCACCTCGATCTGAGCCGGACCGATGAGCCGGTGTTCCGATCCAGGAGCACGATCCGCTTCACCTGCGCCCGCCCGGGTGCGACCAGCTGGGCGGACGCACTGCCCCGGCGGATACGCACCGCCGTGCTCAACGGGCGGCCGGTCGAATACGACGACGCGGGCCGGATCCTCCTGCCCGATCTGGCGGCTCGCAACGAGCTGACCGTGGAAGCGGACTACGACTTCTCCACCAGTGGCGAGGGCCTGCACAGCTACACGGACCCGGCCGACCATCAGGTGTACGTGTACAGCCACCTGCAGCCCGGCCACGCCCCCCGGGTGTTCGCCTGCTTCGACCAGCCCGACCTCAAGGCGCCCTTCGCGATGAGCGTGACCGCTCCGCACGGATGGACCGTGTTGTCCAACAGCCCGCTCCGTGACCGGCCCGGGACGGGCGTCCACAGGTTCGCGCCCACCCCGCCGATCAGCATGTACGTGGCGGCGGTGGCGGCCGGCCCGTGGGCGTCGTGGACGGCGCACCAGGGAGACGCCGTGCCCCTGGGGGTGCACTCCCGGCGTTCCCTGGCGGAGCACCTCGACCCGGCCGTGCTGCTGGAGCGGCTCGGGGCGGGCGTGGCGTTCTTCACCAAGGCGTTCGCGACGCCCTATCCGTTCCGGAAGCTCGACCTGTGCTTCGTCCCCGAGTTCAACTTCGGGGCCATGGAGAACGCCGCCTGCGTGTTCGCCGCGGAGACGTTCGTGTTCGACCGCGCGGTGACCCGGTACGCGCACCGCCGCCGGGACGAGATGATCTTCCACGAGATCTCCCACCAGTGGTTCGGCGATCTCGTCACGCTGCGCTGGTGGGACGACCTGTGGCTGAGCGAGGCGTTCGCCACCTGGGCGGGCGTCCACGCACTGACCCGGCTCACGGACGACGTGGACGCCTGGGCCGACTTCGCCGCCGGCAAGAAGGCGCACGCGTACCTCCTGGACCAGTCGGCCTCCACCCACCCGGTCGTGACCGGCGTGCCCGACGTAGATGCGGCCGGGTCGACCTTCGACGCGCTGACGTACCACAAGGGCGCGAGCGCGCTGCGCCAGCTCGTGGCCCGCCTGGGGCTCGACGGGTTCCTGGAGGGCATGCGGCGCTACTTCGCGGACCATTCCCACGGCACCGCCGGCCGGGCCGAGATGCTCAGCGCTCTGGAGAAGGCGGGCGGCCGGAACCTGACCGCCTGGGCGGACGCCTGGCTGCTGACGGCCGGGCTCACCGAGGTGCGGGCCGACTTCGACGTCGACGAGGCCGGGTGCTTCACGCGTTTCGACCTGCTCCAGGAGGGAGTGCCGAGGCCGCACCGTCTCGCGGTGGGCGTCTACGCGGAGGACCGGCACGGCGATCTGGTCCGTGTGCGGAGGCACGAACTCGACGCCGACGGCCCGCGCACGAGCGTGGACGCGCTCGTGGGCAGCCGGTCCGGCGCGTTGGTGCTGCCCAACGACGGTGACCTGACGTACTGCCGGATCGTGCTGGACCCGCGCTCGACGGAGGAGATCGTCCACCGGATCGGCCGGCTGGCCGATCCCATGGCTCGCTCGCTCTGCTGGACGGCGGCGTGGGACATGGTCCGGCACGGGGAGCTGCCGCCGCGGCGGTTCCTGACGATGGTCCTCGGCGGCCTGACGGCCGAGACGCAGATCGGCGTGTTCCAGCGGCTCCTCGTCCGGGTCGCCACCGTGCTGACGGCCTACACCGAGCAGGGCTGGGCCCGTGCCCACGGCTGGCCCTCGTACGTGGACCTCCTGCTGGAGGTCGCCGGCACCCACGACGGCGACGCGAACGGCGACGCGGACCAGAGGCTGGCGGCGGCGCGGGCCGTCGCGGACGCGGCGCTGACGGCCGCTCACGTCGGCACGGTGCGGAAATGGTTTCACGGAGCGGCCCCGTTCGACGTGGACGACGCGTTACGCCGCAGGCTCGCCCGGTCCCTTGTCGCGCACGGCGAGCCCCTGGAGGACGTCACCGGCGCCTTCCCTGCCGCGGGAGACCGGCTCACCGAACGGCTCAGGGCGTCGGTGCCCACCGCGGAGGCCAAGGAGTGGGCGTGGACGACCATGCTGCGCAGCGGGAGCCTCGCACAGGTCCGCGCGCTCGCCGACGGCTACGCCCACCCCGCGCATCATCACCTGCTCGCGCCGTTCGCGCAGCGTTACGCGCGGGACGTCCCCCCGCTGCTGGCCGCCGTGGGTGACCGGGAACCGGCGCGTACGATCGCCGTCCGGCTGTTCCCCTCCTGGGCGGTCTCACGGCACACGCTGAGACTGATCGAGCGCCTGCCCGCCGATGACCGGTTCGTCAGGCTCACCGGGGCCGCCAGGGCCGAGCTCGCCCTCGCCGTGGACCTGTCCGAGCGGGACGCCGCCGGGTGACAGCCACTCCTCCGCGCCGCCGCCCGCGGCGAACCTCCCGAAGAGCTCCCGCATGGCCGGCCCGGCCTCCGGACCCGCGTACCACCGCTCCCCCGCCCGGCCGGTCAGGTGGTCCCACAGCGTCTCGCGCAGCATGAACGCCTGGTGATACACCAGCGGGTAGCACGGCTTGCCCTCCAGGTAGGTCTGCATCCGGTCCCACGCGGCCCCTGGGTCCACCGCGACGCCGAACTCCCGCTCGTACGAGCGCACATACTCGGCGGCCGGGTCCGGGCAGCCGTCGTGCACCGCCATCTCGTAGCAGAGGCTGGTCGCCACCAGGCGCCGTACGTGCTCACGCGCGAAGGCGAGGCGCTCCGCGGCCTCGGCGCCCACCATGACGCCGAGGTGGCGCCGCTGCCAGTCCGGCCGCCGGACGACGCGTTCCAGGGCGAAGCCGAACGCCTCGGTCAGCGCCGGGTGCGTGCGCCACAGGTCGGCGGGGTGCCGGGTGCCCGCGGTGAAGTGCAGCGCGTGCCCGAACTCGTGCAGAAGTGTGGCATGGTGCCCCAATGTCGTGCCCGGCGTGGTGGACACCCGCACGTCGGCCGGCGGCGCGACCGGCGAGCAGAACGCCGTGCCCGACTTGCCGGGCCGTGCGACGTCGTCGACGAGGATGCGGTCCAGGCATCCGCCGAAACCCCACGCGCGTACGGTGGAGCGCACGCTTTCGAGCGCGCCGCGGGCGCCCTCGGGCAGGACGGCGCGTGCGGCGACAAGGCGAGCGTCCCCCATGGACGGGGTGGCGATCGCGTCGCGTGCCCGCCAGTCGTCCCATCGCTTGAGGAACCCCGCCCGCGTGGCGTCCAGCCAGTTCCGGGCGTGGGCCACGAACCGGTCCACCTCCGGGTGCAGCGCCCGCACCAGCGCGGCGTGCGTCGGGAACCCCAGCTCGGCCCGCGCCTCGGCGTACGCGTCGAGCCAGCGCCGCCGGCCCTCGCGCAGCCGCTCCCCGACGTCCGCGAGCGCGGCCCGGACCTCGGCACGCCGCCGGTCGTCGGTGACCGTCCGCGAGAGGGCGACCAGTTCCCCGTGGGTGAGCGTCCTGCCACCGGCTTCGGCGGTGACGGTGCGCTGGAGCAGCCGCAGCCGCGCGGTCGCCTCCGTCAGCCGGACGCGGAGGTACCAGAGGACCAGCTCCCCGGCGTAGTGCAGGTCGCCGTGCTCCAATGCCGTGAGGACGAGCCCGCCGTCGGTCAGCCAGGTGAGGCCGCCCTCCGGCCGCGCCGGGTGGTCCTCGCCCTGTCCCGTCGCGGCCAGCCAGCGGGCGTGGGCGACCCTCGCCTGGAGGGCCACAAGATTTTCAACGTGGGCGGCCAGGTAGCCGGGAACGGCGGTCACGACGGGTCCACCGAGGCGGCCGGGGGCAGGCCGAGCACCTCCGAGGCGCCGTCGGCGACCCGCTGCCAGAACTCACGCCGGTCCTCCGGGAGCCCGGCGAACAGCTCCGAGCAGCGGCGGGTCATCTCCAGTGCCAGACCCGGATGGGCCAGCACGCCGCGGATCCACGCGAGCTGCCCGGGCTCCGGCGGGTCGATGCGCAGCCCCGCGAGACCCGCGCGGACCTTCCGCCCGACACGCTCGTCCAGGGTGGTCGCGTAGCTCTCCCGCGCCTGCGGCGTGTCGCCGTCGACCGCGAGCGGCACCGTGGCGGCGAGAGTCTCCGCCGCCGCGCAGGCGTCGGTGATGCCCGCGCCGAACAGCGGGTCCTTGTGGCAGTAGGCGTCGCCCGCCAGTCGCCAGCCCGGCCCCGCCGGCTCGCGCTGGAAGTTCCGCAGGCTCTTCGACGCGTACACGGGCGAGACCCGCCGTGCCGTGCGCAACCGGTCCGCCATGGCGGGGATCGACCGGAGCAGGCGCTCGTACCCCTCGTCGCCCCCCGCGTCCGCCCGGAGGGCCGCGTGCTCTTCCATGGGCGCCGACACCATGATCACCCATCGCCCGCCGTCGCACGGGCCGACCTGGAGCACGTGGCCGTCGTCGTGCCACAGCTCCAGCGCGGGCGAGGGCATGGGGACGACGTCCTCCCAGTAGGCGTGGAACGTGCAGCGCATGGCCCCGGCGTCGAAGGTGGTGGCCGCGCGGACATGACGGGCGGTCGGAGAACTCCGCCCGTCCGCGCCCACGACGATCCTGGCCTTCTCCGACCACCCCGCGCCCTCGATCCCGGCGACATGGTCACCGTCCCAGCGCAGGGACCGCACCGGGCTGCGTTCCCTGATCTCGGCCCCATGCCGGCTCGCGGCGCGCAGCAGGATCCCGCTGAGGGTCTCCCGGCGTACGCACAGGTTGTAGTGGTACGGCGAGCGGGGCAGCATGGGCGCGCCGTAATAGCCGCCCTCGACCTCCAGGTGCCAGCGCCGCAGCGGTGGCGCGCCGGTGGCGAGCACCTCGTCCAGCACGCCGAGCCGGTCCAGGAAGGACAGCGCCGTCGGGCCGAAGAAGTGGGTGGAGACGGCCGGGGCGGGCAGGCGGGTGCGGTCGCACAACAGCACCCGCAGACCCTCCCGCGCGAGCAGGGCGGCGCTCGCGGCCCCGGTGACGCCGCCCCCGACCACGATCACGTCATACATCGGCCGCTCCTCGCGTCATGTCCCACCGGCCAGCACGAACGGCATGCGGCCCGACCAGATCCTGCTCACGGCCCACCGGCGGTCGCTGACCGCGCGGAAGCGGCGGCCGAGCACCTCACGCAGGTCCAGGGCGATCGGACGCTGCCGGAGGATCCCGGCCACCCGTCCGTCCCTGATTAGAAATCCGAGCCGCAGCCTGCCCTCGACGACCGGTGAGAGGCCGGCACGCTGGTGCCCGCCCATCAGCGACTCGACGAGCACCCCTTCGCGGACGCCTGCCAGCAGGTCGTCGAAGGAACCGACGTCGGCCGATCCGGCGGACAGCGTCGCGCCGTTGAGAACCGGCGTGGCAGGTTTGAGCACCGTGCGGCGCAGCGCGTTGCCCCGGAAGCCGTGCCCTGTGGGCGCCGTCCCGCACGCGGCCGCCGTACGGACGCTGTGGTACGCCCGGACCGGGACGCCCCGCTCGACCAGCGTGAGGGGCGCGCATGGCACGCCGTCGTCGTCGCTGCCCGGCCAGGCCAGCCCGCCGGTGCCCTCGTCGTCCGGGTCGTCCGGCGCGGCCGGCTCCGAGGGATGGTCGCGCAGGCCGATCGAGGGGTGCAGGAACGGCTCGCCCAGATGCCCGGCGACGAACGAGCGGCCCGCGGTGACGGCGGTGCCGTTCAGCGCGGTGACCAGCGGGGTGAGCAGGGTGTGCACCGCGGACGGGGCGAGCAGCACGTCGTGGTCGCCGGAGGGCGCGTCGGCGGCGGGCAGCCCGTCCCATCCGGCCGCGGCCTCCAGCCACGCCGAGAGCGCGGCGGGCAGCTCCGGCGTCCGGGTCCAGCCGGTCCACGGCAGCTGGACGGCCGTCCCTTCCGCCAGAGCGGCGATGTGGAAGAACCGGTCCGAGGTCGTGGTGCGCCGGTCCGGGGCCGCGCGGTGCACCGCCTGTTCGGTCCGGGTCACCGTGCCGTGCACGGTCAACCCGGCCGAGCGTTGCAGCGCGCCCAGCCGCTCGGCCAGGAGCCGTACGGATCGGGTGCCCTGATCCGGGGCGGGCCTCTCGGCGGCCAGAAGGGCGGCGTTCCTCCCGGCGACCGGGTCGGGTGACGCCGGGGGCCCGTGAGCCGCGTTCCGTACGGCCTCGCCGACGAGCCCGCGCACGTCGTCGAGGCGGGTCGTGGTGGCCGTGCCCACCCGGCCGTGGAGGTGCACCCGCAGGCACAGCGCCGTCTCGTGCGCGGACCTGACCAGGTCGGGCACGCCCGAACCGACCTCCACCACGGTGTCGTCGCGCTCGACGGCCAGGATCTCCCAGTGGCCGGCGCGGGCCGCGGCCTCCGCCGCGACGTGGTCCAGCCGGTCAGCCAGAGGTGACACGTATGCCTCGCAATCGCAGCATGGGGGCCCAGGAGCTGACCGGCAGCCCGTTCTGGCCCTGCTTGCCGCAGCTCGCCGAGGTGTCGCCGCGCCACTGCTCACGGCCGATCGCGTCGATGGCCGCGAAGGCGCCGAGCACGTCGCCGGACAGCACCACGCCTCTGACCCGGCCGCGGACCTCGCCGTCGCGGATCTCCCGGCACTCCGCCGGCAGGAAGGTGAATCCGGCGCGGTCGGTCTGCCCGCCGAGCACGCCGCGGGCCAGCAGCCCGCGCGCCACACCGCCGATCATCTCCTCCTCGGAGGCGGCACCGGGGGCGATGGCGATCGTCCGCAGCCGGGGCAGCGGCGGGTGGCGGAAGTTCAGGGCTCTGGCGTTTCCGGTGGGGTCCTCGCGGAAGGCCGCCGCGGTGGAGCGATCGTGCAGCCGGGGCCGGGTGACGACGCCGTCGCGCAGCAGCTCCACCGGAGACCCCGCCGTGCCCTCGTCGTCCACCGGTACGAATCCCCGCGCACCGGGACGTCCGGGGTGATCGGTGATCGTCAGCATGGACGGGCCGAGCCGGCGTCCGGGGGCCAGCGACCGTTGCAGAGGCGCGTCCCCGAGATGGTGATCGGCCTCGGCGAGATGCCCGATCGTCTCGTGGGCCCAGATGCCGGCCAGCGGGCCGTCGCAGACCACGTCGTACTCCCCCGGTGCCACCACGGGGGCGGCGCGCAAATCCACCGCGGTCGCGACGGCGGCCTCCACGTCCGGGCCCAGACCCCGCACCACCGAGAAGTCGCCGCCGCTGCCGGCCGACACCGAGCCGGCGGTCCTCGCGGCGCCGCCGTCGGCGTAAACGGTGATCTGTAGCGTCAGGTCCCTGCGCCGGTAGGAGACACCGGTCCCCTCGCTGGTGAACAGCTCCACGTCCGCGACCGACTCGCGGTAGTAGACGAGCGCCCCGGTCACGCCGGTATGCGCGGCCAGCGCCGCCGCGTGGTAGGCGCCGAGCAGTTCCACCTTCTCCGCCAGCCCGACCGTCTCCGCGAGCTCGCCGATCTCGCCGGGACGGTCGTCCCGATAGGGCCGGTGTGCGGCGAGGCGTCCCGCCGCACACCCCAGCTCGACGGCGTCCCGCGCGGCCCTGCGCAGCACCGGCCCGGCGTCCATGGCGGTGTCCGACGCGAACGCCGACCCCGACCGGCCGATCACACGGGCACAGCACCCCTCGTCACGGCTGGTCACGCTGCTTTCCAGGCCGTCGCCGCGCCACACCAGGTCGACGGTCCTCGCGCGTTCGACGCGTACCTCGGCGTAGTCGTCCGCCCGGAGACCGACGTCCCGGAAAAGCGCGGGCGAGCCGCCGGTCAGCAGCACGGTCGGGCGGGGCTGTCGTCCCGGTAGGCGAAGATCATGGCGCTGGTGACCTGCGCACCGTCGCGGTACGGAACGAGCCCGTCGCTGCGCATGTCCACGCTGCCGAAGCCCGCGCCGAGCACCAGGTCACGGTATTGGCTCTCGGTCATGCCCACCACGCACCGGGCGAAGTCCTCCGCGCCTGCGGACTCGCCGGCCGCCACATCCGCCGGGGGCGGGCCGTCGTCGGAGTACACGACATCGGAGATCACCGCCACCCCTCCCGGGCGCAGGACCGCCGCGACCGCGTGAAGCACTTCCTTCTTGTCGGGGAACATGCCGAGGACGCAGTTGCTCATCACCACGTCCACGCTGGCCTCACGCACCGGTGGGCGCCGGATGTCGCCGACCCGCACGTCGATGTTCCTGAGCCCCATCTCCCTGGCCGCGCGCCGAGCCGTCCTGACCATCTGCATCGACGCGTCGACGCCGATGACCCGGCCCGTCTCACCCACCCTGCGCGCGGCGATCAGCAGATCCAGCCCGGCGCCGCAGCCGAAGTCCACGACCGTCTGCCCGGGGCGCAGGCCGATCGCGTTCATGGGCGAGCCGCAGCCGCTCGACAGCTCCAGGACCCAGCCGGGGATCTCGGCGAGCTCCTCCGGGGTGTAGACCGACGTGGGAGAACAGCACAGCGTGCTGGTGCCCTGCACCGCCAGCGCGTCGTAACGCTTCTTGACGTGCGTCTCGACGGGAACGGGACGCTGGTCGGCCGGGACCGCTTCCAGGGCCGCTTCCGGGGCCACGCAGCAGCCCGACGCCTCGTCCGCGGTCGCCGGGGCGCATCCGCAGGCGGCGGGCTCGGCGACCGTGCCGGCCGACGTTCCCGGCCGGATCAGCTCATCCAGGGAAACGAACCCACGCGTGTCATCTGCTCCCACGTTCCCTCTTCTCCTTCCGGTCGGTTCGCGTGCTCCTGCTGCCGGCGCAGCGCCATGGGCAGCAGGTAGGCCAACTGGGTCTCGACACGCGTCGTGATGCTGGACACCTTGGGGCAGTAGCAGGTGTTGAAGTCGCCGCCGTTGGCCGCCCACGCCTTGATGGGGCAGCCGCCGCCCCCGCAGAACAACTTCACGTTGCAGTCGCGGCACATGGGCACGGTGTCCACGTGGCGGTGCCGCCAGGGATCCCGGTAGCCGGCCGCGTAGCTGAACTCGGGATAGAACGTCCCACAGGCGTGCTGGGGACGGCCCACGGTCTCGGGGCAACCGTAGATCTTGCCGTTGGGGTCGAAGGCGACGACGCTCGTGCCGGCGCTGCATCCCTGGAGGTTGGGCCGCAGGCGGTCGCCCTCCAGGACGGCCGACCTGATGCGGGCGAGGTCGGGCTGCAGCATGCGGTCCACCAGGGGGTTCTGCTGAACCATGCGCCAGAAGGCCTCCTGGAGCCCGGCCTTGACGTCCCCCCGGACCATGCGCTTGCGCTTCTCCTCGGGGTGGTCGGGGGTGACGTACAGGAACGTGGTGGCCTTGGTGAAGCCGTTGAACAGGCGGATCTTCGGGTGGTCGAGCCACCCCTTGGCCTGTGCGAACTCCGCGAAGCGCGGCATGTCGTCCACGCTGTCCTCGTCGATCAGCACCCGGATCAGCACGCGGATGCCGGCGTCCGCGGCCACGTCGATGCTGCGCTCGATGAGCTCGAACGTCGGCCTGCCGTTGCGGAACACCCGCCGGGTGTCGTGGGTCCTCGGCGTGCCGTCCAGGCTGACCTGGACCTCCTCACAGCCGTACTTGAGCAGCATCGGCACGTACGCGTCCAGCGCCACGCCGTTGGTGATCGCGGTGACCGGGTAGCCGCGGTCGTACGAGCCGCGCAGGATCTGCTCGACGGCGCCGCGCTGGTAGGGCGTGTCCAGGAGCGGTTCCCCGCCGAACAGGGTGATGTACGGCGGGCCGGAGTTCTGGTGCCGGTCCTGGATCTCGGGGATGGTGTCGAACGCGGCCTCGATCATCTCCTCGTCCATGCGCGGGCTCCTGGTGGTCAGCTCGCCCTCGAAGCAGTAGGGGCACGCCAGGTTGCACACGAACGACGGGATGAACATGAACTGGAACGGCGCCTCCTGGATCGCCTGGAAGTAGCCGTCGACGATGGCGCGGTAGCGCGCCTCCTCCTCGGCCAGGTCGGTGCAGACGTACCCGCGCTCCAGCAGGCCGGCCACGAGCTCACGGTCGACGGCCTCTCCGGCGCGGACCCGTTCCAGCGCGGCGACCTCGGCGGGGGTGACGATGTCCATCGATCCGGACACCGCGTTGGCGAGGACGCTCACCTTGCCGCTCTCGCCGAGATAGGCCGGGTCCAGGGTGCCCTCGGGGAGCTCCACCGAGAAGGTGACGGTGTTCGGGCTCACAAACATGGTGTGTCTCCCAGAAACGGTGTCCTGTGGTGCCGCCGGGGGTGGGTGAGGGGGCGGGCCGGGAAGTGGAGGGCGCGGCAGGGGATACCTGTGCCGTACGGTCCGCCGGCCACGGTCACTCGCAGCCGTCGGGGTCGTTGGCCATGATGCTGGTCACGACGTCGAGGTTCTTCCGGCCGCGCATGGCGGTGCAGCAGTCGGTCTGCTTCTCGGACACTTCGGCGTTCTCGATCATGGAAATGGCGATCATAGGTATCACCTCCTCCGCTGTGATCTCTGCCGCGCTCTCCGGCCCGCTCCCCGCCGCGTCGCGGCGGGGAGAGTCGTTGGTGGGGCGCGTGCCCCGGGTTGCGGGTCACCGCAGGACCTCCCGCACGATGAGCACCGCGATGGTGATCAGGCCCTCTCCGATGATCAGACCGGAGGCGACGATCTCGGTGCCGCTGCGCCGGCCGGGGTTGCGGCGGGTGAGCAGCCACTGGGTCAGGCCTCCGGCGGCGAGGGTCAGCGAGTTCGCGGGGGGAAGCAGCACCCCGAGGCCGATCATCGTGGGCATGGCCGAGGTGAAGGCAAGGCCCAGGCCGAGGGGGCTCGAAACGGCCAGCGCGAGGGCCACGGTGGCGGGGTATTCGGCCGATCCCCGGACGGTGGTGTCCACGAACTGGACCGCGGTGGCCACAGGAGCGGGAAAGGAGCCTCCCCCGAGCACACCCGCGCGGCTGAGCACCGCGATCACCAGGACGCCGACCACGGCGCCGGCAAGGCCGCCCGCCAGTTGCGTCCAGCCCGTCAGCCGCCCGGGCGGCTCGGCCAGTCCCTCGGGACGGTCGTGGGCGACCTTCACCGAGTAGGTGAAGTACACGGCGGCGAGGGCCGCGCAGCAGATGGTCGAGGCCATGAGCAACGCCGCCGTCCGGTCCGCGCCGGATACGGCGAAGGCCACGACGCTGAAGTAGAGCGCCGGGGACAACGGAACCAGCCCGATCTCGCCGCCTGCTCGGGTGAGGAACACGGTCATCACGGCGAGCAGCACGACGCCGAGCAGGCCGTAGCCGAGGTAACGCAGAAGGGACGGGTACACCAGCGCCGGCAGCGCCGTTCCCACGAGGACGGCGACGGCGAGCCACCGCGTGGGGCCGGGGAGCAGACGGCCGCCCTGGAGGGAACGCGCCAGCGGGCCGCGGACGCGGGCGATCGAGGCGAGGGAGTAGCCGAGGATGAGGCCGACGCCGGCGGCGAGCACCCAGGGATAGGACAGATGGTCGGTGTACGCCACGGACCGGCCCTCGGTGCCGTCCTGGACCACCCACACGACGACGGTGTACGCCGCGCCGGCCGCAAGCCAGGCGCACGCGCGCGGGCCGATGAGGAAGCCGACCCCGTACAGCAACGGCGAGAGGGCCAGGGCCAGATGGGTGCCCGTGACCTCAGGCGTGATCTCGTGCCCCCACAGGGCGACCCCCAGGGCCGACGCGGCGCCCACGCCGGCGGCGATGGGGAGCATGCGGCCGAGCCGGTCGTTCTCCCCGTCCTTGGGGCGGCTGAGCGACGCCATCAGGGTGATGGCCGGCTTCAGGGTCGGATAGGGCAGCCTCTCGGCGACCACCAGGGTCCGCGCGACGAGCCCGCCGAGGAGGATGCCCACGGCGTTCGCGGCCATCGCCAGCAGCACCAGGAAGCCCCAGGCCGGCAGCTCACCGGCCCGCAGGACCACGGCTCCGACGCCGGTGTCCAGCGCGGCCGTGGCCATGTATCCGCTGGACGCGATGGAGAAGACGACGAAGAGACCCTGCCAGCTGAGCGCTCCCGCCACCCGGAGCAGCGCCGCGCCCAGCGCGGCCACCAGCGCCGACCCTCCGAAGGACGTGCCGGTGCGGAACAGGACCAGCACGTTGAGGACGCAGAGCAACACGCCGATGGCCAGGCCGATGAGTGTGGCCCAGACGTACGATCCCCGCCAGCCGGCGAGAGCGCCTGCCGCCGGGGTCGAATGCGATGGGGCCGGGGACGCGATGCGCTCCTTTCCTCCCACGGAGCGCCTCCCATCTCAGCCGGGTGAACTGCATTGATAACTATCGATCCAGCCGACAGGTGCACATTAAAAGGGGCCGGCGGGAATGGTCAAGACTCTTGACGAGATTGGCTATTCATGCAGACGACCCTTGTTACACCACCATGACGAAACCTTTCGGAATCACGCCGTACAACAAAGCCGCCGATTTCACCAGCCCGCACATCCTGTGATCGGGCGAGCAGGATGTCGGCACCCGGACATCGGCGGCCGTACAGCCCGGCCCACGACACGATCGGTGGTCAAGGCAGTCAATAACTGTTTACATGATCTTCATTTACAGGTCTTGACGATGGTTTCGATAGTCCTGACGCTGTTTTCATCGGACAGCGGATCGACGATCCGAAGGTTGGTGATGCGTGCACGTCGAACAGGCCGTACGACAGAATTACAGCATTACCGCACCTCGCCACGAGTCCCCGAGGCGGGCCCGCGCCGCCCTGATCCGCAATGCCTTGCGGAATTCCTCGGATGCATTGGAACTCGGATGCATTGGAAAAGGATTACGGCCGCGGAGATCCCGTGGTCCGCGGCCGGGCGAGTCCCCCGCCGGCCGCAGGACGTGCGACGACCCCTGGGGAACTGCGACTGCTGACCCTGCAGAAGACGGCGCCTGATGCGCCGGTTCCGAGATCGCTCTCCGGTCTGATGCCCGCCGACGTGTAGCCAGGCCCCGCCATACCTCTCGCTGCGCGCTCCCCCACGAGCACCGCAACCCCCCGGAGGCATACCCATGGAAGTGCTCGTACTTGTGCTCGTGCTCTTACTGGCCGCGGCCAACGGAGCGAACGACGTACCGAAGGGTGTCGCCACGCTCGCCGGCGCGGGCGTGACGAAGATCCGCACGGCCATCGCATGGGGCACCGTAGCCACCACTCTCGGGTGCCTCGTCTCGTTGACGTTGGCCTCGAAGATGACCGAACTCTTCTCCAAAGGCATCGTCTCCGCCACGCCCACCCCGGCTTTCACGGTCGCGGTGCTGATCGGAACCATCTTCTGGGTCGTCTTGGCCACCGTCCTGAAGTTGCCCGTCTCCACCACCCACGCCCTGGTCGGCTCGCTTCTTGGTGCAGGAAGCCTGTTCGCCGGCTCCGCGGTCGAGTGGAACGGACTGCTCGGGAAGGTCGTGCAGCCGCTGCTGCTGAGCATCCTGGTGGCCTATGCCATCTCAGCCGTATTAGGAATCATCACCCGGAAAGTCGTGTCGATCCGTACTGCGAGAACGGAACGAATCCCGGTTCCGGCCCCGGACGGTGACGCCGCGCCGGTCGCGACCTTGACGGCACAGGTCGAGCGGACCAAGGCGCAGCAAGCCATCGGAATCGCCCACTGGGCGACAAGTGGCCTGGCGAGCTTCGCCCGGGGCCTCAACGACGCGCCCAAGATCGTTGCCATCGGCTCCTTCGCACTGGTGGGCGGTATGACCCCGACCGGTCTGCTGTTCGCCGTCACCGCGGCGATGGCCATCGGAGGTGTCGTGGCGGGCTCTCGCATCGCCGACCGGCTCGCGTACTCCGTTATCAAGATTCCTCATGTCGAGGGTTTCACCGCCAATCTCACGACCGCGAGCCTCGTCGGACTGGGTGCCATGTTGGGCTTGCCCATGTCGACCACGCAGGTGTCGGCAGGGGCCATCTCCGGCATCGCGGCCAATGACCTGTCCAGGCTCAACAAGAAGACGGTCCGTGACCTTCTGATCGCTTGGTTGTGCACACCGCCTGTCGCCGCCGCCGTAGCCGCAGGGGCGTATCTACTGCTCAGGTAGCGCGCGCACCAGACTGGACGGTCGACGGCAATGCCGTCTCAGCAGGAGGCCTGGTGGACCGAGGCGGCGTACGTCAACCGAGGATGCCCCCTTGTCGCCTCGCGTCATCTCGGCCACGGAGGACAGCGACGGAGGAGCCCTGCGGTCGCATGCGGCGGGAGCACCGCTTCGAGGACCGGTGGCCATCGGCCAGAACGAATATCAGGAACTCCCAGACAGATCGAAGGGACCATCCATGCCTCCGATGCCCAGCGTCCTGTTCGTGTGCGTACACAACGCCGGCCGTTCCCAGATGGCGGCCGGCTGGCTCGCGCATCTGGCCGGCGACCGCGTCCAGGTACGTTCGGCCGGATCGGCGCCCAGGGAGCAGGTCAACCCCGTCGCCGTAGACGCCATGCGCGAGGTCGGCATCGACATCAGTGCCGAAAGACCGAAGCTGCTCACTGCCGACGCCGTCGAGGCATCCGACGTGATCATCACCATGGGCTGCGGTGATGCATGCCCTATCCTCCCCGGCAAACGGTACGAGGACTGGAAACTCGACGACCCGGCGGGGCAGGGCATCGATGCTGTGCGCGTGATACGGAATGAGATCTACGACCGTGTGAAGGTTTTGATGGTCGAACTTCTGAAGCCCTGACGCGCTTCCCAGGAGTACGCGGGTGGCTCTCGTGGTCGGCGTCCGTGGCACCCACCTCGCCCACAACCTTCGGGTCTCTCACGCCTCGTGAGCACGATCGGGTTCGAGTGCGGCGAGCAGCTGGGTGATCAGGAAGGCCAGGAGTCCATCCTCGAACGGCTGCCCGCCATGCCCCTCACGAGAGCGGTTCCTCTTGGGACGCTTCCAAGACTCCAGCCGTAGATCGTGATCTTGCGTGCTCTCCACGTCACTTCCGCGTCGGTGTGGCGAACGACGGTCACCAAGTCGTGGCCAGGAAGGTTCACCACGGCAGCCACAGGCGTCTGCGAATGGTCTTCCGCAGGCAATGCGTTGTTGATCGAGTTCGCACCGCCCAGAAGCGAGGCCCTTTACGGTGTAGATCTATAGTCCGCTTGAACACGAGGCACTCCCCCAGCCAGAAAGCCGGCGAATGCGGTGACACGCTGGACATACATCTGTCACTGGGCGGCACGGTCCGGGAGGGCGACTCTTGATGACACTTGGGTGACACAACAGAAAAGCCACAATCCCCGATCTTGGGAACTGTGGCTCTGACCTGCTAGAACAGTGTCGGGACGGCGGGATTTGAACCCACGACCCCTTGACCCCCAGGACGTTGGTGTAGTCGTTATTGCAGCTCAGTCGTATTCAGAGGCGCGAGGGCAAGGTGAGCACACGTGCCCGTTGTTCGGCTGTGCGCATAGCGTGTGGTCCCCGGATGGTCCCCAGCGGACACCTCCGCCATCGCCTTCTTACCGGCGGCTCCGAGAGAGGCACGGTGCCTGTGCAGACCGAACGACGCGAACACCCGTGCTAATGACACCTTGTGTCGATGTGATTACGATCCGACTGGGCCGGTTGTGATCCCCGATACGAAGGGCGGTGCCGGGTGGATTCGCTGATGATCTACGGGCACGGGCTTATCTCATCGCTGCGGGCCTGTGCCCGCTCCGGCGATTCGGTCGACTATTGCGACGGCGAGCCTGGAGAGGAGCCGCGCCTGTCGGGCCCTGCTGCTGAGTGAAGTGCCCCTGGTGCACCCCAGCGAGCCTGGGCGTGCCGAACCTCACGCTTTGCGAACTGCCTGAAGAGGTGCCCGGTCCGTATGGACCACTCTCCCCCGGCCCCGATAGCTGCCAGGATCGGTATGGCGCGCTAGCAGCTCGGGAGGTCTCTTAACATCACGCCGTCTAAACTGCCAAACCGCTGACCTGGGGGTATACGGGTCGAGCGACCGTGAGTCCCCGTAATTCCCTGCGGACCGCCGACCGTACGGGCACGCAACGGGCACGCCGGCGTGGTTCCTTTCCTCAGATGCCGCAGTAGAACTCGAACTCTCTCCTGCCGCCTCTCCACCTGGGCGTATGCCATGGAGTAGTGCCCTGACCTGGCAATACGGCTCTCAACGTCTCCTACTGACTTCCGACGTTTTACGGCCTCGGGCGGAACCAGAACGGAACTGAGGTGCGCGGGCCGACGACGGAGACGCAAGCCAGGGCTGACGCTGAAGCGGAACTCTGATCGCCATCCTGCCGACCTGCGTCGGGATACTTGCTGCGCTGGTCGGGCGGTCTTCTGGTCTCGCGTCGGTGGTCGTTGGCTGCCGACGTTTCACGGTGTCTTGTGCCCCCTATGTGCCCCAGCATCAGACTGAGGCGCAGCCGTGGGGCCGCGCTCGGATCACACGACGTAGTTCTGAATCGCCACCTCCCGATAAGTCAATCAATTGGCTCGAATCCGATTGATTAGCTCGGTCATTTCGGATGGCTGTAGTTCCGTCCAGTCCAAAACCTCACCACCGAACCCTGTCATGTGTTCATATATCCTCTTGCAAGTTTCAATCTTTCCCTCGATCAGCACATAGAATGTAGGCCAGTCAGCAACATAGAAAGGGACGCTACTGTCCATAGGAATGAAAGGCACTGGCCATTCATTCTGTTCGGCCTGATCCACTGTGCTGCGAATAAAAGTAAGCTGGCCAGTTAGCGCGAGAGGGCTTTTCTCGCCAAGTATGTCGGTCGGTCCAATGTAGCGCGCCAGAACTCGGCTACGATCCGGCTCGGTCAGCTGTCCCAAGGCGTAAAAACTTTGCAGGAGCTTGTTTATCTCTTCGTTCATTCGCCTCAGTCGCAGTCTATGTATTTCTTGCGCCGCGTCCTGGCGAAAGTCTTCGAGGCTCGTAAGAGTTACATTCGCGTTCGAGGCGGCGCGGATCGCACCCGACTGAAAGCCACGATCTGAGAACATCAGCCCCCTGTCGGCGCCGACGTCGCTAACGATCCCGAGTAAAGTTAGTACTCGCTCTTTCGGAACGGGCCTATTCCATTTCTTGCATTCGATTACCCATAGCTGGGTTATTCCGCCAATGTTCATTCGAGCAGTCACATCAATGTCATGAACCCCTCGAACACCCTCTATTCTTTCATTGATCTGCACATCGAACCCAAGCTCCTCCATCAGGCTTCCGACGGCAATTTCATAATTCTTCCACTCCGGTTTTTTCATTGATATTTGCTCCTGCACATCATCGTTGGACGAGAGGGGCGACATCGACACCTAGGTGCTTTCTGGCTTTCGACAGGAATTCATCCTTTGCCGCATACGCTTCCCTATAGATCCTTTCCCATTCTTCCGGATTCGTTTTCTCTCCTCGTGCAAAGTCTTGCAGTTGTTCCGCAACTGCACTCCATCTATCTGCTGCATTGATTGTGTCCTGATCTCCCAGCAGTAGGACAGACTCGAACCTCCATGCACGCTCCAAAGAAGCACGGTTCAGCTCTTGCAGACCGTTTTCGATGTCGCTCAATGCAGTCTTACTATAATGGTCAGTTATCCCTCGCGCCGCAGCTAATCGCCCACACAATAGGATGACAGCCCGGACAGCGTGAGCGTATTCAACATACGTCCTATGACGCTCCGCATCCCACCGTGTTGCGTACTGACGCCTCCACCGCGAGCGCTCGTTTAGGCTGGTCGCCATGTAAGATCCAAGTGCGCCGATCACTACGCCAAGTAATGCTGGCAATTGAGATAAGAAGGAGCTCATGCACTCTCTCCGCGAGGTGGTGAATGTGAAGGATCGGATGACCGACGAACGCGATCACGATTAGCTCAAGATTATGGCTCGCTTGCCGGCCCCCAGGTACACACGCTCCATCCTGACGACGTGGGTTGGATGGTCTGCTGTGCTGGTCGAGCGGCCTTGCGAGGCCCTAGGGGTAAAACGACGCGGCGTGCAGCTCGAGGCATTTCGTTTCCTCTCGCTGGCGTGACTGCGCCAGACCTATTCACCCAACATGCGGGTAGCCGGAAAATAACAATCACCGGTCTCGTTGACATATCGTTTCTTGCGAAGAAGTAGATCGTCCAGTCGAACGCGACCATCAAGGATCATGAAGATGTCGGAGCCGTCCATTGTGATGAAGGATGATGCCGACTCGTACTGCTTCAATGCGTCAGAGCTGAATCCATTGATGCTCACGTAAAGACCTAGAGCATTCTTTCCCTTGCGTGCGATCTTCATCCCGAACACATCTAACTGCTCACGAGATACAACACCTTTCAGCCACTTGGCTTCCAGCACATAATCGTCGGTGTCAAAGCTGAATGCCCCGTCGATTTGCTCTAGTTCTAACGAGTAGGCCGCCCTCGGATTGAAATCAAAAAGCCAGAAAAGATCGTTGAGAAATCCTTCGAATTTACGTCCTCGCGCTTGGGGGTCCGAAAGTGAATGCAGCACAAGGAATTGCTGCTTCAACTCGTCCAGAGCCTTGGAAGTTGCGCGCCCCTTCTCCGCTTCTTCGACGGCATTTGCCAATTCTTTCGCAAATCGCGCATGCTCTTCTGCTATCTCGCGGTGCTGAGTTGTCAGATCGCTAAGATCCGCAACAGCCTGCTGCGCACGCTCTAGCCAGCTAGGGTCTTCAAGTTGCTCTAACTCTCTAAAGCGCTCCATCGAGGAGATCTCAAGCATCAGACTAATAGATACTGACTGATACTTGCGTTCTCCGTGCATCAGTCGAGAGACTAGTGCATCGACAGTATCTCGCTTAGGTGCGTTTTCCAGATCCAAGCCAACTAAGAGTTCCGGGTATTCTCGCAGCGCGGCACGCAGGAAGCGCGCTAGCGACTTCTTGTACCAGAAAATTAGAGAGAGTGAATCTGCTAACGCATCATAGGCAAGTGGGCTGATCTTCTTGAAGCCTGACGTTCCGGTCATTCATCCTCCATCTGGTAGCGCGGTAGAAATTCGAGTCGGCCTAACAGGTTGAACTCATTGAGCCTGTCGGACGATTTCAGCCTCTAGCCATCACCCAGCGCGATGAGGCTAAGGCTCTGATCTTCATTGACCTTTCTGAATATTTTCCAGATAGGCCCAAAATCAGCGGCGAGGCCCTTGCATCGTCTAAGGATGCGCTGGAGGAAAGCGCGAACAAGATGATCCAGATCCCTATCTAGGCTAGTTTCTTCCACTAAAATTCTTTCGATGTGGATTACTCCGCTGTTTTTCCAGTGTCGATCTCTGGTGGTGTCGGCGCCAGCTCGTCCGCGGTGGTGAGGCCCATCCACTTCGATAAGACCGATCTTTCCTTGTCTGACCACCAGAAAGTCGGGAGTCCAAGACGAACCAATGCCCACACGTCCCAGAGGGAGAGGGAAGATCGTAATTGTATTGGCTGGATCATGTTTTACAAGGTCGGCCTGGGCTCGCTTGAGTGCGTCGTAAACTTTGATCTCTTCGAGAGAGTCAAAGTTGAACCCATCACGCCGCAGTCGCGGGTCTGGCTCAACCCGAACAGCATGGTTCGTTACGGTACCGCCAGACAGTCGCGCATACAGAGATTCCCGCCATGTGTGATCAACGAATGGCAGTGCGGCTCCAATGACTACGTCATATATGTGCACGTCATGGCGAGCTGCGATTTTCCTCAGGACCGATTCGACCCGCTCTATGATCTCTGGAGTAAAACGTTTAGCCAGCCACCCGGGGGCGTTCAGGCAGGCCCGATAATTTGTTATGTCGTAGTCGCGTTCCCACGCGATAAAATCGATATCCGCGACATCTAGAAGAAGGGCCGCAGCTTCGACATCGCCCTGTTCATCCAAATAGAAAGCAGACTGCGCCAAGATCAGTTCGTCGCGAGCAAGATCTTTGGCTGAGCCTCGGGTCTCATCAGGGGCCACGGTTCGAGTGTAGATCGCCACGTGCCCGCCGTCCCCTCTGCGTTTCACCCCACTCGTCCGGGAAGCAAACCAGGGGCC
>NZ_JAATEK010000090.1:0-6646 GCF_012034195.1 Microbispora sp. CL1-1
AATGCAGGAAATAAGAATCTTCTCGGGATGAGACGTCATGATAGAACCGCTCAAGAAGATGAATCTCACGATCATTTCCTTCTACCGTAGGCGGAGCATCCGACATGCTAAATGCATTGGTGTCTCCTGTCTGGAGGTCGTACAGAGCGATCGATGCTATACCCGCTGGATGGTCATTAGCGGTTAGGAAAGATTCACAGGCATAATGAATCGCGACCATCGCTTCATTGCGCGCCAGGGCCCTGGTTAATTCCTGAAATACGAGATCAACGTTCATCCTATCTCCCATCTTTAATATTGAATAAGTTTTCTTTCGGGCAATATTACTACAGTGAGAGGTGCTTGGTTGATGGTTCCACAACCGGTATCGATGCAGATGAGATTGGGTGAAATATATGGAACGCCTTGTTCCTGCACGTAGTGACCACATACAGTCAGCGACTTTGGCCACGGTCCACTATAGTGAAACAACCCCGGATGTCCGCGACGATACATTGAATCAGGCGTTCTTGAGTTGATGTCATGGGGATCGAAGCCACAATGCGATATTAGGAAATCCGAATCCTCGTATACGACCTGCGTATTTCGGAGAAGGTCAAAATGCTCACTTGGGAAGGATGAACGAAATTTTTCAATCGCATTTGAATCAACCGTCTCAAGGTATGATCGGATAGTTGATATCCCATTGTGAGCGGCAAAGTTAGCAACATTTCCATCATCAAGAAAATTTAGAAGAGCTTCATCATGATTCCCCCGCAAAAGAGTTATCCTGTCCGGGTATTTATTTATGGCGCTTAGCAATAAGTCTAAAACGGCCTTGGTGTTCAATCCGCGATTGACGTAATCCCCCACAAAAATCAGATGGAGTGAGTCGTCCAGTAGAAGTGAATTGAGCGCTCTAGATAGCCTTACGCTGTCACCATGAATATCGCCGATTACTGCCAACTTGAATTTCTTCAAGAGAATCACACTACCGGCAATGTCAATGACGTATAGTCAATAGTGGAAGCGCCCGCTAGGGCCGATTCCAGCAAGCGGCCAGCAAGCGAATAATCACCCCTTGCCCAAATTGCAAGGGAAGGTAGATCGCGCGGGATACCGTCCGTTGGGCGCTCCTCAAGTAGCCTGTAACCATATTCACGCAATTCGCGAATATGGTCATAACGATCCGTGCGAAGGAGAGTTGCGAGTTTGGGGTACCCAGCTATTTCTGCCGACTGGTCTCTATCGAAAGTGAGATTTCCCAACTCGGCGCATTTTATATAAACCGCAGACCTTACCACGTAGATTGTCATCCTCAGAAGGCCTCTGGCGTACTGGTCTGCATCCAGAGCTTCGGTGCCAGCCAAAGCTAGGCACAGGTTCCTTTTTAGCCTGTTGTAATTTTTCGGTGGCTGATATGAAGCGAGAATACCGGAAAGGACATCATTTGGATCACTGATTATTTTTCCTTCATCCTTAAGATGTCGAACAAACAGGCTGCCACGAGTTGCCAACAGCGTCAGATGATCCGCGGTGTAGGATGCAATATTGATACTGCCGTGAGAGTAAGATCTCGGCCGGTCTTTAACAATTTGCAAAACGTCTATATCGCTATCAGTGCGAGCGCTCCCCCTCGCCCTGCTACCGTAGATCATCATCGCAATAGACTCTCCTCTTAAGTGCGGGTAAATCAGTTCTGTAAGACAGTTAATATCTGTTGTCGGTTCGATCATTGGAGGATTATCCCTGTGCATGCCATCCAGGTTAGGGGAAGCCACCGACAGAACCCGATTGACATGCATCGAGTTGTTCAAGATCAAAGTTCCTCCACGGGCCTCGAGGGATCAGATCGCAGTGGGTACCTTCCCAGCTTGGCAGGATCTTGAGCTTGGCATGCTCCTGTTCGAGAGCGATAGAGGTGCGACACACAGCCCAGGCTGGCCACGTGGAAGAGATCATGCTCCGACTGAATCGGGAGACTACAACGGTCCTGCGTGACCACCTCTACATGCTCGGCGAGCACTTCGCCGCCGGCACGCCCATGGTGCAGTTCCCACCGGAAGACGAGGAACGATTCGCCAAGGTCACATGCGGCCTGGACAAGGCACTCGGCGGCCGTGGCTGCCTCGCATGCGCCATGGGCGGACACTCCCACCGCTGACCGCCTGCGGCCATCAGCAAGATCCGGAACATACGTGGAACACCTGCTCTCTCCCCCAGGCGATCGCACAAGACACCAGCAGATTAGCCCGAGATCAGACTGGGAAACGGCGATCCACTTCTAATCCGATGGTCCTTCGTCCTCCTCGCCGCCTGAGTGTCCCGGCCGTGACCGCCGAGTCAAGGGCGCCTGCGGCGTCGCTTCGCGATCAGCTTCGCTGACCCTTGACGCGGCGGTCCCGTCCCGGGAGTCGGCAGCTACGAGGAGGACGGGGGCGGACCAGGAGACGGGCCGCGCCCGGTACTGGTCGGGGCAGGTCGCGGGCTTGATCGTCGTGCCATTAGCGTGCCATTAAGAGTGGTCAACAGGGGGCACTCACGGTCACTCGCGGACGGCCTCTCGTCCAGGTCGGGGCCGTTGTCCCTGGTGATCGGGCCGATTTGCAAGCAGGAAGTCAGGGGTTCGAATCCCCTAGGCTCCACCTCGAAAAACACCGCCTCCCTGATCTTGGGAAGCGGTGTCCGGGCCATTAGCCCTCAGCACTGCTCTCCTTCTTGTCGTTGGCCGCCTTCCGGTCGGCCTCCACACGAGCGCTCAGTGCGTCCGCGATCCTCTGGTCGGCGTCACGCGTCGCGTGCTGATAGATCAGCGCGGCCCGGTCGCTGTCGTGCCCCATCCGAGCCTTGAGGTCGGCCAGGCTCGCGCCCGACTGCGCGGCGAGCGTGTTGCCGGTGTGCCGCAGGTCGTGGAAGTGCAGCCCCTTGACGCCCATCTCCTTGAGCGCTTCCGCCCACTTGGCCTCACGCCGAAAGTTGCCACCGCGGAGGAACGCACCGCGCTTGCCGAGAAAGACGAACGCGTCCTCGCCTGTGCCGGTGAACTGGTCGAGGTGGTCGACGAGCGCCGGGACGATGGCCGAGGGGATGCTGACCGTCCGCTTGCTGGCCCGCGACTTGGGCGGAGCGAGCACCATGTCTCCCCCGTCCAGCTCGATGAGCTGTTCGCGCACGCGGACGGTGCGCGCCTCGATGTCGATGTCCGATCGCCGCAGCGCGATCACTTCGCCCCATCGCAGGCTGGCGAAGGTGGCCAGCAGGATCAGCGCGCGGAAGCGCCCGTCGGCCATCTTGTCGGCCAGCTCGAAGACCTGGGTCACGGTGAGGATGGGCCGCTCTGGTGTCTGCTCGTTGTCCGTGCCCTTGATCCGGCACGGGTTCCGGCTGAGCAGCTTGTCGGGGGTTCCCCCAAGGCCAGGTAGTTAAGAGGATCTGGTTCTTGTCAATCGGCTGAGACGGGCAACGGGACTCCTGTAGATCAGATATCGGCGAAGATCATCTGAAGAGTGGAGTCCCGTTGCGGGATCAGTCTGTCATTTCCCGGGTGGTGCGCGTGGCCGCGGGAGTGTTCGCACCGGGCCACCTGGGAGAACTCACCCAGGTTGTGCCGTTCGAGCTGGTGGACGCGGTGCTGGCGGAGACGGGCCGGGTTCAGCACCGGCTCCGAGCGCTTCCCTCCCGGGTCGGGGTGTATTTCCTGCTGGCGATGTGCCTGTTCCCGGAGGTCGGACACCGGCTCGTCTGGGACAAGATGACCAGCGCTCTGGCGGGGCTGCCCGCTGTTGCCGCACCGACCGCCAAGGCGTTCGCGACCTGCGCCGCCGGGTGGGCGTTGCGCCGATGCGAGCGCTGTTCGAGGTTGTGTGCGGTCCGCTGGCGCAGCCGGTGACGCCCGGGGTGCGGTTCGGCCGCTATCGGATGGTCTCCTTCGACGGCTGCAGCTCACTGAAGGTGCCCGATACCGGCCGGAACCGGGCCTGGCTGGATCGGCTCGCGCATGGCGGTTATCCCCAGCTGGAGCTGATGACCCTGGTCGAAACCGGCACCCGAGCAGTGATCGGCGCTGTCTTCGGGCCCACCGCCACAGGCGAGACCGACTACGCCGGGCGGCTGCTGCACCTGCTGAGACCGGACATGCTGGTGCTGTGGGACAAGGGCTTCGACGGCAACGACTTCCTCGCCGCGGTGACGGACACCGGAGCCCAAGTCCTGGGCCGGCTACGCAGCAACCGCCGCGCGCCGATCCTGTCCCGCCTGGCCGACGGCTCCTACCTGTCCCTGATCGGCACGGTCAACGTGCGGATCATCGACGCGCAGATCACCGTGACCTGCGTCGACGGCACCGCCTTCACCGGCTTCTACCGGCTGGTCACCACCTTGACCGACGCCCGCCGCTACCCGGCCGCCGTCCTGGTCAGGCTCTACCACCAGCGGTGGGAGCACGAATCGGCGTACTACGCCCTGCGCCACACCCTCATGCATGGGCGAGTCCTGCGTTCCGGCGACCCGGCCGGCTTGGAGCAGGAGATGTGGGCGTTGCTCACGCTCTACCAACTCTTGCGCACTGTCATGGTCGACGCCGCGGAGTCTCTGCCGGGTACCGACCCGGACCGCTGCTCCTTCACCATCGCCCTGCAAAGCGCCCGCGACCAGGTCATCCAAGCCGCCGGCGTGACCGGCGACGACCCCAACCCAGCCACCGGAGCCATCGCCCGCGCCCTTCTGGCCGGACTGCTCCCAGCCCGCCGACTGCGGGTGAGCACCCGGAAGGTCAAATCACCCGTCTCCCGCTACAAAGAACGACTCGATGACGGCAGACCCAACCACAGCCGCACGATCACCGGCCTGGTCATCACTTTCCTGCAACCGACGCCCATGCCGCCTGCCGTCTCCCGGGACGAACGACCCCTGGTCACAGCCGACCGCCGCCGGCAACAACAGGTCCTGGCCCTCCCCCACCAAGATCCCGACCGCTCCTGGCAGGCCCGCGACATCGCCCGTCACCTCGGTGATGTCACCCTGAACACCATGTACCGGCAGCTGTCCCGCTGGGCCAACAGCCAGCTCATCCACAAGATCGGACCCGGCATCTACACCGCCCGGTCAATCTCCCCACCACTCTTGCCAGCAGCCCAAAAACCTTAACTACCTGGCCTTGGGGGAGGGCCCGGGAGAGCTGACGGACAGCCATCCCCGTGGAAGCCGATCAGCGAGTCAGGTACGCGTTCAACGAGGTAGACGTTCGTCAGCTCAGGCAGAACTCGTTGCCCTCGATGTCCTGCATCACGAGGCACGACTCGTTTTCTTCATCGGCGGGCAGGAGCCGCACGCGTTTCGCGCCGAGAGGGATCAATCGTGCGCATTCGGCCTCGAGGGCTGCCAGGCGCTCTGCACCGACGAGTCCGGTGCCGACCCGCACGTCAAGGTGCAGCCGATTCTTGGCGACCTTGCTTTCGGGAACGCGCTGGAAGTACAGCCGCGGACCGACACCCGAGGGGTCGCTGCATGCGAACCATGAGTCCCGCTGCTCGGGCGGCAGCGTGCGATTGAAGTCGTCCCAACTGGCGAACCCCTCAGGCGGCGCCGGCGCGACATACCCCAACACCTCGCACCAGAAGCGACCGACACGCTCAGGTGAAGCGCAATCGAAGGCGACTTGAATCTGCTTAACGGATACCATGGGAAAATCCTGCCATAGATCACTATGCATACCGTAATCGCCCACCGTGCACCCTGGCCGGATTGGCGAAGTCCTGAAAAGATCCACACCTCCAGCCTGAACGCCTCGCCCGTCGAAGGGTCCTGGTGCAGGTCTGGGCGCTCGACCCCCAGCGGATGGAACTGTCCTTCGGCCGGGCGCTGTTCGGCTCCCGGTACGCCGCCGATCCGAAGGAGTGCGCCGACCTGCTCGATGAGGCGGTCTCGGTGATGCAGGAGCGGGCCGACCGGTTCGCCGGCCTCCAGCGCTCCCACACACCAACCCCCGCTGACCCGTTCGTCCTGGTGCTCGTGGACGAGGTGGCGTTCCTGACCGCCTACCAATCCGACAAGCAGCTTCGCCAGCGCATCACGGCGGCCCTGGCCACTCTGACTACGCAAGGGCGCGCGGTGGGCGAGAGTGCTGAAGTCAATCCTGGTCTTAGGATCTCGCGTCCACATCACATGGAATGGCGCAGTTCGTAGCGGGGATGATTAGGTTGAGTTGGATTCCCAGTGAATCAACGGCCTTTGTGCGCCGATGTAGATGGTTCTAGGTGCTCAAAGGAAAGAATGACTGTCACGGGAAGAGGTACCTTCGTGCTCGATCCTGACTACTCCAGGCTCAACTTCGACAGATCGTAGGCGAATGGATTCCTCTGTGCCTTCTGGCCAGACTGTCGAGGATGACCATAGCGCCCCAGCGATTTTGTAGAGCGAGAGCTTGACCGAAGAAAGATCTACGTTCCTGAGATCGGCTCCTGATAGGTCGAGTGTCAGAGCGCGCGCCAGAGCATCGGCGAGGGCATGAGCGCGCTCTAAATCATGTGCGGGGTCTCTCGCCCAGGTCGGGGCCGTTTCCCCTGGTGATCAGGCCGATTTGCAAGCAGGAAGTCAGGGGTTCGAATCCCCTAGGCTCCACCAGCCAAAACGCCGCTTCCACGATCACGGGAAGCGGCGTTCGTGCCAT
>NZ_JAATEK010000091.1:0-6523 GCF_012034195.1 Microbispora sp. CL1-1
CGCATGAGACCTACATGATCATCGGGAAGGTACACCCCTTCCCTGAAGATCCACAGGTTCTAAGCATTGCTCATCTGGAGTCGCGTGGGATCACCGCGGTGTTCATCGTGGACCAGAAGGACCAGCCGGCCTTGGACGTGACCGACAGCTGTTTGAGGACGCGGCGCGTCTACGTCCATCTCGCGTTCTTGTGGTTCTACTGGGGCGACCAGCACGACGAGCGCGTCTCATGCCTGCGCATCGGCCCGGCGGCCGACGCAATCGAGCGGGCCGCACGGGTCGGCTGGCACGAGGGGGAACAAGGAGAGCTCCACGTCGACCTCAGCAAAGTTCTCCATGCGGATCGCATGTGAGATGCGCGACGGCTGGCTGACCGGCGGGCAAGTGTACCGGCAGATCGCCGACCGGCTCCGGGACCGCGTCACCACCGGCACCTACCCGCCGGGGACCGCGCTGCCATCGGAGACGGTCCTGGCGGCGGAGTTCCGGGTCGCGCGCAACACCGTCCGCCGAGCATGCCGGACCTTGGAGGACGAACGGTTGATCGTGACCGTCCCATCCCTGGGGCGGATCGTGCTGTCCGCCGATGGCGGACCGGCGGCTGTTCCCTACCGGTACCAGGTCATTGCGGGGGCCTTACGGGAGCGGATCGAGCGGGGCGAGTTCGGACCTGGGGCTGCTCTGCCGAGTGAGGCAGAGCTGCGCTGGTTGTACGCGGCGTCACGCAACACCGTCCGTATGGCCTTCGCCCAACTGGAACGCGAAGGGCTGGTCGTGTCGATCCAAGGCAAGGGGCGATTCGTCCGCACCACACCGGAGACGTCCTAGGACGTCTGCGCGCGGGGAGTAGGGGCGCCGGTACCTGGTGCCCCTATCGTCGTGTCGTGGGACAAGCTGAGTGGGCGCGCGAACTGGCCCGACGTCTGTTGGAGGCGCCGCTTCCCCGGCGGTGGGCGCACACGCAAGGGGTCGCCTTACGCGCCGCGTCGTTGGCCCCGATCCTCGGCGACGAGGCCGACAGGCTGATCGCCGCCGCCTACCTCCACGACGTGGGCTACTCCCCTGAGCTGGTTGACACCGGGTTTCACCCCCTCGACGGCGCGCGCTACCTACGCGATGTGGCGGGCGCCGACGAGCGCCTGTGCCGCCTGGTCGCTCATCACTCCTGCGCCGTCAACGAGGCGACCGAACGCCACCTGATCGACGTGCTGACCGCCGAGTTCCCTCCCGAGCGGCAAGATCTGGCCGACGCGCTGACCTACTGCGACATGACCACCGGCCCCGACGGCCGGCACCTCGACGTCACCGAGCGCCTGGCAGAAATCCACTCTCGTTACGGCCCCGAGCATTTGGTCAGCCGCTCGATAACCGCATCAACACCGTGCATCTTGGCCGCGGTGCAGGCGGTCGAGATCGCCTTGCGTACGCAACAGACCTGAACCGGCCAACAGCGTTAGCGAGCTGAGACGCTATGCCCGGCCGAACATCTCGGCCACCTGGTCGAACATCGCGACCGAGTTCGCCGTATCCGCGGACTCGATGTCCGAAAATGGCCGTTCGAGCTGAGGGTCGTAGCATTCGAGCCCGGTCTCCTGCTCGATGATCGCCGCCACAGCGCGCAACGTACGAACGACGTGAGCGGCGGCCTCCCCATGCGTCCAGTAGGGGACGCTGAGGTCCCACTGTCCCTCGCAGTAGGACAACTGGATGCCGGTCGACTCGTGATCGATCTCCCAGACGGGCTGGTTCTCGAAGACGGCAACCTCTCCAAGGACGCTGCGAACACGGGAGACGATCCTGTCCCACACTTCGGCGTCCAAGGGCAGGTCTCCTTCGTGCTCCTCCTCGCGCGCCTCCAGAGCGTCATCCCAGGACTGGCCCGGCTGTCGGTTGAGGAAATGCAGGTCGTAGCTCATGGGCGGGACTGTATCGGCCTTATCCGACAATCTCAGGCCGTACACAGGGCTCTTCAACCGATATACGGCTGCCCGTTTCCGGCGAGGTAGTGGCCGATGCGAAGGGCCATCGACCGGTCCATCGGCAGGACCGCGACCTGGTCACGCGGGACCCACCGGACCTCGGTCGACTCGCTGCTCGGCGTCGGCTCGCCGCTGATGGCGCGGGCGGTGAGGACGATGGAGAACTCCTGGCGGGCCTCGCCATTGGACGTGTAGAGGATCACGTGCTTGGGGTCGGTGTAGGTGCCGACGATGCCGGTGATCTCGCAGGTGATGCCGGTCTCTTCGAGGGTCTCGCGTATGGCGGCTTGGGGGAGGGATTCGCCGAGGTCGATGGCGCCGCCGGGGACGGCCCAGTTGTCGTTGTCGCTGCGGCGGATCATGAGGATGTCCCCGGCGTCATTGGTGACGACGACGTTGACGGACGGGACGAGACTGTTCGGCTTGGGAGCGTCAGGGTCGTCGTAGTAGTCGATCCGGCGGGCCACGATCACGACTCTACCGGCGGCCCTCCTGCTCGCGTTCCTTGTCCGTGGCGGAGATCGCAGCCGTGTCTCATGGCGTCGACCCCTTACTGATCGCTCGATACGATTGCCCCAGTCCGGACAACTTCAGCAGAGGTGGGTAGGCGATCGTTTCAAGGAGCGGCACGTGAGGCGCAGAAGTCCGCAGGAGAAGAAGCGGCTGAGCTACGCCAAGGACCGCCGCAATGACTACGGCGAGAACGACAAGAGCTCCCGCAAGAACATTCGCCTAAGTAAGAAAAGGCCGCATCGCGCCAACCGGCGGCTCACAAGTCAAGTTCTCAAAGCAGCCGAAGGCGTAGTAGATGTAGGCATCGCAGCTGTCGGCGAGGAGCGGTTGCTGAGAAAGCGGCCCAAGTCTTGGAAGAAGTTCCCGGATGCCCCGCTTGGCAAGGTCGTACAGCTCACCCTTCGGCGCCGCATGAATCTCTCAGGCGGAAGCCGAAAACGGGACGCGGCCCGAATCGAGCGTGTTCGTCGGCGGCTGCGGCAACCAGCCGACTGAGCCCGCGCATCGACGCTCGTCCATCAGTCCAACTGGCTCGAGCTGATCACGTGTCTATTGCCGTGGCCTGCTCCCACACCCGCTCGAAACTGTCGACATACGTGGTGACCATGTCCCCGCCTACGACCTTGCGTAGGTGCAGGACGGGGGCGTTGCCGGCGGGCGTGCCGTACACGTGGGTGTTGACGAGGAGTTGGTCGTCCCCGCGGTAGATGGAGTTGTACAGCACCGTGCGGTGAAGACGGATCTCCACTTCGGCGAGGCCGCGGATGGGCCGGTAGAGGACGAGGACGTTGCGGATCTTGGCGGCCATGCCGTCGTCGATGCCCTCGTCTGTGCCGCGCTGGGCGACCTCGGGACTGTCGGGGTCGCCGAGCAGGATGCGCACCCGGACTCCGGCGCTGGCCTTCTCGCCGAGCATGCGCACGATGCCCGCGTCGTCAGCGAGGAACAGTCCGCTGTAGACGAGGATGCCGATCTCCTCCTGGGCCTGGGCGAACAGACGTCCCCAGGCGTCCCGGGGGACGGCCCAGCGGTGCGGGTAGACGGTGACGATCTCGCTTTCGGAGGCGGAGGCGACCTGTTCCCGCGTCAGGGCCTCCGGCCACAGGTAGCCCTCGTCCATTCCGAGGTGGGCGGCGACGGCGTACCGGTGCTTTCGGTAGGGTGCGCGGCCTTTGGTGATCCACCGCTCGACGGTTTTGGGGTCCACGGCGATGGCTTCCGCCAGGTCGGCGATGCTCACCCCCCGCTCCAGCAGGGCCGCGCGTAGTCGCTCGTTGGCCATCTCACCTGCCGCGTCGGGACGTCCAGGGACGTGGCAATCGTAGACGGGACGTCTTGAACATGTCCCGTCGTGTAGTGATCTCGTCCTGCCCTTCTCCCGCACTCTCGGTGTCACAACGCACCACGACCTGCGACGAAAGGAGAACAGATCATGACAGACACCACGATCACCACGCCGGAGGAGGTGCCCGGCTGCGAGTGCGGGGCACTGCTGGAGGAGGGGCAGACCCGCTGCTGCAAGTGCCTGGCTCGTGACCGGTGGGCCCGGCGTCAGATCGCCCGCCGCAGGGCGGCCAGGCGTCACGCCATCACCCGGCGTCCCCCGCGCGGCCCGCTCGGCGCCGCCGCCGTGGGGGTGAGCTGGTCATGAGCACGCTGCCCCTGATCATCGCCCTGGCGCTCAGCGCGGTCATCGCCGTCGGCTTCGTAACGGTCTCGGTCGGTATGAAGCGGGAGGACAAGGCCATGTTCCGCGGTGCCGCCTGTGGTGACCCTTCGGCGCGCCTGGCCCGGCACGTCACCGGGTTACACGTCCGGAACGGCGGGCCTACGTCTCGGATCGCTGAGACAACGTCGCTTCGACCCGCGCGAGACGTTCCGACAGGTCCCGTACGGCGGTGCGTAGCTCGATGACCTCACTCGCCAAGTCCGCCGACGCGTGCGCCGCGTCCGGGACGTCTTCCCGGACGAACACGCCTTTGCCCTGCTGGCCGATGACCAGGCCCTCGTTCCGCAAGATCCCGACCGCGAGTTTCACGACGCTCAGTGAGGCGTCGTACCGGGTCGCGAGCTGGGCGGTCGACGGCAACGGCGCGCCGGGCGGCAGAGATCCGCCGCGGATCTGCTCGCGCAGATCGTCGGCGATCTGGAGGTAACCGGGCCGTCCCGTCTTCTTGACCATCGCCCCTTATCTCAGCACAGCAGCACGACCAAGCCAACCGAGAGAACATTGACAACCAGGACAACCTAGCTAACTATGTTGGCCACGACACTAAGGAGGTCCACACATGCGCACCATTCCCATCCCGGTCGACGTGACCAAGCTCCAGTTCGTCTGCGTCCGCGCACCCCGCCCGCGCGTCCTCAACGCCGACACCGGCGAGATCAAGACCGACAAGAACGGCAACACCGTCTACGAGATCGTCCTGTCGGTGGAAGACGAGTTCGGCCGGATCGAACTCGTCAAGGTCGGCACCTCCGGCGAACCCCAGGTCGCCGCCGGACAGGACGTCACCCCGATCGGCCTGGTCGGCTACGTCTGGGAGATGTCCCGGGGCGGCGAGGCCCGCTGGGGCATCAGCTACCGGGCCAGCTCCATCGTCCCGGCGGGCGTGAGCGCCCATGCGTGACGCCCTGGTCGTACTGCTCGCGGGCCTGGCCGCCTCGGCGGCCGGCCTGTGGGCCTGGCGCCACCTGCACTACCAGTCGTACTGGCTGCTCGTCGGCTTTCCGCTGATGGCCGTCACGATCTGGGCGACCTGGCGCAAAGTCGCCCTCGGCTGCGGCCTGACCAAGAAGCGGCAACGCTGGTGGTTCACCGTCGTCCCCGGCGCGATCGCCTCCACCGGGCTCGTCAAGGTACGGCGGCGCTTCCAGCGAGTCGCGGTCGACACCAAGCCCTTCATGTGGCTACCGCTCCCAACCCGGCACGGCTGGCGCGTCACCATCCATACCCTCGAAGGACAGATCCCCGCCGACTACGCCCAGGCCGCCGAACGGCTCGCGCACTCCTGGGGTGTCCACGCCGTACGCGTCTCCTCCCCTCGGCCCGGCCGCGTGGCCCTGGCCGCCACCGTGCGGGACCCACTCGTCCGGCTCGACCACCTCCCGACCTCGGGCGACCTTCTCACCGTGCACGTGGGGCGGTTGGAGACCGGCGGGCTGTGGACGATCGACTTCCGCACGGTCCCGCACTGGATCAACGCGGGCGCCACCCAGTCGGGCAAGTCCAACCTCGCCAACGCCCTGCTGGTCGGGCTGGCCCCGCAACCGGTCGCACTGGTCGGCATCGACCTCAAAGGCGGCGTCGAGTTCACCCCGTACGCCCCCCGCCTGTCGGCCCTGGCCACCACACGGGCCGAAAGCGGGACCCTGCTGGATGACCTGGTGGCTCTCATGGTCGACCGGATGGGGCTGTGCCGTACGGCCGGCGCCCGCAACATCTGGCAACTGCCACCGGGGGTGCGGCCGGTCCCGGTCGTGGTGCTGGTCGATGAGCTGGCCGAGCTGTACCTGATGGCCGACAAGTCCGAGAAAGACGAGATCGCCCACACCTCGACCGCGCTGCTGCGAGTGGCCCAGCTCGGGCGGGCGTTCGGCATCTACCTGTTCTGCTCCGGCCAGCGAATCGGCTCCGACCTCGGCCCCGGTGTCACCGCTCTGCGTGCCCAGTGTTCGGGGCGGATCTGCCACCGGGTCAACGACCCCGAGACCGCGACCATGACGCTCGGCGACCTCGACCCCGCCGCCCTGGTCTCCGCGCGTGCGATCCCCGCCGAGACACCCGGCGTCGCGATCGTCGCCTCCCAGGACGGCCAGTGGTACCGCGCCCGCTCCTTCTACGTCGCCGAGCACACTGCCGAACACGCCGCCCGCACCTACGCCCACCTCACCCCCGACTGGGCCGACATCGTCCGGCCCGACCGGGACGGGGCCGACCTGTCCGAACTGCTCAACGCCTAACGAAAGGGGGTAACGATGCGACGCCTCGCCTCATGGCTGCTCGACACCGGGCCGGTCCTCGTCCTAGT
>NZ_JAATEK010000092.1:0-6372 GCF_012034195.1 Microbispora sp. CL1-1
GCTGATTCACCCCCCACGCTGATTCACCCCCCACGCTGATTCACCCCCGAGCAGGCACACTCTGCGCCGCTTCACCCTGATGCGTTTCACCCTGCGCCGATTCACTCTGCGCCGATTCACCCTGCGCCGATTCACATTGAGCAGCACCCGCACCATCCCGGCCGACCGGCCGGGGAGAGGAGACAGATGAAAACCGGAGTATGGCTGATAGGAGCACGCGGGTCGGTCGCGGTCACCAGCATGCTCGGGGCGTCTGCGGTGCGGGCGGGCCTGGCCGAGCCGACCGGATGCGTCCTCGAGTCGCCCGAGCTGCACAGCGACGCCCTCCCCGCCATAGGCGACCTGGTCTTCGGCGGCCACGACATCTCCTCGATCCCCCTGGTCAAGAAGGCCGCCGCGCTGGCCGAGGCGGGAATCGTCCCGGCCCGGCTCGCCGGTGCCGTGCAGGACGCGCTGCTCGAAATCGAGCAGGATGTGCGGCCCCTGCCGCTCCACGAGAACCAGGCCGGGGTCGCGGACGCCATCGGCGCCGACCTGGACCGGTTCCGCCGCCGGCACGGGCTGGACCACGTCGTCGTGATCAACGTCTCGACCACGGAACCCGCGCCGCCGCCCCATCCCGCCCACGCCGATCTCGACGCGCTGCGGGCCGCGCTCGACGGCCCGGAGCCCGTCCTGCCGCCCAGCGCCCTGGCCGCCTACGCCGCCCTGCGCGCCGGCTGCCCGTACGTCGACTTCACGCCGTCCACCGGCGCCCGGCTGCCCGCCCTCGACGCCCTGGCCCGAGTGCAGGGGCTGCCGTACGCCGGTCACGACGGCAAGACAGGTGAGACCCTGGTCAAGTCGGTGCTCGCCCCGATGTTCCGGCTGCGCAACCTGAAAGTGCGCGCCTGGTCGGGCACCAACCTGCTGGGCGGCGGCGACGGCGCGAACCTCGCCGAGCCGGCGGCCAACGCGGCCAAGTCGGCCAGCAAGCAGCGCGTGCTGCGCGAGACGCTCGGTTACACCCCGCAGGGCGACACCCGGATCGACTTCGTCGAGGACCTCGACGACTTCAAGACGGCGTGGGACCTGATCTCCTTCGAGGGCTTCCTCGGCACGCGCATGCGCATGGAGTTCACCTGGCACGGCTGCGACTCGGCGCTGGCCGCGCCGCTGGTCCTGGACCTGGCCCGGCTGACGGCGGCCGCCCAGCAGGCCGGGTGTACGGGCCCGCTCACCGAGCTGGCCTTCTTCTTCAAGGACCCCCTCGGGGAGGTGCCCCACGCGCTTGCCGAGCAGTGGCGGGTGCTGCGCGCCTTCGTGTCCGCGCTCGGATGATCCTCCGCCGCTGCCCCGGGCCGGTGAGTCCGGGGCAGCGGCGGGGTCAGGTCGACGTCGCGGCCTCGGTCAGGCCACGACGCAGGGCACGCCGTTGAGAGTGAAGGCGGTCGGTTTGGCCGTGTTGCCGGTGTGGGTGGCCTGGAAACCGATGTCGACGGTGGCTCCGGGGGCGATCGTGCCGTTGTAGCTGACATTGCTGGCGCTCACCTGGCCGCTTGAGGGCGAATAGGTGGCGTTCCAGCCCGAGGTGATCGACTGCCCGGAGGGCAGGGTGAAGCTCAGCGTCCAGCCGCTGATCGTGAAGGTCCCGGTGTTGGTGATGCTGATCGCGGCCGTGAAGCCGGTGTCCCAGGCGTTCATCGTGTAGGTGACCCGGGGCCCGGTGCCGGTGCCGCCACTGGGCGACGGGCTCGGCGAGGGGCTCCGCGCCGGGCTCGGCGACACGACGGGCGACGGGGAGGGCGAGGGGCCTCCGCCGCTCAGGCTGGTCACGAACGTCGTCATGCTGCGGGCCGGGAGCGTGACGGTCAGGGATCCGTTCGACATCGTGGTCTGCGCCTGGGGAGCGACGTTCCTGCTCGCGTCGGTCAGCCAGGACGAGACGGCGGCCGAGCCGGCGTTGGCCACGGTGAACTGCTGGCTCACCGCGGAGGTCCCCTTGTTGATGGCGACGATGACGACGGTGTCGTCGTTCCGGTACGCCGAGACGTAGACGTTGGACGCGGGGTTGGCCGTCGCGTCGATCCGTACGTATCCGGGGCGGACGAACCTGGCGAACTGCGCCATGATGGCGCCGCGCTTGCTGAGCTGGCCGTCCTCGCGCATGGGGCCGTAGCTGCGCCGGATGTACCACCAGACGTACGCCTGGAACTCGGCCTCCACCATGGCGCGGTGCATGTGCTCACCCACGTCGAGCGCCTGGGGCCAGGTGTCCGCCGAGTCGGAGCTGTTGGGGTAGTAGACCTCGGTCATCCAGAGGTCCTTGCCGGCGCCCTTCTGCTTGAAGAGCGGATAGGGGAAGTTCGAATACGGCGTGCCGTAGAGGTGCGCCCCGATGATGTCCACGTTGGCGAGCGCCGTGGAGTCGTTGAGGATCGGGTCCGACATGCTCTTGACGTACTGGAACGACTCGGGCGCGATGACCCGGGTGTTGATAGAGCCGGCGTTCTCACGCAGGAACCGGACGATTTCAGTGGACGTCCACCACGTCCAGTCGTGCGCGTAATCGGGCTCGTTCTGCACGGATATGGCGTACAGATTCACCCCGTTGTTCCGCATGTACGTGCTGAAGGAGTTCAGATGCTGGGCGTACGCCGCGTACTGGTCATACCTGAGACGCTTCGCGTTGGTCTGGCCGTTGCGGTTGAAAGTCTCGATCATGGACGCCGGGGGATTCCACGGCGAGGCGAAGACGATCGCCCCGAGCTCGGCCGCGCGTTTCGCCGTCGCAAGGTCACGGCTCCAGTCCGACTGGTTCTCGCCGACGGGGATCCGCAGGATGGAGAACCCGAGCTTGCCCTCGCCGTTGCCGAACGCGGTGTCCCGCTGGGCGGCGGTCAGGTCGCCGATCCAGGCGGCGTGGGCCATGCCGCCGAAGCCCCGGATGGTCTGCCGCTGCGCCGACGGATTCACGGTCGCGGTGGCCGCCGAGGCCGCCGAGGCCCCCAGGACCGACGTCGCGGCCGTGATGACCGGCAGGGCCCCCACCGTCGCCAGGACGGACCTGCGGCTCAGCAACCGCCGCTCGCCGCTCACGGGCCCATGCTGATCCTGCGTCATGCCTTCTCCTCTTGACTTGTCGGTGTTGATCCGCGCCGACGGGTCCGCGATCCGCCCGGGGCGGCCACGGGGCCGCCCCGGGCGGAGTGGTGTCACACTCGGGTCCACTGCTGGTTGGTGCCGCCCCAGCAGGAGTAGATCTGGAGTTTCGTGCCGTTGGCGGTGCCAGCGCCGATGACGTCGAGGCACTTGTTCGCGCCGACCGCGGTGATGGTGCCGTCGGAGTTGAACTGCCACTTCTGGTTGCTCTGGCCGTTGCAGTCCCAGATGATCACGCTGGTGCCGTCGGCGGTGCCTGCGCCGTTCACGTCCAGGCACTTGTTGCCGTAGACCCGCAGCTCACCGGAGCTCGTCTGCGTCCACGTCTGGTTGCTCTGGCCGTTGCAGTCCCAGATCTGCACCTGGGTGCCGTTCGTCTGGGAGGCGTTGGGAACGTCGAGGCAGCGGCCCGATCCCACGCCCTTGATGGCGTTCCCGTTTCCGCTGGGCGGGGGAGAACTGGACGTCCCGCCGTTGAGGGCGTCGAGGACGGCGGTGTAGGCCTGCTTCTTGTTGAAGTTGCCGTCGAACAGCAGTGGGGTGTCCCCGCTGCGCCAGGACCACTTGTCGGTGATGCCCCACACCGTGATGCCGGTGCAGCGGGACACGGCCATGCAGGCCTGGACGACGCGGCGGTAGGCGTCGGCCTGCGTGGAGCCGGAGCCGCCGACGTCGAGCTCGGTGATCTGGACGTCGACGCCGAGGGCGGCGAACTGGGCGATGTTCTGCTGGTAGTTGGACGGCGGGTTGCCGAAGTGGGACTGCAGCCCGACGCAGTCGATGGGCACGCCGCGGGCCTTGAAGTCCTTGACCATGTTGTAGACGCCGCGGGTCTTGTTCGCGTTGGCGTCGTCGATGTTGTAGTCGTTGTAGCACAGCTTGACGTTGGGGTCGGCGGCGCGTGCGGCGCGGAAGGCCTCCTCGATGAAGCCGTTGCCGAGTTTCTGCGTGAAGATCGAGCTCCGCAGGCTGCCGACCGAGCCGCCGTCGGCGAAGGCCTCGTTGACCACGTCCCAGGCGTAGACCTTGCCCTTGTAGTGGTTCATGACCTGGGTGATGTGGTTGGTCATCGCCGAGCGCAGGTCGCTGGCCGACATGTTGTTGTTGATCCAGCTGGGCAGCTGAGCGTGCCAGACCAGGGTGTGGCCGCGGACCTTCATGCCCTTGCTCACGGCGTGGTTGACGATCTGGTCGGCCGAACCCCAGTTGAAGGAGTTGCGGGAGGGCTCGATCGGGCCCCATTTCATCTCGTTTTCCGCGGTGACCGAGTTGAACTCCCGGTCCCAGGTGGCCACGTAGGTCGAGTCGTTCAGGTGCCCGGCCGCGATCGCGGTGCCGAAGTAGCGGCCGCTCTGGGCGGCGGCCGCACCCAGGGTGCCGGCTGCCGCGTCAGCGGGGACGGATGCCGAGAGTGCGGTGACCGTGCCGAGTGCGCCGAGGGCGCCGGCGATCAGCAGCCGGCGGGTGCCGGCGAGCCTATGCCGTCTTCCGCCGGCGGGTCGTGGGGCTGTTTCGCCCATGCTTGAGCCTCCAACTGCGAAATCGATGAGGGAACGCGGAAAAGACGTCCGCGGGAACACCACGCCGTCGGCCGTCATTTGAAGCCGAAACGGTGGCCCCTGCCGCGCACCACCGATCCGGCAGGAGGAGCCGCCTCCGGGGAGTCAGTCTGGAAATCATCCCGAAACGTGTCAAGAGTGTTGCCTGTAAGTTTCGAAGCAGCTTTCGCGCGCATGCGTCATCTGCGCAGGTGTACGGCGCGAAATGTCGTTCGTAAAGGGCGCGACTTCCTTCGCGCCGCCCACGGATCACGTGGGTCGCGATGAAAGTTTCCCGCGCGCCGGACTCCGGAGGGAGTTCCCGCGTCCACGGAAGAGCAGGTCGGCCGCGCCCGGTCGGCGCGACGACCGGAACGCGGAGGGGCAAGGGTTGACGCGGCGTGCCGCGTCGGGTTTGATCCGCGCTACACCACCACGCACGGGCCGTTCGATGAGAGAGGAGTATTGGTCGCAGAATTGTTAGCGCTAACATCCGCCTCGTAGACCCACATGACTTTCCGGCCGGCACGCGCCGTCCGCAGCACTTGTGAGCGGCAGACGGCTGTCAAAGGGTTCACGAGCCGGTCGCTGTTTCCACCGTCACGCCTTTCGGCGCGTCGGTTCCGGCGCCGCGAGTTCCGGTACGCCGGCTTTCGGCGCTGAAAGTATGGCGCTGAAAGTATGGCGCCGAAAGTATGGCGCCGAAAGTATGGCGCTGAGAGTTCGGCACCGAGAGCGTGGCGCTGGTAGTCCGGCGCTGGGCGTATGGCGCCGTCTCTTTGGCGCCGTGACTTCCGGCACGTGAATTCCGGGAGTTCCGGCGCCGCGTTCGACACAAGCGGCGTCCGCCGGCGGGCCGCCTCCGCCGCGTGCCGGGCGACGACGCCGTCCGCCGATCCGGCCGGGTGCCCTCGGGGGCGACCACGTCGAACCCGCCCCGGCGGCCGATCCGCAGCCCTGCCGTTCCCTTCACCTTCCGGCGAGGCGCGCCCTCGTGCCCTGGCGCGGGCCACGCACCACCGACCGCGCATTGTCCCCATCCCCAGCCGTGTCTCCGCTGAAGGAGAGAAGATGCACCAACCCCCCGTCCGTACGACGAGTGGCCGGCGACGCGCGCCGGCCACCGTCTTCGCCTGCCTGCTGGCGGCGCTCGCGACCGTTCTGGCGTCCGCCGTCACCTGGGTGGCGCCGGCCTCCGCGGCGACCGTCGACACCAACACCTGGTATGTCCTGGTCAACCGCAACAGCGGCAAGGCGCTCGACGTCTACAACTTCTCCACCGCCGACGGCGGGGCGCTCGTGCAGTGGAGCCGCAGCAACGGGAACAACCAGCAGTGGCGGTTCCTCGACTCCGGCGGCGGCTACTACCGCCTGCAGTCGCGCCACTCGGGCAAGGTGATCGACGTGGCCAACCTCTCCACGGCCGACGCCGCCGACGTCGTGCAGTGGAGCGACCACAACGGCACCAACCAGCAGTTCCGGCTCGCGGACTCGTCCGGCGGCTACGTACGGCTGGTCAACCGCAACAGCGGCAAGGTCGTCGAGGTCCAGAACGCCTCCACCGCGGACGGCGGCAGGATCGTGCAGTACTCCGACTGGGGCGGCAACAACCAGCAGTGGCAGCTCGTCCCCGTCGGGAGCGTCTCCGATCCCTCGCCGTCACCGTCGGCCTCGCCGTCGGCCTCGCCGTCAG
>NZ_JAATEK010000093.1:0-6210 GCF_012034195.1 Microbispora sp. CL1-1
ACCGGCATGGCCAGAGCACGTGCCGGTGCGGCAGCCAGAGCACGTGCCGGTGCGGCAGCCAGGGCGCGTGGCGGTGCAGTGGCGAGGCGCGGTGCTCGCGTGCGACGCAGGCGTCGGGGACATCGGGACCGTCGGGAGCGACGCCCGGCGGGCCCGGACCGGAGCGGGAGACACCACCCGGATGGGCATCGGGAACGGCACCGGGAGCCGGGCGTGGGACGCCGGGGACGGCGCAAGCAGCATCGCAAGGAGCGGCACAGGGGGCATCGCGGGGTGCGTCACCGGGAGCAGCTCCCGGGGCGTCACCCGGAGCAGCGCCAGGTGCGTCGGCGGGCACGACGCCCGGGGCGTCGCTGGGGTCGGCGCTGGGAGCGTCGGCAGGCACGCTGCCTGGGTCGCTGCTGGGGACGGCACTGGGTGCCTCGCTGGGAGGGCCGCTGGGGATGGTGCCGCCGGGGTTGTTGCTGGCGACGGGGCAGGTGCTGCCCGTCTCCAGCGTGCATCGGCTCGCCCGGACCTCGACTCTGGTGCGGATCGTCATGAACGCCGACGGGCAGGTGCTCGACATGGGCCGCAAGGTTCGCCTGGCCACCCCCGCCCAGCGCCGGGCCATCTTCGCCCGGTATGCCACCTGCTGGGTCGACGGCTGCCCGCTCCCGGCGACCATGTGCCAGATCGACCACGCCGACAACTGGAGCACCGGCGGCCTCACCGACCTGAAGCTCCTCGGTCCGGCTTGCCAGTTCCACAACCGCGACCGCTACCAGCACCCCGACCGCTACACCCGCCGCAAAGAAGGCACCGACCGCTGGGCCTTCACCTACCACCGGATCGGGAGCAGGCGGCCGCGCGAGTGAGGCGGGAGGCGCAGTGGGCTACGCGCGGACAGACCGGGGCGAAGCGCGGACAGGCCGGGCTTCGATGGGCGATTGTTCGCCGAGTCGCTGTCCTACCTAGGGGACGTACTCGACCGCGACTCCACTGCCTATGGCGCCGACTCCTCCAGTTCTCTGCCATGCGTGAGCGTTTCGCCGACTGGAAGCGGAACTGCTCTCGGGCACGTGATTCCGTCGGCGGCCGTACATCCGCACCGCGTCCTCTCACCCTCATGTCTCACGACGATCACCCTCATGTCTCACGACGATCCACGCGCCGCTGCGTAAGCACGACACCCGGCAATGCCGGGACGCCGTCAGCCGACCCGCGACCTGGCCTCTGGTCCGCGCGGCGCGTGCGTGTCCGTCTCCGGATCGCTCCGTTCGCCGTCGACCCGAACTCGGACCGAGCGGCTCGTGCTCCGCGAGCCCGAGGCGCGGGACCGTACGACGTTCGTCGGGTGCACACCCACCTCGGTGGGATCGGGGGCAGGGGGCGTCAGGCCAGATCCATGGGGGCAGGGGCCATGGGGGTGAGGCCGAGGGCGGCGGGCCCGGGGCCGAGGCGCGGCCGTCCTTGGGCCTCTCCTCCGGCACGAAGGGCGCAGGTAGGGCGGTGGGGACGTCCGCCTCGGCGGCCAGGGCGTGGTCGCGGGGCACATTTTTCGGCTGTCCTGATCGGGCAGTAAGGGGCGATTGTTAAATCCAGTTGAACTCTTTGCCCTGATCTTGCCCATCTTGGCAAGATCCACAACGATACGTCCCCGGAGTTCATCCGAACCCCACTAGTCCCTTTTCCCCCTGTGGGTGCCTGTTTGCCCACATAGGAGAGCTTGTGTTACTCCCGCACGTGCGGCGTGCGGTCCTGATCGGGACCGCCGCCCTCGCCCTGCTGCTCCCGCAGAACGCCGCGGTCGGCGCAGCATCGGCCACACCCGGACCGGACAAGGTCGATCGGGTGGTCCAGAACGACCTGTCCGCCCACGGAAAGGCCACCTTCTGGGTACGGCTCAAGGACCGCGCCGACCTCGGCGCCGCCCGAATGGCGAAGAACAAGAACGACAAGGCGCGGCAGGTCTACCGGCTGAAGTCGGAGACCGCCGCTTCCTCTCAGGCCGGCCTGCGCAAACTCCTCACGAAAGCGCACGCGGAGTTCACCCCCTTCTGGATCGTCAACACCGTCAAGGTGACCGGTGACGCGAAGCTGGCCGCCGAGATCGCCCAGTTGCCCGAGGTGACGGCGATCGAACCGTCCCGTACGGTGCCCCTGCCCGACCCGCAGCCGGCCAGGGCGCAGGCCGCGACCGCCTCCGTCGAGTGGAACATCGACCGCATCAACGCCCCGAAGGTGTGGGACGAGCTCGGCGACCACGGCGAGGGCATCGTCATCGCCAGCATCGACACCGGTGTCCAGTGGGACCACCCCGCCCTGGTCTCCCAATACCGGGGCACCCAGCCGGGCGGCGCCGTCGACCACAACTACAACTGGTTCGACCCGGCGCACGTCTGCCCCGGCCAGGCGCCGTGCGACGACCGCGGCCACGGCACCCACACCGTGGGCACCATGGTCGGCGGGGACGGCGGGGCCAACGCGATCGGCGTCGCCCCCGGGGCCAAGTGGATCGCGGCCAAGGCCTGTCTCCTCACGGGATGCCCCGACTACGCGCTGCTCGCCGCCGGGCAGTGGATCCTCGCGCCCACCGACCTGAACGGCCAGAACCCCCGTCCCGACCTCGCGCCCGACATCGTGAACAACTCCTGGGGCGGCGAGGGCATCAACCTCTGGTACAAGGACATGGTCGAGGCGTGGGTCGCCGCCGGCATCTTCCCCGCCTTCTCCAACGGCAACGCGGGGCCGGCCTGTGACACCACCGGCACGCCCGGGGGATACGTCGCCAGCTACAGCGCCGGGGCCTTCGACGCCGACGGCAGAATCGCGTACTTCTCCTCCAGAGGCCCGGGCGAGAACGGCGAGATCAAGCCGAACATCTCGGCCCCCGGCGTCGACATCCGCTCGGCGTTGCCCGGCAACGGATACGGGCTGAAGTCGGGCACCTCGATGGCCAGCCCGCACGTCGCCGCGACCGTGGCGCTGATGTGGTCGGCCTCCCCCTTCCTGCGGGGCGACATCGAGGGCACCCGGGCGCTGCTCGACCACACGGCGACCGACGTCGACGACGAGGGCTGCGGCGGCACCGCCGCGGACAACTTCGTCTGGGGCGAGGGCATGCTCGACGCGTACGCGGCCGTCAAGGCGACCCCGGCCGGCGAGCTGGGCACGCTGACCGGCACGGTCACCTCCGACGGCTCCCCGCTCGCCGGCGCGACCGTCGAGGTCTCCGGCCCGTTGAACCGCACCGTCTCCACCGCGCAGGACGGCAGCTACAGCCTGCCCCGCCTGCTGAGCGGCGACTACACGCTCACCGTGCGGAAGTTCGGCTACGACGACGTCACCCGGACCGTCACCGTCGGCACCGACGAGACGGTCACCGAGGACGTCGCGCTCACGGCGCAGACCCTGAGCAGGGTGTCGGGAACGGTCACCAGTGTGGGCCTGCCCGAGGCGGGCGCCACGGTGACCGCCGCGGGCACGCCGGCCACCGCCGTCACCGACGCTCAGGGCCACTACGAGCTGCTGCTGCCGCACAAGACCTACGACCTGAAGGTCACGGCGGACTCCCTGTGCGCCGAGGAGACCACCGTGCCTGTCACGGTGACCGGCGAGATGACCAGGGACATCGCGCTGGCCAGCCACATCGACGGGTTCGGCCACACCTGCAGGAGCGGCGCCGAGCCGTACGTCGAGGGCACCCACCTGGAGCCCCTCACCTACGACGACGAGACCCAGCGGATCACGCTGCCGTTCGCCTTCCCGTTCTACGGCAAGACTTACACCAGCGGTCTGGTCAGCACGAACGGGTTCCTGAGCTTCGGCGGCAACACCTACTCCTTCCCGAGCCACGGACCACTGCCCTCCGGTGCCGAGCCGAACGCCGCCATCTATCCGTACTGGACCGACCTCGGGCTGTTCGAGGGCGAGGGCGCGCTCTACACGGCCACGATCGGCAGCGCGCCGAACCGCACCTTCGTGGTGGAGTGGCGCAACGCCCGGTTCTACGGCGTGGACGCGCTCATCTCGTTCGAGGCGCTGCTCGGCGAGGACGGCTCGATCGGGTTCCGCTACCGCGGGATCGACACCGATTACTCGGCCGGGGAGAAGGCCACGATCGGCATCGAGAACGGAGACGGCACCGACGCGTTCCAGTACTCGTCCGACAGGCCGGTCCTGCGTGACGGTCAGAGCCTGACCATCGCGGCGCGCGGACACGGACTGGTCGCCGGCACCGTCACCGACGCCAACGACGGCGGCCCGCTGGCCGGCGCGACCGTGAAGGTCGGCGACGTCGCCTTCACCACGGGCCCCGACGGCGCCTTCCTCGGGCAGGTGCCCGCGGGCGACCACCACGTGGAGATCTCGGCGGCCGACTACGGCACCCTCACCAAGGAGGTCAGCGTCGCCGCCGGCGGCCGGACACGGGTGGACGCCGCACTGGCCACCGGCCGGGTCACCGTGTCCACGGGCCAGGTCACCCTGGTGATGCCGGCCTCGGCGACCAGGAACGCGACGTTCGAGCTGTCCAACCCGGGCTCCGACGCGACGTACACGATCGAGAACGACCCGGCGCAGACCTGGCTCGGCGTGACGCCGGCGAGCGGAAACATCAAGGCGGGCGCATCCGTGACGCTCCGGGTCACCGCCTCAAGCGCGGGACTGTCCCCGGGGGACGTCCGCACCGGCGTGCTGCTCGTGCGCTCGTCGAGCGGCCGGGCGCCGGTCGTCCCGGTCAGCGTGGTCGTCGTGGTGCCGAAGGTCCAGATCGCCGTCGAGACGGGCGGCGGCAAGAACGTGGTCGACGCGGCGGGCGACACGTGGACGGCCGACCGGGAGTACACCCCTGGCGGGTACGGCTACGTGGGCGGCGGCAAGGCGAAGACGTCGCCCAAGGACGTCAAGGGCACGTCCGAGCAGGGACTGTTCCGCAGCTCCCGCGAGGGCATGCAGGCCTACCGGTTCGACCGTCTTCCGGACGGCGTCTACACCGTGGAGCTGGGCTTCGCCGAGACCCGGCACAAGAAGGCGGGCAAGCGCGTCTTCGACGTCGCCGTCGCGGGCGTCCCGGTCATCGAGGGCCTTGACCTGGCCAAGGAGGCCGGTGAGAACACGGCGGTGACCCGCCAGTACACGGTGAAGGTCACCGGCGGCCGGCTCGACGTGGTCTTCCGGCCCCACAAGGGCGACCCCATCGTGAACGCGATCCGGGTCACCGAGCGTCCGGACAAGGCGGGCGCGTAACCGCCCTCGGCTGAGACCGGCCCGCCCCTTCCGGCGGGCCGGTCTTTTCGGTGTGCGGCGGGGCGCGAGAGGTGGTTTTCTTGAGGGCGGCTTGACGATTTCCGGGCGGGCATGCGATTCTGGCTACGGGACAGAGGTTGACAATGCGGATAAGTGTGGACATTTGTTTGTAGTTTGCTTTATGCTGCCCTCTCACGCTCGCCCTCGGCATCCCACTTCCTCCTATCGAGTGAGCTGTCCTCCGGCGCGCGTGTAGTCAGTCCGCGAGTCCTCGGAAGGACACCTGTTGGCAGCCTCGCCTCACGCCTCGTCCCGCGCTTTCGCCGTACCGCCCGGTCCTCGCCGCGTCTCCTTCGCGCGGATCGAGGAGCCGCTCGAAGTGCCCGACCTTCTCGCCCTGCAGACCGAGTCGTTCGACTGGCTGGTGGGCAACGAGCGATGGAAGGGCCGGGTCGAGGCGGCTCGCCAGGCCGGGCGAAGGGACATTCCACTTCAGTCGGGTCTGGAAGAGATCTTCGAGGAGATCAGTCCCATCGAGGACTTCTCCGGAACCATGTCCCTGTCGTTCCGGGAGCACAGGTTCGAGCCGCCCAAGTACTCGGTCGACGAGTGCAAGGACAGGGACATGACCTACTCCGCCCCGATGTTCGTCACGGCGGAGTTCATCAACAACACCACGGGTGAGATCAAGAGCCAGACGGTGTTCATGGGCGACTTCCCGCTCATGACGTCGAAGGGCACCTTCATCGTCAATGGCACCGAGCGTGTCGTGGTGTCCCAGCTCGTCCGTTCACCGGGTGTCTATTTCGAGCGCAGCGTCGACAAGACCTCGGACAAGGAGCTGTTCGGCGGCAAGGTCATCCCCTCCAGGGGAGCCTGGCTGGAGTTCGAGATCGACAAGCGCGACAGCGTCGGCGTGCGCATCGACCGCAAGCGTAAGCAGCCGGTCACGGTGCTGCTGAAGGCGCTCGGCTGGACCGG
>NZ_JAATEK010000094.1:0-6129 GCF_012034195.1 Microbispora sp. CL1-1
CCACGAAGCACCCTGACCCCCCGAAGCACCCTGACCCATGAAGCCCTACTCGACGGCCCGGCGGTAGGTGCACACCTGCACGCCGGTGCCGCCGGTGGCCGCGAAGACGAGTTCGAACCTGCGCCGCAGGCCGCCGTCCGGGAAGATCGTCTTCCCGCCGCCGAGGAGCACCGGCATGACGATCAGCCGGAGCTCGTCGACCAGGTCCTCGTGCAGGAGGGTGCGCACGAGGCTCGGGCTGCCCATGACGACCAGGTCGCCGTCGCCCGTGTCCCGCAGTTCGCGGATGCGGGCGACGGCGGTGTCGCCGGGGATTCGCGTGGTGTTCCAGGTCATCTCGTCGTCGCCCAGCGTCTCGGACACCACGTATTTCGGCATCGCGTTCATCTTGTCGGCGAACGGGTCACCGGCCCGCCCCGGCCAGGCGGCGGCCATGTTCTGCCAGGTCCGGCGGCCGTAGAGCAGCCCCTCCGCCTTGCTCACCGTGGCGTCGAAGGCGCCGCCGACGGTCTCCGGGTCGAAGAACGGGTGTGTCCAGCCGCCGTGCGCGAAGCCGCCGTCGGTGTCCTCCTCGGGACCGCCCGGTGCCTGCACGACGCCGTCCAGGCTCATGAACTCGATGACCACGATGCGCATGACGCTGCTCCTCTGTGTCCGCGGGCCGTCGTCGGCTCCGTCGTGACTCCCACGGTGTCACCGACAAATAAAATTGTCAAGACAACGCAATGCTTCGGATATGCGAGGCGACGGTGACCGGGGGCCGGCCGAGCACCCGTTCGAGATCATCGGTCTGCTGCTCCAGCAGCCCCGCACGTATCTGCGCGTTGATCCAGCTCATCGGGCCAGGCCCGGCGTCGGGCACCTCGCGGTAGGGCACGCCGAGCGCCTCGGCCACCTCGGGATGGGTCCACAGCGGCCCGGTGAAGTCGTACGCCCGGCCCAGATGCCCCTCACCGGTCAGCACGTTGGCCGCCGCCTCCGCGAGATCCGAGCGGAACGCCGTGTTCAGGCCGCGCCCGCCCGTGCTGCCGGTGATCTCGCCGTCGACCACCCGGGGGACGAACGCGTCGCTGTAGAAGGGATGGCGCAGGAACGTGTACGGCAGGCCGCTGCTGATCAGGGCCTGCTCGGTCGCGTGATAGGCCTCCGTCATGCCGGTCGCGCCATCGCCGGCCCCCAGGAAGCTGGTGAAGACGACCGCGCCGACGCCGGCCTCCTTGGCGGCGGTCACCGCGTTCAGGTGCTGCCGGATCCTGCGGGGAGTGTCGAGCTCCGGAGACGAGATCAGGAGGAGACGGGCGGCCCCGTCGAACGCCTCGCGCAGGCTCGCCGGGTCGTCGTAGTCACCGCGGCGTGCCGGCACGCCCTCGGGTGCGCGTTCGAGGTCGCGCACCGCGGCCACCACCTCCGTCGTACGGGTGCGTAGGGACTCGATGACGAGGCGGCCGAGCGCGCCGGAGGCGGCCGAAATAACGATCATCGGCCAAGTAGACTCCCCGCTGTCTCGGCCCTGCCACTGGTTTTCCGGCCACTGGTTTTCCGGCCACTGGTTTTCCGCGCACTGCTTCTCGCCGGGGGACGGAAGCGGGCGCGGTAGTCGTCCCAGTTCCAGGTGGTCAGGAAGGCCGCCCCGGCCGTCCGGCCGTTGAGATAGAGGTCGAGCTTCTGCCGTTCGTCGAGGCCGAAGTCGACCACCCCCACGCTCTCGGTGTCCACCTGGATGGTGCGTGCCCTGACCCAGGGCTGGTCCAGGTACGTCTGGTCGTGGCCGACGATCGCGGTCCCGACCAGCGACGCCAGCAGCCGCAGCGCGGGCAGGTGCGGAGCCCCGGCGAGCGGCAGCCTGAGCGTGTCCTCCCGGAACGCGGGGAGCAGCTTGACCCCGAACGTCGGCCAGCGCGGCTGCTCCCCGTCGGTCCGGTCGAGCGTGTCGATGGGGAAGTTGGACAGCACCCCGCCGTCCACCAGGGTCGACACCAGCCCCGTGCCGGGATTGGTGATCGTGACCGGCTCGAAGAAGAAGGGGATCGACATCGAGGCGCGGACCGCGTCGGCCACCCGCTGCCTGCCGGGCTCCGCCACGCCGTACACGCTCCGGTAGTCCCACGGCAGGCGCACCAGCCGGCCGAGGGTGACGTCCGTGGCCGTCACCACCAGGCTGTAGCGCTGGTCTTCGCCCATCCAGGGCGCCGGGTCGTCGAGCGCCAGGTCGTCGAACGTCTCGACGCCCAGGCCGGCCAGCTCGTTGCCCAGCCACTCCCGCAGGTAGTCGCCTTCGAACACACCCCGTTCGAACAGCAGGGACAGCAGCGAGAACCCCCTGCCGACCAGCGGGACGCGCTCCACGGCTGACGCGTCCCTGAACCTGCGGTAGTCGACCTGGAACAGGAGGTCGCGCATGCGCTCCGGCCGCATCCCGGCCGCGGCCAGCGCTCCCACCACCGCCCCCGCGGAGGTGCCGGCGACCCGGGTGCCCGCGGCCCGTCCGAACCGATAGCCGGCGGCGTGCAGCTCGTGCAGCGCGCCGACCAGACCGACGCCCTTGACGCCGCCGCCCTCCAGCACCAGGTCGGCGCGCTTGTCCGTCCCGCTGTTCGCCCTGCTGTTCGCCCTGCTGTCCGTCTCGTTGCTCGCCCCGTGGTCCGTCCCGTTGCTCGCCCTGTCGTTCGCCCTATCGTTTGCCCTGTTGGTCGCCCTGTCGTTCGCCCTGTCGGTCGCCCTGTTGGTCGCCCCCGCCATCGGTGCCCGCCCTTCTTCCGGCCGTCCTCACCCGGATCTACCGCGTTCGGACGGCCGGGGCCCCGGCGCCGCACCGTTGCGACCGAACCCTCATTCCTCCTTGTCCTGCTCCCTGTCCTGGGGATACCAGCGCAGTTCGATGACGTTGCCGTCGGGATCCTTCAGATAGACCGAGGTGGCGACGCCGCGCGCGCCGAACCGGGGGCCGGGTCCGTCGATGACGGTGAAGGCGCCGGAGTCGATGACCTCCTGCCAGTCCAGCGGCTCGACGACCAGGCAGAAGTGGTCGACGTTCGGCTCGCCGCGCTCGCCGCGCAGCAGGTCGATGATGGTGTCCGGCGACACCCGCACCGAGGGGAACGGCACCTTCCCGGCCCGCCACTCGTCGACCCGCACCGGTTCGAGGCCGAGGACGTCGCAGTAGAACGCCAGCGACCGCTCGACGTCCGCCACGGTCAGCACCAGATGATCGAAACCCTTGACGCGCATGTTCGTTGTGCTCATGGATCCAACGATGCTCGTCGCGGCGGCCGGCACCAAGACCTGATCACGCTACGATCGTTGACTCCTGTTCAACGATCGGACTTCACATGCTCGAACGGCACGAGATCGAAACGTTCCTGACGCTGGCCGAGGAACTGCACTTCGGCCGTACGGCCGAGCGCCTGGGGGTCACGACCGGCCGGGTCAGCCACGTGATCAAGAAGCTGGAGCGGCGCATCGGCGCGCCGCTGTTCGAGCGCACGAGCCGGGTCGTCCGCCTCACCTCGATCGGGCGGCAACTCACCGACGACCTGGCGCCCCTGGCGGCCCAGATGGAGGCCGCCGTACGCCGGGCCGTCGAGGCGGGCCGCAAGGTCACCGGCCGGCTGCGCGTGGCCTTTCTCGGCGAGTGGACGGCGCCGGTGCTGCTGCGGGCCGTCGCCCTGTTCACCGAACGCCATCCGGACTGCGAGGTCGAGGTCCAGGAGGTGCAACTGTCCAACTCACGGGCGAGCCTCGTCGACGGCTCGGTGGACGTCCTCATCGCCTCCTATCCCTTCGACGGCATGGCCCGCGGGCCGGTCCTGCTGCGGGAGGCCCGCGTGCTGGCCGTGGCGGCCGGGCATCCGCTGGCCCGCGAGGAATCGGTGTCCCTGGAGGTCCTCGGCGACCACCCCGTGGTGCAGTACCCCTCGGTCACCTCCGCCGAGTTCAAGCGCGACCGTACGCCCACCCACACCCCGTCCGGCCGCCCCGTGCCGCAGGGACCGGCGGGCGGCACGTTCTCGGAGATGCTCTCCCTCGTCGCCATGGGCAAGGGGGTGCTGCCGGTGGGCGAGCACAGCCGCACGTACTATCCCCGCCCCGACATCGCGTACGTGCCCATCCGGGACGCGCCGCCGATCGAACGCGGACCGGTGTGGCGGGCGACCAACACGACCGCGCGCGTACGGGAGTTCGTGCGGGCCGCGGCCGATTCGGCATCGCCTCTTCTATAACAGGTTGCGGTTGCGGTAGAAGATCACTAGTACCATTTCTCCTCTTTTCGAGGTACACGTGAGAAAGATCCTCCGAGTGGCCGCGGCCCACACGTTCGCCGCCGCCGCCGTCTTCACCGCTCTGTCCGCTCCCGCGAACGCCGACACTCCCGAGAGCGACGCCCAAATCGCCGCCGAGTGGCAGACCGCCTGGGACACCTACCACTTCACCGACACCACACCGCCCGCGCCCGGCTCGGGCCGGAGCCAGATCACGAACAGCATCTCGGTCGACATCGACTCGCCGATGCCGCTGACCTTCAACAAGTACTCGAACTTCAACAACCACATCGGCAAGAACCCGTTCCTGAAGCGGGTCATCACGCACAAGGAGTGCAAGAAGGGCTCCACGACCTACCGCAACCTCACGGCGATCGAAGAGATCCCGTACGAGGGCACGATCGTGGTCAGCAAGACCCACGCGCAGCAGCGGCTCCACCGGAACGGGTTCTACTACGAGACCGACAGCTGGTCGGAGCCCAACGTGGTCACGCACCAGAAGATCGACTTCAAGGCGCTGCCCGGCGGGAAGACCCGCGTCACGGAGAAGCTCACCTTCGAGGCGGACTCCTCGCTGATCGACTTCGTCGCCGCGAACGGCACCGCCTCGCACCAGCAGTTGCAGCAGGCCCTCAAGCAGGCGATCGAAAGCGGCGAGCTCTGATCCCCGCGCATCACTGAAAGACGGGCGTCTTCCCTTTTCGCGGGAGACGCCCGTCCCCTGTCAATGGCCGGTTCAGCGGCTTCAGCGGCTTATGACTTGCGGCTTGTGGCGTTTGTAGCTCTTGCGACCTCAGTGGCCGACACTGCGGCCTCTGTCCTCCGCGGCCCGCAGGTTCTGGTTGATCGAGCAGTTATCGATACCGCCCCTGCAGTTGCCACTGAGGGAGTTGGTGAAGACGCTGACGCTCGACACCTGCTGCACACCGGCGAAGTCGACGGCGCTGTTGCCCGCGGGAGCCTGCACATTACGCCTGCCCATGTTGAGCTGATAGGGCGGGCTGCTGATCGTCGGCGCGTTGGCGGTGTTCATGCCGGACGTACGCTGCGTACCCCCGCCGCCCCTACCGTGGCCGAAGCCGCCGCCGTGACCGCCACCCCCATGGCCGCCACCCCCGTTACCGCCGGCTCCGAAGGCGGCGAGACTGGCGTCGAGGCGAGCTCCGCCGTTACCACGGCGCTTGCCCTTCTTGCCCTTGCCGTTCTTACCCTTCTTCCCCGCGATCTTCTTAGCCGCGATCTTCTTGGCCGCGCCCATCTTCGCCTGGCCGTTCTGGCCGAGCGCGTGCGGGGCGTGGCCGGCGGCCGGGACCGGCGCCGCCAGTGCCTGAGACGCTGCCACCACGCTCGGCATCACGATGAGGAGCGCGGCGACAGCCATACGCCGGGCGGACGCCGCCACGACGCGGGTTCTCCCTGCCCTCTTGTCGCCCATCCGTCCACACCTGCCTTTGCTTTGGTACACAAGCGACGCATCCGTCCCATACCCCGCGCTTCGTCTCTCTTCTCCCACTGGTGCGATGTGCTGTGTGGTTGCTGATGCCTTTTTTGCGCTGCGACGTCGCGGCAACGCTGCGCTCTCAAGGCGACGCTGAGCCCTCGGGGCGATGCTGTTGAACGGGCCGGTGTCCGCCGGGCCGGTGTCCGCCGGGCCGAGCCGCCACATCACCGCGCCGCCTACAGGGGTTACCGGCACGCGACCGGCCGCGCTCCCAAGTTCGCCAAGCGCAACGCCCATCCGGCGTCGGCACTGTGTGACCAGTGGTGTCGGCAAGATGTGATCGGCCCCGCCATCACCCTGCCCCGCCACCGCGCCACCTCCGTCGTTCGCGGCGATCGATCCACTTCTCCCCTCAGTCGTGTAGTCGTG
>NZ_JAATEK010000095.1:0-5753 GCF_012034195.1 Microbispora sp. CL1-1
TTCTCGCCATGCGGTATCGCTGGCGTGCGCCCCTGGCCTGGGGTCTCGGCGGGAGGGAGTAGCGATGGGCGACGTACGGGTGGGGGTCGAGGGACCGATCACCACGATCTGGATGGACCGGCCCGACCGGCGCAACGCCGTCGACCGGGGCATGGCCGGGGAGTTGCGGGCGGCCTTCGAGGAGTTCGAGGCCGACCCGGACCAGCGGGTGGCGATCCTGGCCGGCAGCGGCGGCACCTTCTGCGCGGGCGCCGATCTGACCGCGGTCGGCGACCCCGCGCGGCGCAACGAGCTCGACCCCGAGGGAGGCGGTGGCGGCCCGATGGGGCCGACCCGGATGCACCTGAGCAAACCGCTGATCGCCGCGATCAGCGGATACGCCGTCGCGGGGGGTCTGGAGCTGGCGCTGCTGGCCGACCTGCGCGTTGTCGAGTCCGACGCGGTGCTGGGGGTGTTCTGCCGCCGCTGGGGGGTGCCGCTCATCGACGGCGGCACGGTCCGGCTGCCGCGGATCGTCGGTCTCGGACGCGCCCTCGACATGATCCTCACCGGCCGCCCGGTGCACGCCGGGGAAGCCCTCGCGATCGGGCTGGCCAACCGGGTCGTCGGGCCGGGCCGGGCGGTCGAGGCGGCCCGTGAGCTGGCCGGGCAGATCGCGGCGTTCCCCTTCGCATGCGTCCTGGCCGACCGGGCCTCCACGTACGCCGCCCTCGACCTGCCCCTGGCCGAGGCGTTGCGCGCCGAGGGGGCGGCGGGCGTACCGATCGTGGAGCGCGAGGGCGTGGCCGGCGCGGCCCGCTTCGCCGCCGGCGCAGGCCGTCACGGCGTCGCCGAACCCGGCGCGCCCTGACGCGGAAGGGCCTCCGGCGAAGTGGCCGGTTCCAGCGCGCACGGGCAGGCGATGATCAGCACCGCGACCGCGGCGGTGAACGCCGGCGCCACGCCTTCGCCGATGCCGGGCCAGTCCCCCAGGGTGGCGACCGACAGGGCGATGACGATCGGGACGAAGATCCCGGAGCTGCGGTCGCCGACTCCGAGCAGCCCCTGCCGTGCACCTACCTGTCGGCGGTGCCGCTCGCCGGGCTCGCCCTCGACAGCGCCTTCGGCCGGTCCTGCGCCGACCCGATCGCCGCCCTGGTCGTCGCCGCCGTAGGGGTCGAGGAAGGTCGCGAAGCCCTGGCGGGAGGACACCTGCGGTCATCCTGGTCCGGCCGGTGCGGCGGCCCGTGCTGCTCCTGCATCCGCGTACGCGCCCGCACGGTGGGACCACGCGGGAAGGGGTTGCAACCGATACCCAGGTACAGGCTTACCGTCAGAGGCATGACCCGGGACATCGCCTCTGAATGGGGATGGGCTCCCTCAGCGTGCACCCTGCCGACCGTCGGGCGGCCACTGCGGCTGGCCGAGTTCGACGCCCTGTTCGCCGAGGCCGTCCAAGCGGTGCGGCGCCCCGGGCGTGAGCTGCTGCGGCTGGAGCTCGCCTTCAGCCCGGAGCACGCGGCCCGGGCGGCCGAGCTGACCGCACGGGAGACCGGCTGCTGCTCCTTCTTCACCTTCACCCTGACCATCGCCGACGGCGGCCTCGCGCTGGAGGTGGCCGTGCCGCTCGCCCAAACCGAGGTGCTGGACGCCCTCCAGGCACGCGCCACCGCGTCCGCCGCACCGGCGCCTGCCGTACAGGGGTCTGCCGCTTCGCGGAGGCCGGCGTGAGGCAGGATCTCGACGGCCCCTACCTGCGCAGCGGACAGGTGGCAGGTCGCCGCCGCCCTGGCGGCGCTCGCGTGCACCACCTGCTGCGCCACCGATCCTGATCGGCGCCGGACCGCTCACCGGCGCCGGTGCCGCGCTCGCCGAGCAGGCGCTGCTGACCGTGGCCGGGGTGCTGATCGCCGCCGCGGCGGGCATGTGGTGGCCGCACCGCCGACGCGCCTCCCACGCGACCTCCCCCTGCGGAAGTGGCGGGAGCTGATACGGCGGGAGCGGATGCGGATGCCGAGCCCCCGATCCGCAGCCCGGACTGCCGCCCCGGTCCGTCCCGACCTACGACCCGACCTGCGACTCGATCTGTGGCCCGATCCGCGGCGCGCAGGGTGCCCCGGTGGCCCGTCGTGCGCCGCCATGCGCTGTACTACCGGCCATGACGGTCGTCCGCTCCCTGCTGCTCTTCGTCCTGGCCGCCCTCGCCGAGATCGGCGGAGCATGGCTGGTCTGGCAAGGCGTACGCGAGCAGCGTGGCCTGCTCTGGATCGGCGGTGGCGTGATCGCGCTGGGCCTGTACGGTCTGGTCGCCACCTTCCAGCCGGACGCGAACTTCGGCCGGATCCTGGCGGCCTACGGCGGCGTCTTCGTCGCCGGTTCCCTGGCCTGGGGCATGCTCGTCGACGGATTCCGGCCCGACCGCTGGGACGTCATCGGCGCGCTCGTCTGCCTTGTCGGCGTACTGGTGATCATGTACGCGCCGCGCGGCTGATCGAGCACCACCGACCTGGCCGTGCCGTTTCATACCGCATCGAATTCCTACGGCATCGACGCGTCACCCGAGAGAGGGTTGAACCGCGCCGAGTTTCGTGGAGGCCGTGATGTACCTCGGGTTGGCTGACTGAGATGAGGATGGCCGGGACGGTTCAGGTTGGCGCTCGCCGCAGGAATCCCGTTCCATCCGCCCGCTTACCCCAAGCCGTGCCTGCGGTTGGTCGCAGCGATCTCGGCGAGAACGACGGTGGCGCCCGCTACATCCGAGGGTGCCGGTGTCGCCCGCTACATCCGAGGGCGCCGGTGTCGCGGCCCTCAGCCCAAAGGGCCCGATCAACAGACGTCGCTCCTGGCATCGGTGATCAACTCCTCCTGGAAAGCCCGTAGCGGCGGCCTACTTCACCACGTCCGGCACCTCCCGTACGCGTGAGATCGCCGAGCGCTTGTTCGTCAGCCCGCTGACCGCCAAGGCCCACGTGGTCAGGGCCACTGCGGTCCCCAGCTGTGATTCCAGGAGATTCCTAGTTGATCTTGAAATAGCCCCAAGGTCGCGAGAGAATTAATACACGTTTTCGAATCTCTCGATGGAGGTGTGATGGATCTGTTCGACATCGATCCTGAGCGCCTTCGTCATTCGAATGGTCCCGACGACGGCTGGTGGGACCGTCTGATCGCCAATTCGCCCTTGTGGTCGTCCGACGGTTCATCCGCCCGTGAGCCCTTCCCGATCATCAACTTCGAGCCCCGGCAGCGCGCTGACGCGTCCGGCGCCGAGACCACGAACGGCCCAGGCACGCATACCGACGGCGCAGACGCCATGCGTAGGGATGCCGCCGGCGCGAATGCCGTTGGAATGGACGGCGCTGGCGCGGATGCCACCCATGGCAATGCTGACGGTGCGAACGCCGCTGGCGCGAATGCCACACGTGGGCCTGCCGATAGCGCGGAATCCGACGCGGGTGCCACCCATGGGGATGCCTCCGATGCGGGTGGCCGTGGTCGTGTGCGGTCGTCGTGGGTGGTGGTGGGGTCGGTTCGTGAGGTGGCCCAAGAGCTGGCGCTGACCCCGCTTCCCGACGATGTGGACATGTGCCTGGCCGAGGCGGAGGAGTTGCTGTTCGCCCGCGATCGGATCACCAGCGCCCTGGCCGACCGCGTCGGCCGGGTCCACCGAGCAGGTCAGGCCAGGCAGCACGGCCATGCCTCCACCCGCTGCTGGCTGCGCACCAGTGGGGGGATGACGGTGGGCGGTGCTGGCCGCCTGCTCACCCTCGGCGCGGAACTGCCGCGCCTCCCCGTCGTGCGGGAGAAGTTCGCTGCGGGTGAGTTGGCGGCGGGGGTGGTGGAGGCCATCTGCGCCGCTGTGGCCGGGCTATCGGATGAGCAGGCCGGCCTGGCGGAGCCGATCTTGGTGGACCTGGCGGGCAAGGCCGGGGCGGCGGAGGTCGCCAAGGCCGGCCGCCATCTGCGGGCGGTGCTGGACCCCGATGGGGAAGAGCGGGATGAGCGGGCCGATTACGGGCGGCGGTTCCTGCGGGTCCGCCCGGGCAAGGGCGGCGGCGTGGAAGGGGAGTTCTACCTGCCGCGTGAGGCCGGCGCCCGGTTGATGGCGTTGTTGCAGGCGTACGCCAAGCTGAGGGCACAGGGGGATGACCGCCCGCTGACGGTACGCCAGGCCGACGCGCTGATCGCCCTGCTGGAGCAGAAGATCGTCACCGAGCTCCTCGTCGTGGTCAGCGCCGAATCCCTCCCCACCGACCCCGAAACCACCGACCCCACCGCCGAAAACCCCGCCGACGACGACATCAGCGACCACTTCGCAGACCTCGGCGACAGCGCCCCCAGCGACTACGTCCCCGACCCCGCCGCAAGCACTGACGAGCCGAGCCAGGCCGACGACCCCGCCGACCATGTCGAGGACGCGCGGGACGCCGAGGGCTTCGAGGAAGGCCAGGACCACACGGACGACCCTGCACCCGGCGAGGCCGACGGACTCGACATCCCGGAGGAGTTCGACACTGCCGAAGCTGAGGCCGAGGCGGATGCCGGTGCGGACAGCACCGACGCCTCCGCCCCTGCGCCCGGCGAGGCCGACGACATCAGCGACCACTTCGCAGACCTCGGCAACAGCACCCCCAGCGGCCACGCTCACCGCGCGACCGGAAACCCCGAGGCCCCGAACGAGACCGTTGCCACCGGCGACTGCGAGGGCGACGCCGAAAGCACCGACCCCGCCACCAACTCTCCCCAAGCCTCGAGCGGACTTCGCGACGGGGAGTCTCGCGGCTGTGGAGCCGGTGAGCGCGGGGCCGGTGAGCGCGGGGCCGGTGAGCGCGGGGCCGGTGAGCGGCGACTCGGCGAGTGCGAGCCGCGCGACACCGTGAACACCGCCTCTACCGAGGGCGACCACACCGCGAACGCCGCCTCCCCCAAGGGCGACGAGATCATCAGCACCAGTTCTGCCGAGCGCGACGAGACCGCGATCGTCAAGGGCGCAGACGGCGACCGTGCCACGACTCAGTCAGGAGCACCGCACGCCACACGGCACGCGTCAGCATGGCCAGCCGACGGTGGCGAGCATTGGCCCACAGCACCTTCGGACACAGCACCTTCGGACACAGCACCTTCGGACACAGCACCTTCGGGCGCGACGGCTCCGGACGCACAACCATCGCAGGCAGCACCCTCGGTGGCGGCGTCTTCGGAGGCGGCGCGGCCGGATCCTCCGCCCGAGGACGTCTCCGCATGTCACACCCACGCCGGGCCTCGGCCTGCGGGGGACTGCCGGCATGGCCAGGACACGTGCTGGTGCGACGGTGAGGCGCGCTGCTGCTGCGCGACCGGGGCAGCGGAAATGTTGGGGACACCTGGAGCCGGGCGTGGGACGCCGGGGACGGCGCAAGCAGCGTCGCAGGGTGCGTCACCGGGAGCAGCTTCCGGGGTGTCACCCGGAGCAGCTCCGGGTGCGTCGGCGGGCACGATGCCCGGGGCGTCGCTGGGTGCGGCTCTGGGAGCGTCGGCAGGCACGCTGCCCGGGTCGCTGCTGGGGACGGCACTGGGTGCCCCGCTGGGAGGGCCGCTGGGGATGGTGCCGCCGGGGTTGTTGCTGGCGACGGGGCAGGTGCTGCCCGTCTCCAGCGTGCACCGGCTCGCCCGCACCAGTACGTTGGTGCGGATCGTCATGAACGCCGACGGGCAAGTCCTCGACATGGGGCGCAAGGTCCGTCTGGCGACTCCTGCCCAGCGGCGGGCCATCTTCGCCCGGTATGCCACGTGCTGGG
>NZ_JAATEK010000096.1:0-4764 GCF_012034195.1 Microbispora sp. CL1-1
GGTTCTGGCTCAACCCCTGTTATCCGTCACCCGGTGCCGACCACGGCTACGACGTGTCGGACTACACCGACATCGACGCTCGGTATGGAGGGTTGCCCGCCTTCGATCGCCTGGTGGCGGACGCGCACGCCCGCGAGCTCAAGGTGCTCATGGACCTGGTGCCGAACCACTGCTCGGTCGAGCATCCCTGGTTCCAACAGGCGCTGGCGGGCGACCCCAAGGCGCGCGAGCGGTTCATCTTCCGCCCCGGTCGCGGTGACCTGCCGCCCAACAACTGGCAGTCGCTGTTCGGAGGCCCGGCCTGGACCCGGGTCGACGACGAGTGGTACCTGCACAGTTTCGATTCCGGCCAGCCCGATTTCAACTGGCGTAATCCCGAGGTCGGCGCCTACTTCGAGGACGTCCTGCGGTTCTGGTTCGACCGGGGCGTGGACGGCATCCGCATCGACGTCGCGCACATGCTGTTCAAGCACGCCGACCTGCCCGACTGGAACGGATACCCGGAGTACAACATCCTGGCGCAGAACCAGCCCGAGGTGCACGACGTGCTCCGGCGCTGGCGCAAGATCGCCGACGGGTACGGCCGCGACCTCACCCTCGTCGGGGAGGTGTGGGTGCCCTCGGTAACGGACCTCGCCCTCTACCTGCGCCCCGACGAGCTGCCCCAGGCGTTCTATTTCGACCTGTTGCAGTGCCCCTGGGACGCGCCGGCCTTCAAAGCCTCCATCGACAGGGGCATGGAGGAGATCGCCTCGACCGGCGCGACGATCACCTGGACCCTCGCCAACCATGACACCCATCGCATGGTCAGCCGGTACGGGCTGGTCGAGTACACCGGGGGTCCCGCCCACCGCCCTCGGGGGGTGGTGGACGTCACTCTCGGCCAGAGGCGTGCCCGAGCGGCGATGATGCTCGTTCTGGCACTTCCGGGGTCGGTCTACCTCTACCAGGGTGAGGAGGTGGGTCTGCCGGAGGTCCTCGACATGCCCGACGAGGTTCGGCAGGACCCGACCTGGCTGCGCTCCGGCCCCGCCGACTACGGCCGCGACGGGTGCCGCGTCCCCCTGCCCTGGAACGCGAAGGAGACCGCTTTCGGCTTCTCCGCCAGCCCCCAGACATGGCTCCCTCAGCCGGACTGGTTCGCAGACTACGCCATCGAGAGCCAGATCGGCGTCGCCGGCTCGACCTGGGAGTTGCACAGCACCGCGCTCGAACTTCGCCGCGCGATTACCGGACCGCTCACCTGGATCCCGATGGACCGTCCCGACGTCATCGCCTTCCGGCGCGACGGCTTCGTCTGCGTCACCGTCTTCGGCTCCGAGCCGTACCGGACGCCCTGGGGCATTCCGGTACTGGCCTCGGCCGACGCCGCCCCTGGCACGGTGGCGGCCTGCTCCACCGCCTGGTTCAGGGCCTGACACGGCCCTACCTCACCCCCTGAAGGAGTGCCGATGCGCACATTCAAGGCGGCGGCCGTCACCGCCGCCGCCGCCATAGCACTGGCCGCCTGCGGCGGAACCTCCGACTCCGGCTCCGGCAGCGCCGCCTCGTCCGGTCCCCGGACGCTCACCCTGTGGCACTACGAGGCGCCCGACAGCGCCATGGGCAAGGCCTGGGCCGAAGCCATCAGGCAGTTCGAAGCCACCCACCCGAACGTCAAGGTGAAGTTCGAGGAGAAGGGCTTCGAGCAGATGCAGAAGACCGCGGGCATGGTCCTCAACTCCGACGGCGCCCCGGACATCATGGAGTACAACAAGGGCAACGCCACCACCGGCCTGCTGTCCAAGCAGGGCCTGCTCACCGATCTGACCGCCGAGGCCACCAAGCGCGGCTGGGACAAGCTGCTCAGCCCGTCCCTGCAGACCACTGCCCGGTACGACGAGCGGGGCGTCATGGGCGGCGGAGCCTGGTACGGCGTGCCCAACTACGCCGAGTACACGCTGGTCTACTACAACAAGGACCAGTTCAAGAAGTACGGCGTGGCCGTGCCCACCACCATGGACGAGTTCACCGCCGCCCTGGAGACGTTCAAGAAGAACGGCGTCACTCCGCTCGCCATGTCAGGCGCCGAGTACCCGGCGGGGCACCTGTTCTACCAGCTCGCCCTCACCAAGGCCGACCGTTCCTGGGTCGACTCCTTCCAGCTCTACAAGGGTAAGGTCGACTTCCACGGACCGCAGTTCACGTACGCGGCCCAGACATTCGCCGACTGGGTGAAGAAGGGCTACATCAGCAAGGACTCGGCGGGACTGCGCGGACCCGACATGGGCGACGCATTCATTGCCGGCAAGTCCCCCATGCTGTTCTCCGGCACCTGGTGGTCCGGCACGTTCTCGTCCGACGTCAACAAGTTCGACTGGGGCACCTTCCTGTTCCCGAGCACCCTCACCCTTGGTTCCGGCGGCAACCACTGGGTCGTCCCGGCAAAAGCCAAGAACAAGGACCTCGCCTACGACTTCATCGACATCACGATGAAGAAGGACATCCAGAACCTACTGGGCAACTCCGGAGGCGTTCCTGTGGCCGGCGACGCGGCGGCCATCAAGGACCCCAAGGGCAAGGAGCTCATCGAGAACTTCACCACGCTGTCCGCCCGTGACGGGCTGGCCTTCTACCCCGACTGGCCCGCACCCGGCTACTACGACGTCATCACCGCGGCCGTGCAGGAGCTGATCAACGGCACTAAGGCGCCGGAGGCCGTGCTGGACGAGATCGCCCGGCCCTACAACGACAACCTCGCCGACATCGGCAACTGACCCATCCGGTTACGGCTCACGCCCTCCTGGCCGGGGCGTGAGCCGTACCACCGTGAAAGGCTCACCATGGCAGTGAAGATGACGGCACGCCCGGCCGCTCCCGCACAGCACCATCACAGGATGACCACGCCCGGACTGGCCCGGGAGAAGATCGGCTACTGGCCCTATCTGGTGCCGAGCTTCGTCCTGTTCTCCCTGGTCATCATTCTCCCCTTCCTCATGAACCTCTGGTTCAGCTTCACCAGGTGGACCGGCATCGGCGAGCCGCGCTGGGTGGGGCTGGACAACTACTCCCGCCTGCTGTCCGACGGCGTCTTCTGGTCCTCCTTCGCGCACAACATCGCCCTCATCATCGCGATGGCGATCGTCCCGACGATTTTGGGCCTGGTGCTCGCCGCCGCGCTGTTCGACTACATCGGCAAGAAGTTCGGCCCACGGACCGCCTCGGCGTTGCGCGCGGCGTTCTACCTGCCGCAGATCCTGCCCGTGGCAGTGGCCGGCGTGGTCTGGGGCTGGATGCTGCACCCGTCGTACGGCGCGCTCAACCAGATTCTGGGAATTCAGGTCAACTGGCTGGGCGACCCCGACCTAGCTTTGGCCACGGTCATGGCGGTGATGGTCTGGTTCCAACTCGGCTATCCGCTCGTCGTCTTCATGGCCGCCCTCCAGCGGGTCGACCCCGCCCTGTACGAAGCCGCTCAGCTCGACGGCGCCACCTGGTGGGGGAGGTTCTGGCACATCACCCTTCCGCAGATCAGGCCGGAAACCTACGTGGTGCTCCTCACCTGCACCGTCGCGGCCCTCAAGGTCTTCGGGCCAATCTACGTCCTGACCCGGGGCGGCCCCGCGAGAGCCACCATGGTCCCCTCCTACTTCAGCTACCAGAACTTCTTCGAGAAGGCCAACGTGGGCTACGGCTCGGCCATCGCGACCGTGCTCGCCCTGATCATCCTGGCGACGACCTTCCTGTTCCTGCGCATTCAGAGCACCAAGGACTCCTGATGGCCCGCACCCTCCCCAGATACGCCATCCTGATCTCACTCGCCGTCCTCGCGGTCGCAATGTTGTTCCCGTTCGCGATCGTGGCGCTCAACGCCTTCAAGACGTCCTCGGACTACTCCACGAACGGCCCCCTGAGCCTGCCCGAGCACTTCTACCTCCAGGGCATCGTCGACTTCTGGAACCGCGTCGACTACGGCGAGAAGCTGCTCAACAGCGTGATCATCAGTGGAAGTGTGGCGATCGTCGCGGTCGCGCTCTCTCTGCTGAACGCATACGCGCTGGGCATCGGGAAGGTCCGCGGCAACCTCGGGATCCTCGTCGTCTTCCTCATCGCCAACACGCTGCCGCAGGAGGCCCTGGTCTACCCGCTCTACTACCTGTCCAAGGCCGTCGGGCTGTATGACACCCGTCTGGGAGTCATCATCATCTTCTCCGTCATGCAGTGCGCCTTCGGCACGTACCTGCTCTCATCGGTGCTCGGACAGTTCCCCCGGGAAATCCTCGAGGCGGCGGCCATCGATGGCGCCTCCAAGTGGTACAGGCTCTGGCGGGTCGTCGTGCCCATCAGTCGCCCGACACTGAGCGTGCTGCTCATCTTCTTCTTCATCTGGACCTGGAACGACTTCTTCCTACCGATGATCTTCCTGATCTCCAACGACAACCAGACCGTGCCGGTCGCTCTGGGTCTGCTGCAAGGCGAGAAGATGATGGACATCACCACCTCGAGCGCCTCCGCCCTGCTCGGCATCATCCCGGCCGTCGTCTTCTTCCTCATCTTCCAGCGCACGCTCACCCGTGGCGTCATGGTCGGCGCCATCAAATAGGGACGCGATGGAAGGACGCTGTAGAGCCTGCCCGCAACCCGGAGCGCTTCAGCGGCGAGCCCTAGCTTCAGCCTGAGCCGTCAAGGGCTTCGTTGCCCTCCACGCCCACGGCACCTCAAAGCGGGATAGACCCGCAGATCTATCCATGCAGGCACCTTCAATACGAGCTGAGCGTCGCTCCC
>NZ_JAATEK010000097.1:0-4493 GCF_012034195.1 Microbispora sp. CL1-1
ACCGAAGCCCCCTGCCCCCCGAAGCACCCTGACCCATGAAGCACCCTGACACCGAAGCACGCTGACCCGCGGAATCCGGAGTCGGCCGACGCCGGCCGGACGCCTTCGGGCGGTCCGGCCGGCGTCCCGGCGCTCACTCCTCCAGGCGGTAGACCCGGGTCGCCGTCTCGCGGAAGACGGCCTCCTGCTCGGCGGCCGTCAGCCCGGCATCGGTGAGCAGCGCCGAGACGGTCTCGGTCCAGAGGGGCAGGGAGCCGGCGAGAAGACAGACGGGCCAGTCCGAGCCGAACATGAGACGAGACGGGCCGAACGCGTCGAGAGCCACGTCGACGTACGGGCGAAGCGCGGCGGCGTTCCAGTCGTCCCACGCCGCCTCGGTGATCAGGCCGGAGAGCTTGGCCGTGACGTTCGGCTCCGCGGCGAGCTCACGGATGAGGCCCGCCCAGGGGTCGATGCCCCCGGCCGCGATCGGCGGTTTCGCGAGGTGGTCGAGCACGAAGGTCAGCTCGGGCAGGGCACGCACGGTCTCGATCGCGGCCGGCAATTGGTGCGGCAGGACCAGCAGGTCGTAGGCGAGCCCGGCCTCCGCGACCTGCCGAAGCCCCCGGCGTACGTCGTCGCGGGCCAGCCAGCGCGGGTCGGGCTCGCCCTGCACCAGGTGGCGGATCGCGCGCAGCAGGGCGCCGCCGGGAGAGGCGGCCAGGGCGGCCAGCTCGTCGGCGAGATCGGGCCGGGTGAGGTCGGCCCAGCCCACCACCGCCGCGACGGTGTGCGACCGCTCCGCCAGGGCCAGGAACTCGCGCGTCTCCGTCGCGTCGCCCAGCACCTGTACGAGCACGGAGCGGCCGATGCCCGTTCCGGCCGTCGCGGAGGCGTAGTCGGACAGGGCGAAGTCGCGGCGGATCGGCGCCATCTCCGGGGGATCGAGCCACGTCTGCGGGCGCAGGGAGAGATCCCACAGGTGGTGATGCGCGTCGACGCGGGTCGCGGCCGAAGGAACGGCCGGAGCCGCCGGGGGAGTCGTCGAGGGAGTCGCAGGGGGAGTCACGTCGGAAGTCACAGCGCGTCGAATGCCTCTCGTGTCAGTTCCCGCAAAGGCCGGCCGGTCGCCCGGGCCAGCGCGGCCAGGTCGTCGTATTCGGGTTTGACCCCCCACGGCCCGTGCTTCATGCGGACGTCGCGGCCGTGCAGGCGTATGGTCTCGACGTGCCGGGGCAGGGCGACCTTCTCCACCACGCCGCGCCGCAGGCCCAGGCTTCCCGTCTCGGCGAAGACCAGGGTCTGCAGGTCGTCGGCCAGCTCAAGGGGCGTGAGGACGTGCAGCACGTGCGCGGGGCGTCCCTTCTTCATGACGGCGGGCGTGACCCAGGCGTCCGCCGCGCCCGCCGCGAGGGCACGCTCGATGACGTGCCCGAGGACCTCCCCGGTGACGTCATCGAGGTTCGTGGAGAGCACGATCTGCGTGCTCTCCCCGGCCACGGGCTCTCCGAGCATGGCCACGGGCTCTCCGAGCATGGCCACGGTCACGTTGGGCCGGTCGGGCAGCTCGCGGCCGCCCGCGCCGTAGCCGGTGGCGCGCAGGGTCATCTCCGGAGCCGGGCCGTACACCGTGCGCATGGCGTGCAGCAGGGCCGCCCCGGTCGGCGTGACCGCCTCTCCCGCCTCCCCGCCCCGCACCCGTGCCCCCTTCAGCAGCGCGAGTGTGGCGGGAGCCGGAACGGGCAGCACGCCGTGGCGGGTGTGCACGGTGCCGCCGCCGAGCGGCAGCGGCGCGGAGTGCACGCGCGTCACCCGGAGATCGCGCAGCGCCGCCGCGCATCCGACGATGTCGATCAGGGTGTCGTGCCCGCCGAGCTCGTGCAGGTGGACCTCGGCGGGCGGGACGCCGTGCAGCGCGCCCTCCACCTCGGCGATCGCGGTCAGCGCCGACTCCGCCACGGTCAGCCCGGTCCGGGCCGCCATCGTGATCAGTCGCGCGGCCGGGCGCTCGGTGGCGTCGTCGGCGACCTCGATCCGCACGCGGGTGGCGGTCAGCGCTCCGGTGCGCACCCGCTCGGCGTCGAGCCGCCAGCCGGTGAGCCCGGTCTCGGCGACCGCCTGCCGTACGGCGTCGAGCGAGGCCCCGGCGTCGAGCAGCGCGCCGAGCAGCATGTCGCCCGCGAGCCCGGTGAAGGGGTTGAGATAGACGATCACCGGGGCGTCCTCCTCGTGAGGCGGTAGGCCGCGAGCGCGGCGCCGAAGCCGGAGTCGATGTTCACCACGGTCAGCCCGGCGGCGCAGGAGGTCAGCATGGCCAGCAGGGCCGTCACGCCCTCCAGCGCGGCGCCATATCCGGTGGAGGTCGGCACCGCGATCACCGGGGTCTCCACGAGCCCGCCGACGACGCTGGCCAGCGCGCCCTCCATGCCGGCGACGACGATCACGCTGTCGGCCGCGCGCAGGTCGCCGGCCGCGGCGAGCACGCGATGCAGCCCGGCCACGCCGACGTCCCTGACCATGACGGTCCGCAGGCCGAGCGCGGTGGCGACGGCCGCCGCCTCCACCGCGACGGGGCCGTCCGAGGTTCCCGCCGTGACCACGGCCACCGTGTGCTCGACCGGCGGCGCCGGCCGCCAGACCAGCAGCCGGGCGTCCGGGTCGTACGCGCCGCCGGGGACGAGCGCGCGCACCTCGGCGGCCGTGCCGGGTTCGACCCGTGTCACCAGGACCGGTCCGGTGTTCCGGCCGAGCAGAGCGGTGACGATCCCGGCGATCTCGCTCACGCGCTTGCCCGGGCCGTACACGATCTCGGGCAGTCCCTGGCGCGCCTCGCGGCCGAGATCCACGCGGGCGTAGCCGAGGTCGAGCGCCTCGCTCATGCCGGTGTGACGGATCCGGCGGCCGGCGGCACGGCGGTGTGGGGCACGGCTGTGTGGGGCACGGCTGTGTGGGGCACGGCGGTTTGGGGCACGGTCACTCTCCGGCGAGGTAGGGGATCGTCATGGGGCCTTCCGGCAGGACGCAGACCCGCCCGGGCAGGGCGCGGACCGTGGCGGCGATGTCGCCGGTCTGCTCCAGGTGGGCGGCGGCCAGGTCGGCGTCGGTCAGATGCGACGTGTGCATGATCACGCGGGCGTGCCGCTGGATGCGGGCCTGGATCTGGACCTGCCACTGGTCGGGCACGGTCTCGGTGCGGCGGGAGATCTCCTCGAACAGCGCCTCCGGAGAGGCGGCGGAGGTGAGCACGTCCCGATAGGAGCCGTGGCCGGGGAAGCCGTCCCGGCACTCGGCGGCGCAGACGATGGTGCCGCCGGGCTTGACGACCTGGGCGGCGGCGCTCATCCCCTTCACCGACTGGTAGAGGTTCTGGTCGAGCGGGAAGCCCGCGTTCGTCGTCACCACCACGTCGAAGGGCTCGCGGACCGGCCGCATCGCGGCGGCGCGGGCGGCGGCCGTGGCGGCGGCGTGCATCGGCAGCAGGTCGCCGCCGAACGCCCGCACGATCCGCTGCTCCCGGTTGAGCACGACGTCGAGGGCGAAGGTCACGCCGGTCGCGGCGGCGATGGCGCGCACGTCGTCGTGAACCGGGTTGCCCTGGATGACGCCCCAGGTGGCCCGGGGGTCGCCGATGCGGGCCGCGTCGTGCAGCGTGAGCACGGTCTCCAGGGCGGCGAGCCCGGGCGCGACCAGTTTCGGGCCGCCGGAGAACCCGGCGAAGAAGTGCGGCTCGACGAAACCGGTCGTGATCCGCACGTCGGCGTCGGTCCACTCGCGGTTGAGCCAGACCGGCACGTCCTTGCCGTGGCGGCCCATCCACCTCAGCGACGACGCGTCGCGCGCGTCGTGGTTGACGATCCGCACGGCGTCCACGACCTGGTCGCCGAACATCGCGCGCAGCTCGGCGTCGCTGTTGCCGCGGTGGGTGCCGGTGGCCACGAGGATCACGACGTCGTCCAGGTCGATGATCCCGTCCAGCTCGGCCAGGATCGCCGGGATCATCAGGTGCCGCGGCTGGGGCCTCGTGCCGTCGCAGGCGGAGATCGCCACCGTCTGGCCGGGACGCACCCGCTCACGCAGCGGGGGGCCCGCGACGGGTTCGCGCAGGGCCCGGCGCAGCTCGGCGGCCTCGTCCGGCACGGCGGGCCGGGCGACCGGCGCGATGACCGTGGTCCGGTCGTCCGGCAGGTCCACGACCAGGCCGCCGGTGCCGTAGGCGAGATCAACCCGCATGGTCCAGGTCCTCCCAGAGCGCGTCCGGGATGTCCGCCGCCGCCAGCGCCAGGTCCTCGGCGATCTCGTCCGCGCTGCGTGCGCCGATCAGGATGGTGGTGACGGCGGGGTGGCGGTGGGGGAAGCGCAGGGCGGCGGCGGGGAGCGGCACGCCGTGGGAGGCGCAGATGCGTCCCAGCTCTCGTGCGCGTTCGACGACGGCGGGTGGGGCGGCGTCGTAGTCGTAGGTGGCGCCTCCGGCGAGGATGCCGCTGTTGAACACCCCACCGGCGATCACGGCCACG
>NZ_JAATEK010000098.1:0-4118 GCF_012034195.1 Microbispora sp. CL1-1
GCCGCCGGATCCCGGCGATGAGCAGCCCGCCACGCGCCGGCGGGCCGCGGTTGGAACCCGTGCGAACTATCCGGCTGATATATCCCGGTAGTGACCTACCGATTCACGGCCCGTGTCGCCGGCGGCGACGAAGACTTCGACGAAAATTACCGGCAGGCCGGGATAGCGGAAAACGAGGACGGCAGCGGCTTCATGCTGATCTTCATGAGTGGCATCGAAGAAGCCGGCGACCAAGACGCGGATCTCGGCCTGGACACTCACTTGCCTGGTCACCGCAGACCAGCGAACCGCCTACGGTTGCGTTCGAGAAGTCACTATCCGCGATGACGCATTACGCATTGTGCTCACCCCTGCGGCTCTAGAGGACCTCGGCTTGGACGACCCGGTCATCGGCCCTCCCCGCCGCTGATCTTTACGGTGAGGACTGCCCGAGCTCGAGTCAATGCTTTGAGCAGCACAAATGTCCCTTGATAAGCGGTTTCCGAAACCATCCCCGCTACCTGCCAGTAGGAACTTGGGACCACTGGTCGCGAGCTTTCCTGCAAACACTGGCCGACGGCGACTTGGAGGTGTATAGAGACATATGTACTACATCTGTAACGCTCCATAATCTGCCTGCTCAAGCGAGGTCACTACTGCACCCGATGGGAAACGAGCAGGGGATGCGATGCGGCGACTGCCAATCACGCACCCCTGGCGGTAACACTTGCGCCGATTGTCCCTGGGCAGTCCCAACAGCGGACAAGGCTCCATCAGTCACCTTCTCAGATCGCCTTACCGAGGAAGATCTTCTAGCCCACACCCCCGTTGTGGACGTCGCAGAAGCCGATTATCAGGTAACCCGATACTTATGCTGCGCGGCCGAGTCAGACCCTATGTTCGCGCAGAACCTCGTTGCCCACATCATTCGGCAACCTCGCCGTGGCATCGCGATGTCCCCGGGTCTTGATGTCGTGGGCGTGCTCCGGCATGCATGCGCGGCGCGTAGGCGGCGGGCAATCCGGGACTGCGTCCTCACCGCCGTAAACCTGCCACTGACCCTAGTGGTATTGGGTTCAATTATCAGTGCTGCATTGACCGTCTCACTCGAACCTCTTGCTTTACTGCCATGGGCAATCGGCTTATCGACAATCGTCTCCTCGCTTGTGCTGTATCTCTCAAAGCTGCACTATTACCGCGTGATGACGGGGGCACTTCGACGCGACAGGTTCTCGGCAACTACCGCGCCCGAGCCACGCAGTCCTCTCTTGCGCAGCCGCCTGCGTCAGATCGCTGATCTAACACGCGGAAACACCACCATATACCAAGGATTCAAGCCATTCCGAGGATACGGCAAGGTGATCGGCGGCTGGTCGTTTGCAATCGACCTCACGAAACCACGGATAGAGGGGACGATTCCAGAGCTATTTGATGTCCATGACATCCGCACCTATGTCAAGAGTCAGGTAGAGGCACTGAAGTGGTTGGGCTTGACAGTAGAGGATCGCGTATTCGTCAGCGGACGGGACGTTCCTAATGACAGCATGTTCATTCAAAGCGACGGGCGTCCACGGCCAGGTGTCGACCAGGTGCATTTCAATCAACTCCTAGCGGCACCAGACAAACGAGCGCGCCCGTATATGGTTATTCGCCTACTCGGCTGGGACGGCGAACTCGCCTTAACCATATTCCTACGCTTCGTTATGGTTAAGAAAAATCTGTTCATCGAAGCCAGTCATTCAATTCTGACTCCACTCCAAGATTCGTTTCGCAAATACGATAAAATCGAGCCGGTCTCAAGCGTGAGTGACCATATGCGCTTGTTCTTTAGTTGTCTCCGACCGTTCTCTGGAATTGTCAGCGGGTTCACTCACCTCTCCGAATACCGTGACGACCGTCGAGCACTCGCGCCGAACAAAAGAGGTGTCGACCGCCAGGACTTCGACCATGGTGCCTTCTTCAGCATCAGGGAGTGGGCAAGCGATTCCCGCTATCAGCGCTACTTTCAGAAGCTCGACAGCGAGATGTACACGAAGGTCGTCGAGCAGCGGATCTTTGACTCCCTGGTTCAATTCCTTGATAGTCGGAACATTGATACGGGTGAATTGATTCAGCGACAGACCACAATCATGAACAACGGGGTGATGGTGACGGGAAATAGTTCGATTACGGCGGACAGCGTTGCCGCTGGCAACAACGCGCAAGCGATCAGCCATGGCGATCACATGGGTAGATCCGGCAGAGCCGATGGATCAACAAGAAGGTAAGGAAATGAATAAGAATGAAGGAATCTGGATCAGTGGTCACGGGCAAATCAATGCGGCAAATGTCGCATCCGGACCGAAGGCTCGAGCCGTGACTTACGCTCATCATCCCGACACCGAGCAATCCACCCGCGGTCCCGGACATTCTCGCGAAGGCCTTGATCGTACCGTGTTCGTCATCCACGGACGCGACTCGCAGGCACGGTTGAGGATGTTTGACCTGCTCCGCAGGATGGGCCTACATCCTCTGGAATGGGAGTCGATAGTGCAAGAAGTCGGGATGGCCAGCCCTTATTTGGGCGACACTGTCCGTGCCGCTTTCACCATCGCCCAAGCCGCCTTGGTATTGATGACCCCGGACGACATCGTCCGCCTGCACCCTTCACTTCAGGGGAGCGGGCCCGATCCCGAGCACGGCACGCAGTGTCAAGCCAGGCCAAACGTTCTGTTTGAGGCCGGCATGGCTTTCGGCTTGTACCCAGAGCGAACGGTTCTTATAAAGATGGGACACTTACGAGATTTCTCAGATATAGGCGGTCGCAACTACATTCAGTTTGATGGCTCAGTGCCAAGCATATTGAAGTTGCGCCAGCGGCTGCAGACGGCAGGATGCGCGGTGAGAGCTACCGGCGAGGATTTTGCGGACACAGAACATCTCCAGAATCTCGACGCATATACGCGCCACGCCGCCAGGTGATAAATTAGATCATTGTGCGTAGGCAGAAAGAACAAGATGGTGTGGAACACACGCAGAGCCCGCACGCTTTTATTCGCGCAGTTCCTCATCGCTTTTGGCCTCATCTCTGGGGCGATTCAGTTCGCGGGTCAAGTCTTTGGCGTTCGATTCGCTGAACCAGGACTAGTGACGGGGCTATCTCTGGCGGCATGCCTCGCCTGGGCCATCTTCAAGGCGTTCCCACGCCGCCATGCAGGACGCGCATTCGATTACCCCGATATTTCCATAGAAATCCGGGTCGGCGATATTCTTGAGTCGGACACTGATATCGTTGTGGGATTTTGTGACACATTCGACACGGACACCACAGACGACATCGTAATCAATGGAGCAAGCCTTCAAGGACAATTGCTACAGCGAACCTACGAGAACGATCGTCGCAGGCTCGATGATGATCTAGCGCGAGCCCTCTCGGAATACTCACCTATTAAGGTGGAGACCAAAACGACAAAGCCGCAGGGGAAATTGATGCGGTACGCCATAGGGACAGTCGCCGTCATTGGTTCACCCAAGCGGAGGATCTATTGCGTGGCATATAGCAGGATGGGTAATGATCTGACGGCTCGATGCTCTATTGACGACTTCTGGATGAGTTTAGGAAAACTGTGGACAGCAATCGGGGCTAGGGGCCAACTCAATGCCGTGGCAGTACCCATCATGGGTGCGGAGCTGGCAAGAGTGTACGCTCTTGATCGCGAGAATCTTCTGAAAGTGATTATTTTGTCTTTTGTTGCCTCATCTCGAGTACGTCCGGTATGCCGCGAGCTCACCGTGATCATCCGACCGGATGATATCGAGACGGTGGACATGTTGGAGATGCAGGCTTTCCTTGCGGCACTGTAAAAGACTAGGAGTCGACTGACAGAGCGCAACAGATCCAAGAGATACGTAGCGCGGCCGCGGGCGGACGCGCCGTGTTACCGCCGCCCGGCACAGGCGGCGGCTTGAGCCCGTATGGCAACTTACGACCACGCCCGGCTGCCGCCGCGCTTCCGTCCCAGGTCGCTCGTCGCCTGCCGATGATGCGGGTGGTGCCGTGGCCGCCTGTAGGTTTTGGCGGTGATCGAACTACGTGTCCTGTATGAAGACGATTGGCCGATTTGGCGCGAGCTGCGGCTCGCCGCGCTTGCCGAGGCGCC
>NZ_JAATEK010000099.1:0-3669 GCF_012034195.1 Microbispora sp. CL1-1
CTGAGCTCGATCACCACCCAGACCCTGGTCCCGGGCACGACCGACGACTGGGAGGACGTCACCCGGTGGGACCTGTCGTATCAGTGGCTGGACGGCGGTGGCTGGAACGGGGACGAGTACCCCATCTTGTGGCTGGACTCCATCCAGCAGGTCGGCCTGGCCGGCGGCAACGGAACGCAGATCGCCCTGCCGCCGACCACGTTCGAGGCGACCTTCCGGAACAATGCCGTCAGCATCGAGCTGGACTCGGTGGAGTTCCCCCGCATCGGCGCGGTGAACAACGGGCTGGGCGGCCGCAGTGAGGTGGAGTACGAGCAGGAAAACCCCTGCCCGGAAATGGCGCAGTATCCCCCGAGCGACATCTGGGACGACTCCGGCTACGACTGCTACTTCATCACCACCCGCTACGACATCGTCAACGACGACTGGTACTACTACGGCGAGGTCTACGCCAAGTGGCTGGTGACGTCGGTCACCGACATCGACATGGTGGGCGGCTCACCCAGCCAGGTCACCAGCTACTCCTATGAGGATGATCCGGGCTGGGCGGTCCCGGACAACCCCTTGGCCGTGCGCGACCCGTTCATGCCTGAGGACTACACCGAATGGCGCGGTTACGGTCAGGTGACCACCACCGTCGGCGGCGGGTCCGGCTCTTCCGGGGTCAGCACCACCTCGGCCAAGTTCTTCCGCGGCCTGGGCCGGTCCATCACCGACTTCGACGGCCACAGCGTCCCGGATCCCATCGAGCTGAACGGGCGCACCCTGCAGGAACAAGTCCGCGACAGCAACGGGGAGAACTCCTCCACACGGTATGAGTACGAGGTAGTCGAGACCGGCGGCGGCCCGGGCACGCGTAACCCCTCTCGCGTGAACCAGACGCGGGAGGTGTCCCGGGAGAAGACCACCACCGGGTGGCGCTACACCGACACCAAGACCACCTACAACTCCGACGGGCTGCCGAAAACGGTCAACGACTACGGCGACACCAGCACCGCGTCCGACAACACCTGCACCTCCATCACCTACGCCCGCAACACGACGACGTGGATGCTCAACTACCACGCGTCGGAGGAGAAGCATGCGGGTGACGACTGCACCAGCGGTGACCTGCTGAGCCGTACCGTCTACCTCTACGACGGAGCGAGCGACCCGTCCGCCAACACTCCCACCCATGGGAACGTCACCGAAACCCGCGCCTACTCCACCACCACTCACTACGCCACGATCAAGTCGACCTTCGACAACTACGGCCGGCCGCTCACCACGACCGAGCCGTCCGACCCGTCCGAGCAATCCCCCAAAACGACCACCACGACCTACACCCCCGCCGTCGGCTGGCCATGGCAGGGCGTGACGGTCAAAAATCCGCTCCAGCACCAGGTGACCACCTGGTCCTCCCAGTACAACGGTCAGCCGGTCGGCATGCAGGACGCCAACGACAACAAGGTCAACATCGACTACGACGTCCTGGGCCGAACGCTGCAGCTGTGGACTCCGGATGCGCCCAAGCCTGACCGCAACGACACCGACCTCAGCGACAATCCCCCCGCGGCGAAGGTCACCTACACCGTCACCGGTAGCCAGCCATCCCGGACCATGGCGTCCCGCCTGCAGTCCGGCGCCGGCACTAGAACCCCCAAATACACCTCCACCTACACCTACAGCGACGGCTTCGGCCGCGAGCGTGAGGTGCAAACCGCCTCGCCGACAGGCGGCCGGATCGTTCAGGTCACCACCTACAACGAGCGCGGCCTGACCGAGCGGACCTCCGCCCCGGTGTACAACGGGAGCGCACCCGGATCGGGCCTGCTGAACCCCGCATGGAGCACGGTTCCGCAATGGTCCAAGCAGGAGTACGACCGGCTAGGCCGAGTCACCGCCCAGGTGGACATGACGGCCGACGCGACCGGCGAGAAAGAGTTCCGCCGTACGACCACCAACTACCTGGGCGCGGACAAGTACGAGGTGATTCCGCCGGTGGGCGGCAAGACGGTGTACTACACCGACGCCGCCGACCAGGTCACCAAAATCGAAGAATGGCTGAGCGGCGGGGGCAGCGGTCAGCAGGCGGCAGCTGTGGCAGGGCCGGTGCCGCCGGGTTCTTCGTCCAACTCCTCTGCCGCGACTGCCTCGGCGACGTCGCAGGCCGCGCCCGCACAGCCGTCTTCGTCCGCTGCCTCTTCCGGGGCTGCCGCGCAGCCTGAGGTCCGGGCGGCTGCCGATGCGGCGCTCAAGGCCGCAGTCAAGCAGGGCAAGCGGGTGCAGGTCGACGCGGCGACGACCGATTCCTCGGTGGTGTATGCCAACCCGGATGGCAAGACCTTCACCGCCGAGTTCACCGCTGGCCCCTCCCGGGTGAAGCAGGGGCAGTCCTGGGTGCCGATCGACACCTCGCTCGTGGACGAGGATGGGGTATTGCGGCCGAAGGCCGCGGCCGCTCAGGTGGAGTTCTCCACCGGAGGGACAGGCGTGTTCGCGAAGATGACACGGCAGGACGGCACGGTCTTCGCGCTGTCGTGGCCGAGCGCGCTGCCCCGCCCCTCCGTGAAGGGGAACACGGCGACCTACGCCGATGCGGCAGGGCCGGGGGCCGATCTCGTGGTGACCGCGCTGGCCACCGGGTTCCGGCACGATGTCGTGCTGCGGCGCAGGCCGTCCGGTCCGGTGGAATACCGGCTGCCTGTCGAGACATCCGGCTTGACCCTGAAGACCGCGGAGACCGGTGGCCTGACCCTGAGCGACAAGGGTGGCACGGTCGTCGCGGCGGCCCCCACGCCGGTCATGTGGGCGTCCTCCACGCCCGATGCCGGCGCGGACGCGAAGGGTAAGCGGCGCCCGCGAAAGCGTGGGAAGATCACCACCAGTGTCGTGCAGGAGCAGGGCCGCCAGGTGCTGGTGCTTCAGCCCGACCCCGGTTTCCTGGCTGACCCGGCCACCACCTATCCGGTGACGATCGATCCCACGACCACGCTTCCGCTGAGCAGCGACACCTACGTCATCAAGGGCGAGAGCAGTACTCACGCGGGCGACTCCGAGCTCGTCGCCGGTGCGGTCTTCAACTTCGTCGGTGTCGAAGTCGCGCGTTCCTATCTGAAGTTCGACACCAGCTCCTTGGCGGGCGCGACCGTGTCAAGCGCCACGCTCAGCGCCTATCAGATGTGGGTCGATTCCTTCGAATGCGCCACCGGTGGCATCGTCGCGGCGCGGGTGACCTCCAGCTGGAACCCCAGCACCGTCCTGTGGACGAACAAGCCCACCACGACCACCAGCGGCCAGGCCACGGCGTCGGAGACCGGTGGCTGTTCCGGCGACCGGTCCATGACTTGGAGGGTCACCTCTATGGCGCAGGCGTGGGCGTCGGGGACTGCGAACTACGGCATCGAACTGCGCGGAACTGATGAGAGCAACGCCGCCGACTATGCGGTCGGGTTCGCATCGTCCGAGGTCGGCTACGGCGACCCTCCCACGTTGAGTGTCACCTACACCCTGCCCTCGGCCCCCGCGGCCTCCAAGCTGTCGATCACCCCGGTCACCGGGTCCGCGGTGTCGTCGCTGACACCGACCCTGCACGCAACCGTCTCCGACCCCGCCGGGGGAAACCTGCGGGCCGACTACGAAATCGAGCACGACCCCGCCTACACCGCGGAAGGCACCGGCCAGATCTGG